>JBEKYF010000175.1:0-3230 GCA_049511255.1 Terriglobales bacterium | reverse complement strand
CGCAGCGTCACGATGCCTTCCAGCTTGTGGACATCAGCACGGCTCACCACCGGCAGGATTTGAATCTGGTTTGCGCCCATGCGTTCGAGCGCCAGATCAAGCCCTTGGTCAGGATGGACGTGCGGAAAAACCAGCGCATCCACCAACTCGCCAAGTTTCTTGTCCGCACCTTCGCCCAGCTCTCGCTCCAACCGCGCAAAGTTGATGACGCCAACTACACCTCGTCGATCCGTCACCAGCCACGTTCGCAATTCACTCGATCGAACCCGCTCCAGCGCTTCCCGAACCGTGATCTCGGCAGGCAGCAACTGGCCGGCAGTCTGCATCACTCTTGCTACCTGACGCTGACCATATCGTCGGCGCGTCTCCGCTGAAGGCAGGTGTATGCCATCCTGCACTGCCAACGCTTCGTAGATGGGCTCGCGCTGCAATCGTGAAGCAATGAAAAGGCTCACCAGATTCGCAATCATCAGCGGGACGATCACCGCATAATCCTGCGTCATCTCGAAGATCATCAGCACCGAGGTCATGGGAGTGCGCACAATCCCCGCGAACACCGCGCCCATCCCGACCAGCGCGTAGGCGCCCGGTGTCGCCGTATAGGCGGGGAACAAACGATGCGCCACAGTCCCTACCGTACCTCCCAACATGGCGCCGATGAACAGGGCGGGACCGAAAATACCGCCCGCGTTGCCCGAAGCATAACTGGTGGTAACGGCGAAAAGTTTCAGAACCACCAGCAGCGCCATTAACTGGAACGCCATCCTGCCGTTCAACGCCTCGCCGACAAATCCATAACCTACGCCCATCACCTGCGGCACGAACCAGCCCATCAGCCCGACCAGCAACCCTCCCGCCACCGGTTGGAACCAGACTGTTTTCTGCGGAAGCCGCAGGAAGCGTGCCCGCATGTCCAGCAATAGCCTCGTGAACGCCGCCGAAACCACGCCGCCGGCCAAGCCGAGCACCGCATACACCGCAAACTCTGCCGGGTGGACCAGTTGATATTGCGGGACCTTGAACAGGGGGCTATTGCCGAGAAGGACGCGCAGAACCATCCAGGAAGTGGCCGAGGCCAGCACCACCGCGCCCAGCACCGGTGCATGGAGATCGCCCACGATCTCCTCGAGCGAAAACAGTACCGCCGCCAGGGGCGTATTAAACGCGGCGGCAATGGCCGCTGCTGCTCCCACCGGGATGAGTTTCTTTACTTGCTCGGTGCGCAGTCCGAGGAGACGCCCGAGCACGGAACCAATGCCCGCACCCACTTGCACCGAAGGCCCTTCGCGTCCCAGCGGGATTCCGCTGGCCAGCGTTGCCGAGGTGCAGAAAAACTTGCCCAGCACGGTGCGCAGCGTGATGCGTCCATCGCGCGCGTACAGCGCAGCCTTGGTCTGCGGCACGCCGCTGCCTCGCGCGTCGGGAAAATAGCGATACAGCAAGTAGCCGATGCCAAGCGAGCCCACGACCGGAAACAGCAGGCGTCGCCACGGAGCGCCACCCACCGGATACAGCCGCATCCCCATTCGTTCCGTCAGCACGATGAAGGCGACAACCGCCAAGCCCGTCAATGCGCCGATCACCAGCGCCAAAACCAGAAAGACCTGGCTCTCACGTTGCCGCAATTCGGCCACGCGATCTGAGAGCCAGGGTTTCCATCCAACCCCGCTCGTCGTCTCGATGTTTTCACTCATCTCTGGGGAATGTTCCACCAGGAGCACACCTCACTGGATTGCCTTTGGGGGGCCGAGTCTGCGAGCAAATGACGCTGCAACAGGCGAGTGGCAGACGCCCCTGTTCCACACCCGAACTAATACAGAGTGCGCCGAGTCGAAAGCAGCATGCGCGATTCGTTGGCTCTCGAACACTCACTTGGAAATCTTAGCAGCGTCCGCTTTCAGCAGGCCCCTTGTTGTTCAGACGCCAAGTTTGGCAAACTGATTGTAAAGCCAAGCAAAGACAGCGCCACCAACGAGACCGTCTACGACTCCGTAGAGCGTCCCAACGACGACTTCTGAAACGCTGCGGGTTGCATGGTAGCCGGGATAGACCGACGACATTGTCTGGAGGAATTGCCGACCATAGTTGCCCCAGATCAAATTGCCTAGACCCGTCACCAGCATCGCCAATCCCCACAGGACCCCCGACGTCACGGCCAGAGCTTTGGTGTTGAATTTCATAGCTCGCTCCTTAACTGTGCATTTTAGTTGTTCCCTCTCCAAAAACCTCGTATTCACTATGCCGAGGGAAGTAATGGGTAATCGGCAGTGACAGCAGAACGGAAGGCGGCCCGCAAGCGAGCCGCCCTCGCCTTACAACTGCTCAGCGTTCAAATACGAAGTGGTCAACCCTGTTCTGCTGCCAGCACGGTTCGTTGTCCTCGGTGCAGAACGGTTTTTCCTTACCGAAGCTCACGGTCCTGATGCGCTCGGCGGGAACTCCTTCCTGCACCAGCGCTCTCTTCACCGATTCCGCGCGGCTGGTTCCGAGGGCGATGTTGTATTCCTCAGATCCGCGGTCGTCACAATGGCCCTCGATGAGAGCCTTGATACTCGGGTGCTGCGAGAGGAAGGCTCCGTCATTTTGGACAGTTGGTACCTCGCTGGGGCGGATAGCGGATTTGTCATAGTCGAAGAAAACGTCTTTGATGTTCTTGGCGAACAAATCCTGATCCGTGGGTGAAGGTGTTGCCTTGGCGATGGGCGGGTTTACCGTGACGCGGGCGGAGACGTCTTTCGTTCCTCCCGGCCCCTTCGCAACCAGAGTGTAGGTAGTGGATTCACTCGGCGTGACCGACTGGGAACCGGACGGCGGCAGCGTGCCGAGTCCGGCGATGGTAATTTCATTGGCATTGCTGGTTTGCCACGTCAGTACGGACCCCTGTCCCTGCTGAATTACGCTGGGGTTGGCGGCTAGAGTGGCTGTCGGTGCGGCGGGTGCGGGTGCGGGCGGAGGTGGTGGCGTCACTTTGGCTACCTTCTTGGCGCATCCTGCTAGTGACAACACGCCCGCGAGCGCTGCGAGTAGAGCAAACGTCTTTATTCTTTTCTGCGTCATTTTATTTAGTCCTCCTCACTCGGAAGAAACGTTGGATTCGCTGTGGAGCAAAGACCTGCTAGACAACCTCCGCTGAGCCCTGAAAGAAATGCATAACCGGAACGAAACACTTCCGGCGACTGAGACAAAGATTGATAGGTTCTAGAACGACAATCTGAGGAGAATCAGCAACG
>JBEKYF010000174.1:0-3279 GCA_049511255.1 Terriglobales bacterium | reverse complement strand
CCCGGCATCTGCACAAAAACGTCAAGCATCGGGACCACGATCTGCGGCTCCTCTTCGCGCGGCGTTTCGAGGATGGCGAATGCGCCCAGGAGCAGGGCGGCCACAATGATGAGCGGAGTCAGTTTCGAATCGATGAAGGTGTGAGCGATCCGCCCCGCCAGGCCAAGGGCGGCGTGCTGGCCAGTCTGACCCGAATTGCTGTTAGCAGTGCTCATCCATGACTCCCTAGTGCGACTCGATCTTCTTACCGCTGAGTTCCCGGCCACCCGGATCGGCGATGAGCGTCTCACCGGCTTGCAGGCCCGCGAGAACTTCTACTTGTCCTCCCGATGGTTTACCGAGTGTGATATACCGCAAGTTGGCAATCTTGTTCTGATCAAGCACGTAGATTCCCTGCAATTGCCCGCGCTCCACGACTGCGCTTTGCGGGATAAGAAGAGATGACCTCTCCCCGCGCGTGAACTGCGCTCGGCCAAAAAGCCCCGAGCGGAGAGCCGGGTCGGGGGGTACTTCGATCTTCACCAGGAAGCTGCGGCTCGCTGCGTCTGCCGCGGGAACGATCTCGACAACCCGTCCTTTGAGCTCTCTATCGCCCACCGCATCGATGATGACGGGAACCTGCTGTCCCATGCGGACGTACCGCAGATCGGTCTCGTTGATGGTGGCCTCCAACCGGTAGCGGTGGAGGTCCTCCACGGTAAAGATTGGCATCCCGGGGCTGACGAGCGCGCCGACATCCGCTTTCTTCTCAGTCACAAGGCCATCGAACGGAGCCAGGATACGGGTGTACCCGAGAGCGGTGCGTGCCTGTTGGACGGCCGCCTTCGCCTGCGTCTGCCCGGAACGGGCCATGTCGCGGCGCGCCTCCGCCGCCTGGTAACGGGCCTTTACTTCGTCGAACTCTTGCGGGCTGACCGACTTCTTCTCGTACAAGGTCTGATACCGCTTGAAGGTGGCTTCCGCCAAGGCAAGGTCGGAGTCGGCTGCTGTGATTCCCTGCTGCGATGCGAGATCCGCCGCCGTCGCGCGGTCGAGAGCCGCGCGCGGCTGGGCTTCGTCGAGGACGGCCAACACCTGTCCGCGCTGGATCCGGTCTCCTTCGTGTACCCGAATCTCGACGATGTTCGCCATCATCTGGCCGGCTAGTTGGCTCGTCTGCGCCGCGCGCAGCGTCCCAACGGCCTCCGCCAGGTCCAGAACGTTCGCCGGTTGCACAGACAACACCGACACATTGCTTACCGTCTCCGGCGCAGCGCTGGCGGTTTTACGCTCGCTTGAGCAGCCCGCCATGGTTGCTACCATGGTCGCAAGAGCGAGCAAAAGGAGACCCGCTGTCACCACGGACGCGAGTTTCATTCGGTTTCTTTGTTTCGCAGTAGAAATCAGATTCATGGATTAACCGCCGGTGATTGCAGATTCAAAGTCCCACTCGCCAACTCCAGATTGGCGGAGCTGATGTGAAACTGATATACCGCCTGCCAGTAGTCGGTCTGGCTGCGGCGCGCCGCCTCCTCCGCGCCCAGAAGGTCGGTAATTGTAATCAGGCCGCCCTCATAGCGATCCTGGTTGATGCGGAGACTCTCTTGTGCCTGGGCAATTGTCGTGCGTGCCACTCCTACCTGCTGGCGGTTGGAATCGAGATCGTAGTAGGCTTGGCGCACCTCCATTCGCACGGCGTCATTGGCCGCCTGCTTCAATGCCGCCATCTTTTCAGCGATTGCCCGTTCCCGCGACAGAGCGGCCCGTTTCGCTCCACCCTCGAAGAGGTCAAACTGCAGTTCGACGCCCCCGAGCCAGTTATTACCGCCGCCACCAGCCAGCAGCGTGGGATTGTCCATCTCCCAACCGGCAAAAGCGTTCAGGCGCGGACCGAACGATGACTTGGCGATCGCCACACTCAGTTGTTGTGCGGACTGCTCGGATTCAATCCGCTTCAGATCTGGCCGGCTCGTGAGTGCTTTCTGCTCCACGTCAGCGAGCGTGGGAAACGCGAGATTCCGTTCGCCAAGCGGGTCTGCTGGCTGATATAAAGCATCCACAGGAATACCCATCGCGGTATTCAGTTGGGCTCGGGCGAGTTCCAGATTGTTTCTCGCGCGAATGAGTTCTTGTTCGCGGCTCGCTAGGCGGACCTTCGCGCTCAGCAGGTCCGACTCTACCACCACCCCGCTGTCGAACCTCGCCTGGCTGCGTTCCATGATCGACTTGGCCGTTTGCTCCGCCTGATCTGCTACTTCCACTTGCTTGGTCGCGAGCAACAAGCCGTAGTAGGACTGCACTACGCGGAACAAAGTCTCCTGATCGGTACGCTCCAGTTGATGGACGGCAGCATGATTCATCTCCGTGGCGCGACTGACTCCATGCCAGCTAGCCAAGGAATCGAACAGGTTCCAGGTTCCGCCAAAACGCGTGGTGAAGTTCCCGAACGGCCGTGGCGTGTTCAACTGGTTCAACTCGAAGTCGCTTGTCGTGAAACGCTGCTGCCGAAGCTTGGTGCCAAATACGTATATCGGATCGTTACCCCGGGTGCCGAGTTCCGAGAACGTCACATGCGGCATGAGGAATGACTGCGCCTCGCGCACTCCTGCCGAGGCCGCCTTGGTATCCGCGACCGCCGCTTTGCGTAGCGGATTCTTCTCCAGAGCTATGCTCGCCGCTTGCTGTAACGAAAGAGGGGAGGCCTCCGGCGGCGCTTGGGAAGACATCGTCCCAGTGACACAAAGGACAACGACAGCTAACTGCAGAATCGGAAAAGAACGGCGAGCAGCAATATAGATGCGCATAGGGACAAGACCCAATCGAGAAAAGAGTTGGAATCGTCTTTTTATCCTGCTCTCAGGACCAAGACTCAGGCCGTGACCTCGATCACCAAGTTGGTGTAGAAGCTGTTGCATCAACAATCTCTTAAGCCTGGGTTGCGGCTGGCTCCGCTGGATTCAGCCAATCAGTCTTTTCGGCGACGATTTCAAACGTGGTGTGGAAGCTGGCCGTCTTTTGCACCATCGCCCCGACTGAACAATATTTCTCCTCCGACAAGCGGATCGCCTCCTCGATTGCCGAAGCGTCAATGTCAAAACCCCGAACGACGTGATGAATCCGAACCGCCGTGAACACCTGCGGCGGGCGCTCCGCCTGGTCAGCTTCCACCCGCACTTCGTAGCCGGTGACTTTCTGATGGTATTTCTGGCGGAGAATCGTGATCACGTCGAAGGCTGTGCAACCTGCAAGTCCGGCTGCCACCAGTTCAATGGGTTTAGGTCCGGTTCCCCCGGCACTATC
>JBEKYF010000173.1:0-3778 GCA_049511255.1 Terriglobales bacterium | reverse complement strand
GTCAAGATCCTTCAGTCCCCCAAGGGAGAAAAGCCGCTCATGATCCATGTGGGGTCCCACGTTCTTTACGAGCAGGCGCATATCCCTGGTTCCGAGTACATCGGCCCTGCTTCTAGCGAGATCGGTATACAGCAACTGCGTAAACGTGTGGAGGCTCTGCCCCGACGCAAGTTCATCGTTATCTACTGCGGATGTTGCCCATGGAGCCATTGTCCGAACGTCAAGCCTGCCGACGACGCATTGCGTGCGATGGGTTTCACCAACGTGAAGGTGCTTTATATTCCTGACAATTTCGGTGCGAACTGGGTGGATAAAGGCTATCCGATTGCCAAGGGAGAATAGTGCCGGCGACGCTGCTTCGATCAAGGACAACACTGGGAAAGAAGATTCTGATCGCCACCGCGGCCATCGCAGTCGCGATGGGACTGTTTTTCCTGAACCGGCATCGTGGTATATCCTCGGGCACCGATATTACGAATATCGCCGGGCATCCGCTGGCTCCGGAATTCTCGCTTCCCGAATTGACGGGACAAACGCTCGATCTCTCCGCCTACCGGGGCAAAGTAGTTCTCCTGGACTTCTGGGCAACCTGGTGTGACCCGTGCCGGGAGGAGATTCCGCGTTTTGTGGAATTGCAGAACAAATATCGAGACCAAGGCTTACAGATCATCGGCATTTCCATGGACGACGGACCGGAGCCCGTCCTCGACTTCTACCATCGTTTCCACATGAACTATCCGGTTGCCATGGGCAACGCGAATATTGGCGAACTGTACGGGGGAGTTCTTGGCTTGCCGATCGCGTTCCTAATAGACCGCAATGGCCGCATCGAAGCCAAGCACATTGGCGCGACGGATACATCGGTTTTTGAGCGGGAAATCAAAGCTCTTCTGCAACCTCAATGAACATCAAATGAGTCTGGTTCGAGGCGCACGAGCCGATGCTCGAACCGCACCTTGGTCCTCACAATTCTTCCGTACTCCATGACACGACTCACCACGCTTTTTCGAGAAATGCCTTGCGAAGCAACTGCAAAATCTTCCGTTCGGACATCTCATACTCGGCAGCATTGGCGGCACAAGGTATCCGGTTGCGGGTCAGGACGATCTGCGCAATGTGCTTACAGTTCTTACAGTTCGGAACTTATCGATGGCGCTGCGCACGGTCATTCCTCGTTCGTGACCTAGCGGGCTACGGGGCCACGGATGACCTGAACAAAATCGCCGGTACGTATCTGCCTGGAAAATGCGGCTTTCACTTCGTCGGCGTTGAGTTCAAAGTATTGCTTCGCTGCCCGTATAGGTTCGTCCAGAGGGAGGCCAATCTCTGCCCGTCTGAGAAGTCCTTCGGCTACCGCATCCTCACTCGACTCGCTCAAAGGGATCTGTCGTAGAATCAGAGCTTTGGCTTGACGCAGCTCATCCGCAGAGACATCTTCAGTCCGCATCTGGTCAAGGTCACGCTGAATTAAGACTCGAATGTTTTCAGGATTGCAGCCATAGGCGACAGAATAGCTCGCTTTGGTCTTCGATGCTTCCAGACTGACGTCTACGGTATTAGACATAACCTGTTATCTGTCGCAGATCGTGGTAAAGACGCGTGGCGTAGAAACCTCCCCTACCTCTCCTAAAACATGATTGCCCAGTTGCAAAGGATAATAGTCTGGATCGAAACGGTTGAGATTCAGTCGTTCGGCAAGAACCACGGAATCCTGTACCTGTTCTGGATCAGGCACATTTACAGTCGAAGGCTTATTTAGCGGGACGGAGGCAGGATAGTATTGGGCTTAGGGCCGATTGCTTTCCAAGAATCGTGGTAGCGGATACAGCGTTCCAGATAGCGAATTATGGCTGCAAATGTCGAAGTCGCACCATCGAACCCGCCCGCAAAGCCGGTTCAGAACGTCGCCTCGAACGGGCTCGCGAGCGCTGAAGCACATAGTCGTCTTCAAAAAGACGGGCCCAATGCAATGCCCGATGTGTCCGCTCATCCACTTCGAAACGCATTGGCCAAATTCTGGGCGCCCGTCCCATGGTTGCTCGAAGCGTCGATTGTGCTTCAAGTCGTGCTGCATAAATATGCCGAGGCTGCGGTCATTGCGGGCCTGCTGGTCTTCAACGCAGCACTAGCCTATTTCCAGGAGGGTCGCGCCCAGGCTACCTTAAAGGCCTTGAACTCGCGTCTCGCCTTGAATGCCTCCGTGGAGCGCGATGGGGTGTGGAAGACGGTACCGGCTAAGGAGTTGGTGCGTGGCGATCTCGTGAAGTTGTCACTCGGCGGCGTGGTTGCGGCGGATGTGCATTTGATCGGGGGATCTGTCCTGCTCGATCAATCCATGCTTACAGGCGAATCTCTGCCCATTGAGGCTGGTGCAGGCGTTAATACCTATGCGGGAGCGCTGGTGCGGCGTGGTGAAGCAACGGCAGTGGTAACAGCCACTGGCGTTCATACCAAATTTGGCCGTACGGCAGAACTCGTGCGCACCGCGCGCGCTGCAAGTTCGCAGCAGAAAGCTGTGCTGCGCATCGTGCGTAATCTGGCTATTTTCAACGGCGTCGTCATCCTTCTGATCGGAGCGTATGCCTATTTTCATGCGATGCCGTGGAGTGAGATCATCCCGCTGTTGCTCACGTCGGTTCTCGCGGCAATACCCGTGGCATTGCCGGCAACATTCACGCTGGCGGCGGCACTTGGAGCGCGATCTCTGGCGAAGCTGGGCGTCCTGCCCACGCGGCTCTCCGCTGTAGATGAAGCTGCCACGATCGATGTCTTGTGCTCGGACAAAACCGGAACCCTAACCCGCAATGAACTTTCCGTAACCAGCGTTAAACCGATGCCCGGGTTCGACGAAGCCCACATTCTCGGCATGGCGGCCCTCGCCAGTTCTGAGGGTGGCGATGACGCGGTGGATGCGGCGATTCGCTCTGCCTCCACGCACAAGCCAGCATCGGATCTGCCAAAGCTAATCACGTTTGTGCCATTCGACCCGGCCAAGAAAACGTCAGAAGCAACAGCAACCGACGCGAAGGGTGGCGTGGAGCGCATCGTCAAGGGAGCCTTCACGGTAGTGGCGAGCCTCACCGCGCCGTCACCCACCGCGGCCGGTTTAGCCGATGAACTTGAAAAGCAAGGCTTCAGGGTCTTGGCAGTAGCTGCGGGGATTCCAACATCGCTGAAGCTTATGGGTCTCATTGCACTCAGTGACCCGCCCCGTATGGACTCGATCTCTTTGATCTCGGAGCTCAAGACCCTTGGCGTGCGAACGGTCATGGTGACGGGTGACGCTCCGGCTACGGCAGCAATCGTTGCCCATGCAGTGGGATTGGATGGGGCCGTTTGCCCGCCCGGAGCGATTCCCGATGGCGTAAAGCCAAAGGATTTCGCGGTATTCGCAAGTATTCTTCCCGAAGGAAAATTTAACCTGGTCAAGGTTTTCCAGAAGAACGGGCATACGGTCGGAATGTGCGGGGATGGCGCCAACGATGCCCCGGCGCTTCGTCAGGCACAGATGGGGATTGCCGTATCGACCGCAACCGATGTCGCCAAATCGGCAGCCGGTATTGTGCTGACGGAGGCTGGGCTTGGCGGTATCGTCGCTGCGGTAAAGGAGGGTAGGATCACCTTTCAGCGCATTCTTACCTACACGATGAACTCCATCCTCAAGAAGATCGTGCAGGTGCTTTTGCTGGCAATTGGCCTCGTCATAACCGGACACGCGGTGTTGACGCCCATGCTGATGGTCATTGTGATGATCACAGGCGACTTCCTGGCCATGTCG
>JBEKYF010000172.1:0-3827 GCA_049511255.1 Terriglobales bacterium | reverse complement strand
AAGCCCATGGCCTGATAGATGATTCCCGAGTAAAAGTCTACGTTGGGATACAGTTTGCGCGTGACGAAATATTCATCCTCAAGGGCGATCCGCTCCAGTTCCAGCGCGATGTCAAGTTTGGGGTTTCCGCCCGTGACTGCGAATACTTTCTCGGCCGTCCACTTGATGATCTTGGCGCGCGGATCGTAGTTCTTATAGACGCGGTGGCCAAAGCCCATCAGCTTGCCCTTGCCTTCCTTGATTTTCTTGATGTAGGCAGGGACATTCGCCTTGGAGCCGATTTCGTCGAGCATCACCAGAACGGCTTCGTTGGCGCCGCCGTGCAGAGGTCCGGCCAAAGCAGCAGCTGCGGCTGCGGTTGACAGATACGGATCGGTCTGGGCGCTGCCCACGGCCCGCATGGCGTTGGTGCTGCAGTTCTGCTCGTGGTCGGCATGCAGAATGAAAAGAATGTCCAACGCGCGGGCTAACACAGGATTGGCCACGTACTTCGGCTCCACCATCCTCCACAACATGTTCATGAAATTTTCGGGATAGGTGAGATCGTTGTCCGGATACACATACGGGTAGCCGAGACTGTGCCGATACGACATGGCCGCGATGGACGGCATCTTGCCAATCAGCCGTTTGATCTGGTGCAGCCGGTTGGCGGGATCGTGAATCTCTCTAGCCTCGGGATAGATGGCGGACAAGGCTGCCACCGTGCTCACCAGCATGGCCATTGGGTGGGCATCGTGGCGAAAGCCCTCCATGAACTGTTTCGTGTTTTCATGCAGCATGGTGTGATGGGTGATCTCGTTGATCCAGTTTTTCAGATCCTCGGGAGCGGGCAGATCGCCGAACAGCAGCAGGTAGGCAACCTCCAGGAAAGTGCAGTGTTCCGCCAGCACTTCGATGGGGTAGCCTCGGTAGCGAAGGATGCCCTTGTCGCCGTCAATAAAGGTGATGCTGCTGCGGCAGGACGCAGTATTCATGAACGCGGGATCGTAGGTCATGAGCCCAAAATCGTCGGGGCCGGTCTTGATCTTCCGCAAGTCCATGGCCCGGATTGTGCCGTTTTCAATCGGCAGGTTGTAGTTTGTGGCGGTGCGATTATCGGTGATGGTGAGAGTGTTTGATGCCATTTTGAATCCTCCTTGATGCCGGTGCCCTTGGGGTCAATCGCGGGGAGCTGACCTGGGGACAAAACTCAAGCGATTCCGATTGCCCGGAACCGCACACGCCCCAAAATTTCCGCGAGACCCATTTTCTGCTGTTCTGGGAAGGTGCCGCAGTGCCCTTCCTCACTCAAAGCTGTGATTGAAGTCACTCCCTGCTGGCGGTTACCGGCCGGCGTGTTCGATTTTCAGCGCTCCTACGGATCGCGTAGTGCCAAGTCATCAACCCACAACGATGCAGTGCAGGTTCATAGAAAACTGAGACTGACTTGCAACACTGTGACCGGTACTCACTATGGATGCGCATCTGCCAGCTTTAGATAGCGGAGTGGTTTGTCACTGATTGCAGGTACTGGACGGAGGTCTAGGATCGACGGCAAATTGACCGTGCATTCGTGATAAAGATCACCGACAGCCGAGTCAGAAGGGTCTAATAATAATTTGGGAGGCACCAAAAACTGAATACCGCAAATTGGGGCCCGGCCATGCCAAGAGTGAGGACACTCACTCAGCCGCCGCTCGACGGCAAAAGGCCGGGCCCCCTGCATTTCTCGCAGCTTCCCTAGGAATTCTTAAGGCGAGGTGGCCCGCATTTGCGGCGGGCAAGGATAGCGTGCGTTGCTCTCAGTCTTGGCAGAGAAGAAAACGAGGATGTCCTGCGTTTCGATTTTCGAAAAGTGGGCCGCTGGAGAGCTAGCACCGGAGTGGGCTCGGGTTTTATGCGGCCGCGGCCCAACCGCCTCGTGCCTTCTCTCCTTACCGCGCTTCACGCTAATGACTACCGACTAATACCCGTCGGATGTTTCTCGTCCGTCGCCTCTTTGGTTTTGGGGGCTTGCGCCGATGCCGCTGGCACCGCCATTGCCTCGGCTTTGGCGATGGCGCGCGTCGCCACTGGTTTCAGCCACAGCAATGCCATGAAGGCGGCGACGATGTCGCAGGCGATCATGACGTAGAACACCGGGATCCAGGAACCCGTCTTCACCATCACGTACGCAGCGACCGGAGCGGCAAAAATGGATGCTGTACCTTTCGCGGTATAGACGATGCCGTAGTTCGTTGTGGCCCATCTCCTGCCGTAAAGGTCGGCCGTGAGGGAGGGGAACAGCGAGAAAATCTCGCCCCAGGCAAAGAAGACGAGGCTGGACAACAGGATGAACATCACAGGCCGGCTGGCGGTCTGCAACCATGCCCATACCGCAAGGCCCTCGATCAGGAAAGCGGTGAACATGGCGTTCTCTCGGCCAATGTGATCGGAGATCCAGCCCCACAGAGGACGGGTCACGCCATTTACGATGCGGTTCAACTGGATCGCCAGAATTGCGGCCGAGAGGCCCCAGGCAACGATGACCTTGTCCACTTTGTAAAAAGTGGCAATTTCCTTGAGCTGCGAAGTGACGACCAGGCCGCCGAACGCCACCAACGTCATCATGACGTATATAAGGTAAAAAGATGGTTGCTTCAGCATCTCCCACCAAGTCATATCAACAGTGGCTTGATGGACTCTGGCGACAGGTTTCCACGCTTTTGGCAGCCACCCTTTCGGTGGCGCCACCATAAACATGGCCGCAACGGTCACAATGATGCCCTGCGCGATGCCCCAAAAGATGAACGCATGCCGATAGCCGGAAGCATGGATCATTTTCTCGATTGGAGCGACGGTTATCGCGGTGCCGATGCCATAGGCGCCGGACACAATGCCCGCGCAAAGTCCGCGGTGGTCGGGGAACCATTTCAGCACGTTGCCGGTGCAGCCGCCATAAACGGCGCCGGCGCCAATTCCACCGATCGCGTACCAGATGTAAAGTCCGGTTGTCGTGTAGGAGTAGCCGGAACCTATCCAGCCCGCGCCCACCAGCAGGCCGCCGATGCCGATCACCAAGCGAGGTCCGAGGCGATCGACGAGATAGCCCTCAAAGGGAACCAGCCAGGTTTCACACAAGATGAATGCGGCAAATGCAATTTGCACCGCGGCCAAAGTCGCGTGCAGGCTTAAGGTTAAGGGTTTAGTGAAAAGCGTCCAGGCATATTGCAGATTCGCGATGGCCATCATCGCGATTATGCTGGCGCACATTTGAAGCCAGCGGTTGACAATCTTGGGTTCTGTGGGAACTAAGGAGGTCACATTCGTGGCCATTGGCATCCTCCTGGGAAATTGTCAGAATTGGTCTTCTCTTCTTCTCGCTTAGCACTCCTTGCCGGAAATCGTCCGGGCAAATGAAAACCCCACCCCCCTTTATAGGGCGGGCGGGGTATCAGCTCCGATTTCTCTCTGGAGCGGAATGATTCCCGGCACCAGCCATTTGTACCACATCTCGTCAATCTTGCTGCATTGCAAATTGACTCCTATTCTGCCAGGAGTGGTGGAAGCAAAAAGAACAACCCGCCCCCTTATAGGGAGGGCGGGGTAACAGCTTCGATCTCTTTCTGGAGCGGAATGACCCCCGGCACCAGCCATTTGTCCCACATCTCGTCGATCTTGCTCTGGAAGAATTCGATGTCTTCATCGATAAAGTGCGCGAACCTTCCCTGCTTGAGCAAGTAATCGCGAACCGGAAGACGCTTGAATCTGCCGTTCGCAATATCCTTGGTCTTGCCGTAGAGCGACAGCTTGCCACATTCGATCTCGTACAGAGGCCAAATGCCAGTGTTCACGGCCAGTTCGCCCAT
>JBEKYF010000171.1:0-7027 GCA_049511255.1 Terriglobales bacterium | reverse complement strand
AAAGAGGCTGGTTTCGATCTGAAGGAAGGGGATACCCCGATCGTGCCGGTCATGTTCTACGACGCCAAACTGGCACAAGACTTTGCCCGCGATCTCTTTGACGAGGGCGTTTACGCAATTGGATTCTTCTTCCCGGTCGTGCCCAAGGGGCAAGCCCGCATTCGGACGCAACTCTCCGCGGCTCACGAGAAACATCATTTGGACGCCGCCATCGAAGCGTTCAAGAAAGTAGGAAAGAAACACGGCATTTTAGGCTTGGGAAGAAAGGAACTCATGGCGAGAGCCGTTGCGTAATCGGCCGATCATCTCTTGATCAGAGCAGCCGAGTGCCTTGCCAAGTCTATTTGGTAGTCAGCTTCTTGACGGATTCAGGAGGAAACGGAGGTCGCATGCTTTGTGCAGAGCTTGAGGAACTGGAAGCGGAATTCGATGACATTCTTACCGCGCTCGAGAATCCGGACCTCACCGAGCAGGAAAGATGCTCCCTGCAGGTCGCGTGTTCCCATCTGAGTCGCACAATCAAAGATCACCAGAAGCATGGTCACGATGGCGGCCCCTGCTTTGAAGAATAGAGCCCCTCATGCGAGTGAGAAGTCCTCTATCACGGGCCAGCATTCCTGAACAATGAGAAGAAGCTCCGCGTAGCCTCAAAGGGTGTAGTGCGACTCAACGGGCCGACGTTTACCGGCCCTCGTGGGAGCCTTGGGCCACAGTGCTGAATGGAACGCGCAGCCATCGCATAAGAAAAGCCTTTTCGAAGGCCGCAAAACGAAGGACACCCCTCAGCGTGGAAGCGTGCCTGCCACTCGGCCGTCCAATCCTGCCCTGCGGTACAGCACGGCCATTGGATCGGCAGGCCCGTAACCCTTCCCAATCGCGAGGCCGGCACGGATTGCCGCTGTGATGAAATCCTTAGCGGCGGTTACGCTTTCTCGAACTGTTTTCTTGCGGGCCAGATTGGCCGCAATCGCCGAAGCGAAGATGCAACCGGTACCGTGCGTGTTCTTGGTGTCGATACGTTCAGCGCGAAACTCAGTGAATTCACGGCCGTCATAGAGAAGGTCGGCGGCTATGTTTTCCAGATGGCCAGCCTTGATGACGACATTTTCTGGTCCAAGGTCGCGGATTGCCCGCGCGGCTTCTTTCATTTGTGCAAGAGTTTTGATTTCGCGTCCTGTGAGTGCCCCGGCTTCATGCAGGTTGGGTGTGACCACGGCGGCCAGTGGCAGCAATTTGTTCTTGAGAGCCGCGATGGCGTCGGGCTTCAGCAGCGGGGCGCCACTCTTGGCGATCATCACCGGGTCCACGACCAGCGGTCCTAACTTGTAGCTGGAAATTGTGGCTGCAACCGCGTCGATGATTGCGGTGCTCGCGAGCATTCCCGTCTTTATCGCATCGCAGCCGATGTCGCTTACGCAGACTTCGATCTGCTTCACCACGAACTTCGGCTCGATCTCCAATACCCCGTAGACTCCGGTCGTATTTTGTGCCGTGAGAGCGGTAATTGCGGTCATGCCAAAGGCGCCTAAGGCCGAGACCGTTTTCAAGTCGGCCTGAATACCGGCCCCACCGCCGGAATCGGATCCTGCGATGATCAGAACGCGAGGAATCTTCATGCGTGACCTGCCTTCCCGTTGCGAAACCGAGCCCGTCATATCGGCCACCGTTCCATCTTCCAAGCCATCTCCCAGAACTGCCACTCATAGCGACTGCTGGTGAGAAACGCGGCCTCCAGCTTCCGCAAGTCGCGCTCCGGCAGTCCTGCAGCAAGACTATCGAGCAGATCGCAGCACCATTCGGCCAGTTCGGCAAATTCTCTGGAGCTGTACATCGCGATCCACTTGGCATAACGTTTTCCGCTGGGGGCGGGCTGCGCCGCCAGGCGCTGGCCGATTTCGCTGAAAGCCCACATGCACGGTAACAACGCTGCCGCCAACTCGGCGAAATCGCCCGTCGCTGCTACTCGCAACAAGAAATCGCTGTAGCCCCGAGTGGTGGGCGCAGGCGGTTCTCGCTCCAGTTTTTCGCGGCTGATCCCGAACTCGGCGGCGTAGGCTCGGTGGAGGTTCATCTCGGTTTCCACGGTTTCCTTGAGCAGAGTGGCGAAGCGGGTCATCGTCTCCAGGTCCGGACTGCGCGCGGCGGCCAGAGCCAGAAGGCGTGCGTACTCGATGAGAAACACATAATCCTGTCGCAGCCAGAACTTGAATCTCTCCAGACTTAGCGTTCCATCGCCAATGCCCCGTACAAACGGGTGTTGGTGTTGTGCCTCCCAAATTCCAGCCGCTTTTTGGCGCAGGAGCTCGGTGAATCGCTCTGCCATAGGTTCTCGCAGCTCTCATCTTACTCGCGTGCTCCAAGCGCAGCAGGACTTCCAAGCGGCTGGAGTTCGGCTCGTCCTGACTGCCATCACAGGCCCTCGTGTGCATGGTCACAGTGCCAGGTATTCGATCGCGTGTATCGTTTGAGTAGGAAATGGCGGCGGTTTGCGGAGGCGCTTTCAAGCGATAGCACCTAGATTCCTTGCAGAGAACGCGGGGCTTTCCATCACTCCCCGGCTGCCGCCAGTTGTGCGGCCCGTGTGGGGCGAACAACATGCCGATTATCGCGAGTTGGGACAAACTGACGTCCAAGGCGAAGGAGGCGGTGCAAGCCGCCAACTATCTGGCTTCCAAGCGCGGCAACCCCGAACTAATGCCCCTTCATCTGCTCGCCAGCCTCCTGGCGGACCGCGAAGGCATGGTGGTACCGGTACTGAGCAAGATTGGCGTTGACAGCCAGGCAGCGCTGGCAGAGGCACGGCGCCAGATCGACGGCCTGCCAGCGCTTTGGGCCGGCGGCGTCTTGAAGGCTGAGCCCTCCTCGGCCGCCAGCGCAGTGCTCGAGCAAGCTTTTCAGGAGGCAGCCGACCTCGACGATGAGCACGTCTCCACCGAACACCTGCTCTTGGCCATCATGGATCTGGAAAGCGATCCCGCCCAAGCCCTGCTGGCGCGACATGGCGCCGATCGCAATGCCATCTTAATAGCGCTAACCACCGTTCGCAGCCACCACCAGGCCGCCGGCCCAACCTCGGAAACCAAATCTGGAACGCTTGAGCTTTATGCCCGCGATCTTACCGACTTGGCGCGCCGCGGCAAGCTCGACCCGGTGATCGGTCGCGATGACGAAATCCGGCGCGTGATTCAAGTGCTATTGCGCCGCACCAAGAACAATCCCGTGCTGATTGGCGAGCCCGGCGTGGGCAAGACTGCCATCGTCGAAGGTCTGACGCAGCGCATCGTCTGCGCCGATGTCCCGGAACCGCTCAAGACCAAGCGTCTGGTAGCCCTGGATCTGGGTGCGATGGTGGCCGGCACCAAGTACCGCGGCGAGTTTGAAGATCGCTTAAAGGCGCTGCTGCGGGAGATCGAGGACTCGCAGGGGCAGATCATCACGTTCATCGACGAGATGCACACGCTGGTTGGGGCGGGAGCGGCGGACGGCGCGATCGACGCCTCCAATATGTTGAAGCCGGCGCTGGCGCGCGGGGAGTTGCGAGCCATAGGCGCCACCACCCTGAGCGAGTACCGCAAGCACATCGAGAAAGACCCGGCGCTCGAACGTCGCTTCCAGACTGTCTTCGTGGCCGAGCCCAGTGTGGCGGACACCATCGCCATTCTGCGCGGCCTGCAAGAACGTTATGAACTGCACCATGGCGTTCGCATCAAGGACTCAGCCCTCGTAGCCGCAGCCATGCTCTCGCACCGCTACATCGCTGATCGCTTCTTGCCGGACAAGGCCATCGACTTAGTGGACGAGGCCGCCGCCGCCCTGCGCATGCAGATCGATTCCGTGCCGGTGGACATCGACCAGCTCGAGCGGCGCGCCACGCAATTGTTGATCGAGAAGCACGCACTCGAAAGAGAAGAGAATGCCAACTCGCGGGGTAGGTTGCGCAACCTGGAAAATGACCTGGCCGCAGTCCAGAGACAAATCAATGCCCTGAAGGCCCGCTGGACGAAAGAGAAGGAAGCGATCAGACGGGTGCACGAACTCCGGCAGACGATCCAGCAACTGAAGTTGCAGGAGCGGGCAGAGCCGCACGATGCCGGCTCGCCGAAGGCGGGCAGTAGCGGTCATGGCGCGATTCGTCAGGCTGAGCAGGACCTCCACAAGCTTCAGTCCAAACTCGACCGGCGGCGCAGCTCGCGCATGCTCAAGGAAGAAGTGGATGAAGACGAAATCGCGGACATCGTCTCTAAGTGGACCGGCATTCCTGTGTCCAGGATGCTGGAAGGCGAGGTGAAGAAATTGGTCGAAATGGAAGACCGGCTGCGCCGCCGCGTGATCGGCCAGGATCCGGCCTTGGAGCGGATTGCCGACGCCATCCGCCGTGCCCGTACCGGGCTCTCCGATCCCAAGCGTCCCATCGGCTCTTTCATCTTCCTGGGGCCGACGGGAGTGGGCAAGACCGAACTAGCGCGCGCCCTGGCCGAGTTTCTCTTTGACGATGAGCGCGCCCTGGTACGCATCGACATGTCGGAATACATGGAGAAGTATGCGGTATCGCGGCTGATCGGCGCACCGCCGGGATACGTAGGCTACGAGGAAGGCGGCCAACTCACCGAGGCGGTGCGCCGCCGTCCTTACGCCGTCGTGCTTTTCGACGAGATCGAGAAAGCCCATCCGGATGTATTCAACATCCTGCTGCAGATCATGGATGACGGCCGCCTCACCGATGGGAAGGGCCGTACCGTGGACTTCCGCAATACCGTTCTCATCATGACCTCCAACATCAACTCGGCGCAGCTCACTGCCGAGTGGTTGCGCACGCAAGAGGATTCCGAGCAAGCGCGCAAGCAAGTGATGAATGCGCTGCGGGTACACTTCAAGCCTGAATTCCTCAACCGCGTGGACGACTTCATCATCTTCAACCCGCTGGGCACAGAGGAGCTGACCAAGATTATCGACCTGCGGCTGGAGGAGGTCCGGTGCCTATTGGCCGAGCGCCAAGTCACCTTGGAACTGACGGATTCCGCCAAGCAACTGCTGCTGCGTGATGGGTACGATCCCAATTTTGGCGCGCGGCCCTTGAAGCGCTCTATCCAACGGCTCGTGCAGGACCCGCTGGCCGTGAGAATTCTGCATGACGAAGTGCGCCACGGCGATCACGTAGTGGTAGACGTCGAGGACGGCAAGATGAAGTTTGTGGCCAGCCGTCGGTTCAGTGACGGGCGTTACCGTTCACAGTGAGGTAGGTGCTCGAGCCTGAAAACCATCCCCGGAATGGTAGCTATGCTGTGATCCGGGCAACCGGCTGCGCAGAGTTACAGCGGTCACTGCCAGTCCGGGTGAAGGCGTGTACCAGCGCTAGAAACGAGGTAGTCGAATATCACTGCAACATCGCATCGAAAGGCTTAATATGTAGGTAACGAATTGTAAGTGAGAGATTGAAAACCGGTCTGCTGCCTGATCATAGTAGGAGGTTGATCATGAAGACCGTGATGCATTTTAGCAGGTCCGGCGATAGCTATTCCCGCGCTCATCCACACCACACCCTATTTTCGCTGGTCGTAAGCTTCGTCTTGGCAGTCTTGGCTGTGTTGATTTTTACAGTGTCGGCGAAGTAGAGAGATGAGAATGAAGCGAGAAGTATGTTTGTGCTGGTTTAAGCGCGAGAAGTCTCTAAGGGCTCGCCCTAGCCTGTACCGGGTCACGACCAAAGACCAAGAAATGCTCTTTCACTGCAATATCTGAAGGAGGGTATATGAATTCTCAAAGGGCATCGAAACCCAAGTCTGATCCACCCGCCGTGCGGTTGAGCCCATCAAATCCTGCGGATCTCCAACTGAAGATGCAGAAGGTGCAGCTTGCTATTGCGCGCCGTGCACATGAGTTGTTTGAAGCTCGAGGCCGGGAGCATGGACACGACTTGGAAGACTGGCTCCGGGCAGAATGCGAACTGCTATGTCCGGTTTCGGTTTCCATGTCGGAATCCGGAGACAAGATTAGTGTTCGCGCTAACGTCGTTGGCTTTGATGAGACTGAACTTGAAGTCAGTATCGAGCCGCACCGCATCACGATCTCAGGTAAGAAAGAGACAACTGGGATGAAAGCCGCGGGCAAAACAATCGAGCAGACCGGCTCGTATCCCCACCAAATCCTGGAAGTCGTCGACCTTGCGACAGAGGTGATGCCGGAGCGCGCAGTCGTCGAATTAGAAGCGGGAGTGCTGAAATTTGAGCTGTCCACAGCTGCTACGAACGAGTTTGAAACTGCTCCTGCGGCTTGAGTGGGAGGGACCCAGCGCTCCTTTACGCTGGCTTTCATAGCGGGTAGAGAATTGCAAGATCGCTTGGTGGTGCGCATGGCAGCATTGGCAAAGTCTGGTTCTCACTCTCATCGGAGCAGTCATTGTTGTTGCTTGCCACAACGAGGAAATCCGTCCTCGCAAGCCGGCGGTAGCCAGCGTAATAGAGCTGCTGGCTAATCAGCGGCGCTGACCTGTACGGGAATGAACACGCGGCCCGAGGGCCGGGCGTCTGAAAAGAGAGGAAGGAGGGTTACCATGCAAAGGACTGCGAAGAAGCGCACCCAAGGCGCTAGAACGAAACGAAACCACACGATTGCCCAAACCAGAGCCGTCGATGCGGCTGGCATGATCCGCCAGATCGGCAATGATTGGGCCCGCCATTGGAATGCAGGGGAGTTGGACGAAGTAGTTGCTGCCTATGCCGCCGACGCCGTTTACCTTCCTCCACACCACCCAGCAGTTCACGGACGCGATTCGATTCGAGAGTATCTGAAGGGGCCGCTCGGCCATGGTGTGTCCGACCTTGCCTTTGACGTCACTTATATCAAGCAACAGGGGCCCGTTGCCTGGGACGTGGGCACGTATCGCATGAACCTGCCAGTGAATGACGGAACGAGAAAAGAAGATCACGGCAAGTATCTTACTGTGTGGAGCCGCGTAGGAAAGAAATGGCTGATTGCTGCGGACGCATGGTCCAGCGATCTGCCACCGTCGCGCTAACACCATAGGAGG
>JBEKYF010000170.1:0-7311 GCA_049511255.1 Terriglobales bacterium | reverse complement strand
ACTCGGCATGTAGCCGCGGATCATCTGATCGAGGCGATCGGGCAGCACCCCTGCTTTCTCGCGGGCAGCCATCGCCTGACGGAACTTTTCCCGATGCTCGACCGACATGGCCTTCATCGCAGCGGCATCGTTCCATACCAGACGATTGACGGGCTTGCCGTCGCCGAGATGCGCGGCGACGATTTCGGATACATCCGACGGTTGCACGCGTCGGTACCACACCCCTGCCGGATAGACGACCATCACTGGACCTTCATCACACAGTCCCATGCAACCGCAGGTCGTGAGTTGCGCATCGTTGTCGAGGCCGCGCGCCTGTATCTCGCGATCAAGCGCGTCGAGCACAGCGAACGACCCGCTGGCCGGGCAAGAAGCGACGCCTTCTGGCTTTTGCTGCGTGCAGACGAAGAGATGAAAGCGGAACGGTTCCATCGCGGTCTCCAATCGTAGATTTTTGAGCCAGATTTCCGAGCCGGATTTCCGAGACTCGAACTGATGTTAGCGCTTTATTCTCGGCGACGCAGGGCCCTCCCTAACATGTCTTTGTGCGCTGGGTCACAGCATCCCTCTTGTCCAGACTGCAAGAATGGTGAACGACGGAGGCCAAACTATGCACGGCGACGAGAAAGTCATTGCGCAGTTGAACTCGGCTCTAAGCTCGGAATTGACGGCGATTGTGCAGTACATGACGCAGTCGGAGATGTACCAGAACTGGGGCTACAAGCGGCTTGGCGACCGCACCAAGGCCCGCGCTATGGAGGAGATGAAGCACGCGGAAGGACTGATTGAGCGCATTATCTTTCTGGACAGCATACCCACTGTCGATGTCGGATTGAAGCCGCAACTTGGCAGCAAGGTGCAGCAGCAATTGGAGATTGACCTCAAAGACGAACTGTATGCGGTGCGCCAGTACAACCAAGCCGTGAAGGTCTGCGTCGAGGCAAAGGACGACGGCTCCAAGGCTCTGTTCGAGCGCATGATTAACGACGAAGAGCATCACGCGGACTACTTGGAAGCTCAGCTTCATTCCATCAAGGAAATGGGTATCGCCAACTACCTATCGCAGCAGTTGTAGGGCAGCGAATGACCTTCCATCGCTCTGTCGATGAAGCGATAGATTTGTTCAACACTCCCGCGTAAGGACGGTCGTCATGGCGATTCCCCTTTCCAACGAAATCAGAGCTTTGCTCGATGGCCCCAACTTCGCCCATCTCGCTACTCTCATGCCCGACGGCTCACCGCAGAGCGTACCGGTTTGGGTGGGCCGTGAAGGTGACCGCATCCTGGTCTGCACCGGGGAAGGCTCACTCAAAGCCAAGAACACACGACGCGATCCGCGGGTCGCGCTCTCCATCGTCGATTTCCACGACCCGTATCAGGAGGCCCAGCTTCGTGGCCGCGTGGTCGAGCGCCGTCCTGATGGCGATTTCAAGTATATGGACCCCATCTCGCTCAAGTACACTGGCAAGCGCTTCCCATTTCGCAGTCCCGAGGGAAGAGTGGCGCTCGTGATCGAGATCGAGAAGGCGCGATACACCAAGCTCCCTTTTGAGCATACGCCGCCCAAATAAGTGCGGCTTTCTCCTGGTCCTTGTGACTGACAAACACAATTCGTTAGAAGGACCTCGGGCTGAAGAATCACCTGCCCCGACGACATCACACAGGGCTGTTACTCCAATCACCGACCATGGCACTTAAACGGCGTAATGTATTAAGAAGTCGTATACCGCCCAAGCACTTCTTCGCCGGAGGCCACAATGCAGCGACGAGTGCCGATGTTTGTACTAGTCTTACTGGTTTCAGTGGCCGTTTCCGCCTCCGCACAAATTAGGAGCCAACCACAACCGCCAATCCGTCCAGTGGACGGGCCCAGCATCTTTCGAAATTACTGTGCCGCGTGCCACGGACTCGATGGGCGAGGCCAAGGCCCGGTGTCCAAGGCGCTGAAACAAGAGGTTCCCGACCTGACGAGACTTGCGCAGCGAAATGATGGTGCCTTTCCCGCCATTCATGTGCGAGCCACCATCTTGTTTGGCGCCGACGATCTCCTCCCCGCACACGGCTCGAAGGGGATGCCGATTTGGGGGCCGATTTTCCACGAGATCGAGTTTGATCGGGACTTAGGTAATGTGCGGCTGGAAAATGTAACCAAATATTTAGAGTCCATTCAGCGGAAGTAGCTGACTTTCCACATCAGATCGTCATTCGACGTTGCGAGTGGGAGCGAAGGAACCAAATTTATTTAACGCGTCAGAAGAAGCCATGGCTCACGAATGCGCATAGACTGGGCCGGCTTGGATGTCTATGGATGCTGCGCGGCTCAAGCAGCCCGGATCGCGAGATCGGCGAGCGAAGTCAGAGCCAAAGCAAGGGAACAAGACCGAGTGCAGCAAGAGCTGCCAAGAGACAGAGGCTCTGAGTGCCTGTCTTTCGATCCGCCAAGCTGTAAGCGTAAATCCCCTTCATGAGGTTGTTGCTGGCCACAGCAATCAGAACCGCCACCGCCGCGACATTGAAAGGGGTGAGCGAGCCCGCAGCTTGGGTCATGCCCATGATAAAGGGATCTACGTCGGTGACACCCATGATCGCGGCAAGTATGTTGACTCCCACTCTTCCGAGGTGAGTAATGGCCAACTGGGTGGCCACCAGCATTGCTAAGAACAGAACAGCGAAGGAAAAGGCGGTAAGCAACTCAAGTGGGTTGTCCGGCTCAAACTCCCGCTTTACCGGATCCACCCTCACATCCGGCCGGCGCGACCAAATCCAGCCAACGGCAATCGCTAGAGCCGCAAGTACGAGAAAGGGGAGCGCCATTAGGGACATCAGGTGACGATTGAAAAGAGCCAGGAGGACAATCAAACGAAGGTACATGGCGCCCGATGCGATCAAGATCCCTCCCGCAAAAAGGTGGGGGCGCTCCTCATGAGCCGCTCTTCGTGCCATGACCACTGTGGTCACAGTTGATGAGTATGCCCCACCCAGGAAGGCCGCAAGCACTATTCCACCGCGCCCTTTGGTGAGCTTCTGCAAGATGTAACTGCCGTAGGAAATCGTGCTTACGGCGACGACGACAAGCCAAGTCTTAAAGGGATTGATGTGAAACTGCCCAAACTCCCGGTTGGGCAGCGTGGGCAGGATGACAGCCGTGAGCAGCAGGAACTTGGCGAGAGTGAGAATTTCTCCTGGCGCGGTACGGCTGGCGAGCTTCTCCAGAACAGCCTTGAGTTCCAGTAACAACAGGCTGGCCACGCTCAAGGTAGTGGCAATCCAAAAATGCTCGTAGTACACGAGCGCGCCCACCAGGTAAGTTGTAAGGCCGGACATCTCCGACGTGACGCCCGGATACTCGGCAGAAGTGAGCTTGTGCCAATAGGACAGCCAGAGAAAGCCACCAATCACCAGGAAGCCGAGCGTCAACGGAAGGAGCTGCGTGCCGGACAGAAGTGCCATCGAGTAGCCAATCAATCCAATGAGCGGAAATGTGCGCACGCCCCCAAATGCGTATTGCCCGGCTGCAGTCTTGCGCTCTTCGCGCTCCAGTCCGATGAGAAAGGACAGGAAGAGAACCAGAAGAATCTTCACAGCTTCGGGCGGCAACCACCGATAGAGTTCCACTAGATTGTGTCTCCGGTTTGAACAGTTCGCATTTTGTCACAATTCTGTCAAAGCCGGCATGAAAAGACAGGTCCCTGCGAACCTTGATAGCCCGTGTTGCAATTGCGGTTCGTATCAGGGCATGCCGTCAGGCATGCCGTAAGTGCTGCGTTATGAGGGCGCTTTCAGGCGCTGAGGCCGGAGATTGGAGTTTTATCTTGGATTCTCTAAGGAAATTCCGGCTTAGAAGATCCGACGAACATTCCGATCCCGCGGTTTGGCTTTTCGGTGTGACTCCTGTCCAGTGCCGTCTTGACTATTGGCGTGAGTGGGCCAGACGCTGTGACCGCCATCACTGTTTCTGATTGTGCCCAAGCGCAAACTAGTTCTGGTCGCCCGGCGCACCGCAATGCCATTTACGAGCTGCCCGTGGAGCCGCCTCCGACCGCAAATGGAACCCTCAGGAGGAACCTATGTCATTCACCAAGCAGGAAGCACTCGACTATCATTCTTTACCGCGCCCGGGAAAAATTGAGGTCACGCCCACAAAACCGTGCCGCACGCAACGGGATCTGAGCCTGGCCTATACGCCGGGCGTCGCTGTACCATGCCTGGAGATTCATAAGAATCCGCATGACGCCTTTAAGTACACGGGACGTGGAAATTTAGTCGCCGTGGTGACCAACGGTACCGCCGTTCTCGGGCTGGGCGACATTGGCGCCCTCGCCGGCAAACCCGTCATGGAGGGCAAGGCCGTCCTCTTTAAGCGCTTCGCTGACGTGGATGTCTTTGATCTCGAGGTCAACAGCCACAATCCCGACGATGTCATCAAGGTATGCCAACTGCTGGAGCTGACCTTCGGCGGTATCAACCTCGAAGATATCAAGGCCCCGGAATGTTTCTATATTGAGGAGACGTTGAAGAAGACCATGCACATTCCGGTCTTCCACGACGACCAGCACGGCACCGCCATTATTTCCGGGGCTGCGTTATTGAACGCTCTGGAAGTGGTGGGCAAGGACATCGGCAAAATACGTCTCGTCGTCAACGGCGCCGGCGCCTCGGCCATAGCCACTGCCGAGCACTATATTCGGCTGGGCATGAACCGGGAGAACATCATTCTGTGCGACACCAAGGGAGTGGTTTACAAGGGCCGTACGGAAGGCATGAATCCCTACAAGGAGCGCTTCGCGCAAGATACCAAGCTGCGTACGCTGGCGGAGGCTATGGTGGGCGCCGATATGTTCCTCGGACTCTCCGTCGGTGGTGTGGTCAAGCAGGACATGGTGCGCTCGATGGCAGCCCGTCCGATTGTCATCGCCATGGCCAATCCCGATCCGGAAATTACATACGAGGACGCCAAAGCCTGCCGCTCCGACGTCATCATGTGCACTGGCCGCTCGGATTATCCCAACATGGTGAATAACGTTCTGGGCTTCCCCTCCATCTTCCGTGGGGCCCTCGATGTGCACGCTACCGCCATCAACGATGAGATGAAGCTGGCCGCGACGCGAGCCTTGGCTGCACTTGCCAAGGAGGACGTGCCCGACTCGGTCTGCCGTGCCTATGGAGTGGAGCGGCTGCAGTTCGGTCCCGATTACCTGATTCCCAAGCCGTTCGACCCACGCGTGCTGGTCTGGGAGGCCTCCGCCGTGGCCGAAGCTGCCATGCGCACCGGAGTAGCGCAGGAGCCGGTCAACCTCGAAGAGTATCGCGAGCAACTCGAGCGTCGTCTGGGAAAGGCCCACGAGATCTCGCGGATCATGATTCGCAAAGCGCAAGCCAAGCCTAAATCGGTGGTCTTTCCGGAAGGAGAAAATGAGAAAATCCTGCGCGCTTGTCACAACCTGATGGATGAGAAAATCGCTGTTCCCATCCTGTTGGGCAGCAGTTCGGTGATACGGGCAAAGTCACTCGACCTGGGGTTGGACCTGAAGGATGTGCGCGTCGTCGATCCATGCGAGTCTCCACTGCGCGAAGGCTACATTCAGGAACTCTGCCGGCTGCGGCAGCGTCGTGGTGTAACGCTGAGCGAAGCCCGCAAGCTGATCAATGACCGCAACGTTTTTGGTTCCATGATGGTGCACATGGGGGATGCCGATGCGCTGGTCTCCGGTGTCGCGCAGAACTACCCCGATGCGATCCGCCCGGCACTGCGGATCGTGCGCATGCGCGAAGGGCTGCACACGGTTGCAGGGTGCTATGCCATGGTCACACGCAAGGGAGACATTTACTTCCTGGCTGACACCACCGTGAATATCGACCCCACGGCGGAAGATCTGGCGGAAATTGCCCTCTGCGCAGCCGAGACGGCTCGGCGTTTCAATGTCGTACCACGGATCGCGATGCTCTCGTTTTCCAGCTTCGGGAGCACCAAACACCCGCTTTGCGAGAAAGTTCGCGAAGCTGTGGATCTACTGCACAAGGCGGACCCGACCCTGGTGGTGGATGGCGAGGTGATGGCCGACGTTGCCGTTTCCCCGGAGATGCTGGAGGAAATGTATCCTTTCAGCTCGCTCAAGGGCGGCGCCAACGTGCTGATCTGCCCCGACCTTGATTCCGCCAACATCGCTTACAAGCTGCTGGCTAAGATCGGTGGCGCCCAAGCGATTGGTCCCATTCTCATGGGGATGAGCAAGCCAGTGCATTTGCTGGCGCGAGGCGCGGAGGTGGAAGAGATCGTCAACGTCGCCGCTATCGCTGTTATCGATGCGCAGGAATTAGAACGCTCGGAGTGGCTGGCCGAGACCCCAAAACCGGCGGCAGTAGCCGACTGAGAGAGAGGAACAAATTGGCTGTGTTGACATGTCAACACAGCCAATTTCCTTACTCTTAGTACCACGGCTCGCTTCATTTCTCGGGTACCGACACCGTCTATTACACGGTGGCGTCTATTCGCAAACCGCAGTCGACGGGACGGTGAACCACGTCCCGGTGTTTGATCAGCCCTGGAAGAATTCTTCGAAGAGGCCGGCATAGGCGGGAAAGCACACCACTTTTGTGCCATTTCACCCCGATTCTCCACAGCCTTCCACTGCGTTGCTACTTGCATTCCAGCACACCAGTTCCGGATAATCGTTGACGAGAGTTCTTAACGGCCGTGTATCGCTACAGGCGCGCAGACTTGCTGCGCATTCTCCGGCTCGTTCCTCGCCAGCTTCAGACCTGGGAGAAGGCCGGACTGGTGACGGTGAGCGAAGAGTATTCCTTTTTCGATCTGGTGCAGATCAAGAAAGTGCGCGACCTCTGCGCTCAGCGCGTTCGTCCGGCCGTCATCCGGCAATCGCTCCAAGCCATGCAGAAACAGGTTGCCGGCATGGAGAATCCACTGCTCGAGGCTGGGGCTTATCGGAGCGGACACCGCGTCGCTTTCCGGCACCAGGGGCGGCTGCTGGAGCCCATCGCCGGGCAGTTCATGTTTGACTTCTCGTCCGAAGAAATAAAAGTCGTGACCAGCCCGCCGCGTAGTGGGCCGGAACTGGTGGTTACCGACGTGGCCGACTTGTTTGCGCGCGGGATCGTGCTGGAAGAAAATCCCTCCACGCAGAGCGAGGCGATCACAACTTATTTGAGGGTTCTCGACATGGATCCCATGCACGCCGCCGCGCACATCAATCTGGGCACGCTCTACTACAACCGTCAGGAATACGCGCTCGCCGAAAGGCACTACCGTTCGGCGATTGAGATCGATCCACGCTACGCGCTCGCCTATTTCGA
>JBEKYF010000169.1:0-5703 GCA_049511255.1 Terriglobales bacterium | reverse complement strand
CCGACTTTTACGAAGACGAAGTCGACGCCGCCACCAAAGACATGCTGGCCATGCTGGAGCCGGTCATCATCGGCCTGCTCGGCGTCAGCATCGGCGGCATCGTGATTTCTCTGTACATGCCGCTGTTCTCGATGATCGCAAAACTGTCCGGATAGAAAAACAGGCGCTGGTCGTGAGTCCCAAAGAGCGCCCGTTTTGCGAGCTCTCTGCCAAAAGCGGCATTCCGGAGTGGATCAACTTGCCGGTCCACCGCAGGCGGCACCATAAAATCGAAGAACCCATCGAATGTGGTGGCCGATGAGAGCCGCAGCATGATTCTCCAGTGCACCCTGGCGAATCGCCTCGTATTCGATCGGGAGATATTGGCTCAGCAGGGTCAGCGGGCATGAAAAGCGGCCGAGATTGTGCAGCAGGCGCTTTACTTCCTCTTGTACGGAGGGCTGGGGCCAGTAATAACGACAGCGGTCACTGAAACTGAAGGCACGCGAGAGGCGCAATTCGTCGTCGTCGCCGCGGTAGTACGAACGCCAGTACGCCGGGTTGCGCAGCATCTCGAACTCCAGCGCCTCCCGCACTTGCGACGATCTCACCTCGCGCTTGTGGCCAAGGATCTCGCGTTCTATGCCGCTCAGTGCAAAAATCGCTTCCCGATAGGCGAACGTAAGCCAGGGGCCGACCTTCAAGATTGCAAAATGGTCCTCCACCATCTCTTTTAGAGCGGCGGGGGCCTGGTAATCGGTGGAATGCGCCTCATAGACAAGCGCAGGACTTGCAGGCAATCCTGCCGACAGCGCACGCACTTTCTGGCGATCGTAGTCGAAAACCCTGGTGTCGCCGAATTCCACGGCAGGTTGAACGACCAACCCGACGACGTTCTCCCAAGCGGCGAACAAGCCATGTGCTCGGAACGCGGAGCGAAAGATATCCAAAGTGCGATGAACATCTTCGACCATCGTCGGGGCTGGACATTCCCCCTCTGCCACTTCTCCGCCCGGAGTTGGGACCTCCGTTCCAATGACGTAAAGCGGTCTCGGCGAACCGGTCGGCATCTCGTCGCAAGCTTCTTCCGCAGCCCGGCACAAAATGGCAGCGCGTTCCGCGACGGCCTTCTCATCGAGACTCTTCACGTCGTCCCCACATGGCATGCTCGTGTCCAAGTGGATCTTCTGATATCCCGCATGAACGCAAAGACGAGCCAGATCGCAGGCCTTCGCCATGGCCTCGGCCAACGGTTCATGGCGCCAAGCAAACGGACCCAGGTGGTCAGCTCCAAGCAGAACGCGACCTGCTGGCAATCCCGCTGAGGCGGCAGCAACGCGAATTGCATCGGCGAATTGCTGCGGCGTCATACCCGTATATCCGCCGAACTGGTTAACCTGGCTCGATGTCGACTCCACGTGAAGACAGTTGCCGTCTTCGAGCGCTTGCTGAATGGCTGCATCGATCACTGCCGGGTGCGCGGAGCAAACTGCGTAACTGCCGACAGACTCGCCGCTGCGATTTCGTTGGACGACGCTTCGCAGATATTTACTCGGCCCCTCGGCCACCGTGGGGCGATCCGTCTCGACGGGATTAGGCTTCTCATCCATCGCTTTCGCATTATAGATTCTTGAGCTGAGTACTCGCTTCACTGAGGTTGACCCAATGAAGTAGTATGCGATGACGATCATGCACACGTAAGGAGATTGCTGCCGTGCTGAAAAAAACTCGAAGACAGGTTTTCAGAGTTGGACTAGCGGTTACCGCTGGAATACTGATGGTCGCGCTGCCGTGTGTTTCCCAGCAACTGACGAACGACGAGCTGTCCCTGACGGTCAACGCCCAGGAGGGATCGTACCAACTGTCTTTGCATGATGGTCAGCCCGTGCTCAGGTCCCGTGTGGCAGCACAGGTTGACCACCAGTGGCTTCGCTCGGGCGATTACCCGCGGCACCAGGCTTCGGAGTCTACCTTCGAAGATGATCTCGGCCCCGGCCGAGAGGTCACAGTCACTTGCAGCGGACTGGACGGCAAACCCGATCTTGTTTACTTGCTACAGCTCTACAAACAGCGGCCTTACGGCACCGTCCAGGTAAAGGTGCAAAACAGCGCGGGAAAGGAAGTAACTGTGCAGGCCATTCGGAGTGTGGAGGCCATGGGTGAGCCGATCCTCAATCTGGGTGGCGGTCAATCGGCCGACCGGGTTCTCTCCGACAGTTTCAGCGAAGATTGGCCGGACCTGGCTCTCTACGACCTCGGGGGAGTGCACGGCGGGATGCATCGCGGTGCAGGGAGCCAACTCATCTACAACCGGGAGAGTAAGCAGAGTTTATTTCTTGGCGCTCTCACCTCAGACCGATTTCTGACCCTGATGCATCTGAAAACTGAGGGTATGGGGGCGAAGGCCAAGATAGCATCCTATACCGTTGAATCCACCGGAACCACGGAAATCCAGAAGGAATTCGATCTGAAGGATTCTCCCGCGGACGACCAGGTCGAATTGAGCCTTCCCGTTAAACCCGGGGAAGACATGGTTTCAGAGCGATTGATGTTCGAGGCCGGACCGGATTACCACGATCAACTGCTAGCCTACGGTGATGCGGTTCGTCGTCTGCACCATGCGCGCGTCTCTAGTGAGACTCCTATCGGCTGGTGGAGTTGGACCGTCTACTATGGCGCCATCAACGAAGGCGAGGTTTTGGCCAATGGCGACTGGCAAGCCGAACATCTGAAGTCATTAGGGTATAAGTATTTCCAAATTGATGAAGGTTATCAGTATGCTCGCGGTGAATACACAACTCCGAATGCGACACAATTTCCGGATGGTTTGCGGTTTGTCGGGCATCATCTTACCGGAGAGGGCCTGACATTCGGCATATGGACAGCGCCGTTTGAGGTGACAAGCCGGGCTTGGATCTATGAGCACCACAAGGACTGGCTGGTGCGCAATGCCAAGGGAGATCCGGTCCCCCTGGGCGACGTCTGGGACCAGAAGACGGATGTGCTTTACGCGCTGGACACAACCCATCCCGGAGCCCAGGAGTATATGCGCCAGACTTACAGGACACTCGTCCGCGAATGGGGGGTCCGGTTCATCAAACTCGACTTCATGGATACCACTGCGATCGAGGGTTACCGTTACCGCCCCAATACCACGGCCCTGGAAGCCCAACGCATTGGCCTCCAGGTAATCCGCGATGCCGTGGGCGAGGAGGTGATCTTGGATAAAGACGGAAGTCCTATGCTCAACCCAGTGGGGCTGGTAGATACGGGCCGGATCTCCGCGGATACGGGCCACAGTTTTGAGAGGACCAAGAATGCCGCCTCTGGCATCGCTGCCCGCTTCTATATGCAGCGTAATTTCTTCGTCAATGATCCGGACGCCTTCAACGTCACCGCAACGCATCTCATGGAGAATGCGAACGAACAGTCTTCGATTTCGCTGGGCGCGGCCGAGGCGTCGATCGCGCTTTCCGCAGTGTCCGGCGGCATGTATGAGATTGGCGATGACATGCTGGTCCTGGGCTCAGAGAAGGATCGGTTGGCGCTGGTTGAAAACCGAGAGTTGCTGAATATGGCCAAAGTCGGCCGAGCTTCCACGCCGTTAGACCTGATGACCTACGAGCCGGAGGATGGACAGCCCAGTACTTTCTTCCTCCAGGAAGATCAACGACAGGCCATACTGACGGTCTTCAATTGGACGAACACGGTGCGCTCGCACACGCTACGACTGGCGGACCTCGGCCTGCCTGCAGGCCATACGTTTGCGGCGACGGATGTGCTGAACCAGAATGAGGCGGTCACGCTCGGGGGTGGCGCAGTGCGGCTGGAGAATCAGCCACCCCAGTCGGTGAGGGTGATCAAGCTGATCGACAAGAGCGTCGCCGCGGCTGCCCCAACCGTGACGGCGCAGGTGCCCGCAGCGGCAAATACCGGCGAGACGATCACTCTTTCGGCGCTCTCGGCGCAGGCCGAAGCTGGCGGTGTGCCCGCAGTCGCTTATCACTGGGACCTCGGCGACGGCACGAGCGCGGATAGCCCCAAGGTATCTCATGCCTACACCAGCGCAGGGGAGTTCACGATCCGCCTCACAGTGGACGGAGTGGACGGCGTACCGGCGCACAAGAATTTCTCCGTCAAGGTAACCGGCAATTTAAGGGCGCACTCTAACCTTACCGACAATCGACGCTTCGTAGAGCCAACCGACCGCGCTGACTTTAGCGATTAAGACCCTAGCAGAATTAGAGGGGGCGCGATCCGGCCCGCGAGAGCCAGGAAAAGCGCCACCTCCGTTTTGCCGATCCAAACAACAGGAACGGGAGTTCGTACCAAGTGGACAACTCTCTTTCCATCGAGCTCAGGCAAGGTCGTAGCGATCAAGGTTCATCACCTTGTTCCACGCAGCCACGAAGTCCTTCACAAACGCCTCCTTCGAGTCGTCACATGCAAAGACTTCCGCAATTGCCCGGAGCTGGGAGTTCGAACCGAAGATGAGGTCGACACGCGTGCCGGTCCACTTGATTTTGCCTGTTGCGCGATCGCTCCCCTCATACACGCCTTCGGATGTAGAGGAGGGCTCCCACTTCGTATTCATGTCGAGCAGGTTGACGAAGAAATCATTCGTCAGCGTCTCGGGCCGCTTGGTGAAGACGCCGTGTTTGGAATGCCCGAAGTTAGCATTCAGGGCGCGCAGGCCGCCGATGAGTACTGTCATCTCGGGGGCAGTCAGCGTCAGCAACTGCGCCCGATCCACCAGCAACTCCTCAGCCGACAGGACCTGTCCGCTTCGGAGATAGTTGCGGAACCCGTCCGCGATCGGCTCCATTACGGCGAATGAGTGCACGTCGGTCTGCGTCTGCGAAGCGTCCGTGCGCCCCGGCGAGAAAGGAATCTTCACCTTGTGCCCGGCCTTTTTCGCCGCTTCCTCGACAGCTGCGCAGCCGCCCAGAACGATCAGGTCTGCCAGCGAGACCTTCTTCCCTTTGTTCCCATTGGACTTGTTTCCGTTGGACCGGGAGCTGTTGAACTCCTTTTGGATCGCCTCCAGCTTCTTGAGAACCTTCGCCAGTTCGGCCGGTTGGTTCACCTCCCAATCCTTTTGTGGCGCGAGGCGAATGCGCGCCCCGTTCGCCCCACCGCGCTTGTCGGAGCCGCGGAACGACGACGCCGATGCCCAGGCAGTCGTGACCAGTTGGGAGATCGACAGCCCGGAATTGAGGATCTTCGCCTTCAGAGCAGCAATCTCCTTCTCCCCGATCAATTTATGATCCACGGCGGGAACAGGGTCTTGCCACAGCTGGGGCTCCTTCGGAACGAGCGGGCCAAGGTAGCGCGCGATCGGCCCCATGTCGCGGTGCGTCAGCTTGAACCACGCCCGCGCAAACGCGTCTGCGAGCTGATCGGGATGCTCGTAGAAGCGCCGTGAAATCTTTTCGTAAACAGGGTCGAACCGCAAGGAAAGGTCAGTGGTCAGCATGGACGGCGCGTGATGCTTCGACGGATCTTGCGCATCCGGCACCGTACCGGCGCCTGCGCCATTCTTCGGTGTCCACTGATGCGCGCCAGCCGGGCTCTTGGTCAGTTCCCAATCGTATTTGAACAAGTTCTCGAAGTAGTTGTTGCTCCACTTCGTAGGCGTCGTGGTCCAAATGACTTCCAGGCCGCTTCCGATCGTGTCATCCCCTTTGCCCGTGCCAAATTTGTTCTCCCAGCCGAGGCCCTGCT
>JBEKYF010000168.1:0-7280 GCA_049511255.1 Terriglobales bacterium | reverse complement strand
CATGAAATCAAGAACCCGCTGACCCCGATCGCGCTTTCCGCCGAGCGCATTCATCGCCATTTGACGCGGGGCTCGGCGCCCGATGCAGCCTCACTTGAGGTGATCCGCACGTGCGCGGAAACCATCGGGAATGCCGTCGAAACCGTGCGCACGCTGGTGGACGAATTCTCGGCACTGGCGCGTTTTCCCGCTTCCCGCCCACAACCCGCCAGCTTGAATAACCTGGTGGAAAGTGCGCTCATCATGTTCAATGGGCGGCTGGAGGGCATTCGCGTGCGTACGGAACTGGCGCACGATCTGCCGGCGGTGATGGCCGACCCGGAAGCGATCAAGCGCGCGGTTGCGAACCTGGTGGATAACGCCGCGGAGGCGATGCACGACGCGATGCTGAAAGAGATCACGATTTCAACTTCGCTCCTGGCCAGCCGGGATGCCGTCGAGCTGGTGGTCTCCGACACCGGGCAAGGGGTTTCGCGCGACGTCAAGGAGCGGCTGTTCCTGCCCTACTTTTCGACCAAGCAACGTGGCACGGGGCTAGGTCTGGCGATTGTGAGCAGAATTGTGGAAGACCATCGTGGTTCGATCCGCGTGGAAGAAAACAAGCCGTTCGGCAGCCGCTTCGTGATCGAGCTGCCCGTAGCCGTCGAAACCATCAGCGCACCGGCGGCAAGCTAGCACTGTGAATGAGTAACCACTTATGTGGTGGAGCGACGGGCGTCTCGCCCGTCAGCAGTATGGTGGCCGGGCGGGGACGCTTGGCTCTCCACCGGCAAGCGTTATTAAGCTAAACCATGGCCCACATCCTCATCGTTGATGACGAATCCGGTATCCGCGAATCCTTGCGGGGCATCCTCGATGACGAGGGATACAAGACCAGCGTCAGCCCGAGCGGCGAAGACTGCCTCGAGTTGTTGCGCAAGAGCAGCTTCGACCTGATCCTGCTGGATGTGTGGCTGACCGGGATCGACGGGCTGGAAGTGCTGGAGAGGATCCGCGAGATGGAAGATCCGCCGGAGGTCATCATGATCTCGGGCCACGGGACCATCGAGACCGCCGTGCGCGCCACCAAGCTGGGCGCCTATGATTTTGCCGAAAAGCCGCTTTCGCTCGAAAAGACGCTCATCTTGGTGAAAAATGCGATCGACGCGCGGCGGCTGCGCCATGAGAATCTCGACCTGCGCAAGCAACTACAGTCGAAGAGCGTGATCGTCGGCGACAGCGTTCCCATGAAGGCGCTGCGCCAGCAGATCGCGCTGATGGCGCCCACCAACGGACGCGTGCTGATCTACGGCGAATCGGGCACCGGCAAAGAACTGGTCGCGCACGCCATCCACATGCAGAGCCTTCGCAAAGATGAAGTGTTTGTCGAGATGAACTGTGCCGCGATTCCCGAGGACCTGATCGACAGCGAACTTTTCGGGCATCGCAAATCGTCGTTTCCTGGAGCCACCGCCGACAAGGAAGGCAAGTTCCAGAAGGCCGATCGCGGAACTTTGTTTCTGGATGAAGTCGGCGACATGAGTCTGAAGACGCAGTCCAAGGTCTTGCGCACCCTGGAGCAGCAGCGATTCATCCCGGTCGGAAGCGACGATCCCGTCACCGTGGACGTGCGCGTGATTGCTTCCACCAACAAAGATCTGGAAGAGGAAATCGCCAAGGGAAACTTCCGCGAGGATCTTTTTTATCGCTTGAATGTGATTCCGTTCGTCGTGCCGCCGCTGCGCGATCGAAAGGAAGACATCCCATTGTTCGCGCGATACTTTCTGAAAGAATTTGCCTCGGCCTACGGCCGGCGTCCAAGAGAGATCACCGACGACGCCATCGACGCCCTCATGCGCTATGCCTGGCCGGGGAACGTCCGCGAGTTGCGCAATGTGATCGAGCGCATCGTGATCATGAATCCCACAACTTCACGTTTTGAACGCAAGCATCTTCCGCCACTGGTGCACCGCGACAGCAGCCGCCGCGTGGCGGGCGGCGAGGGCTCCACGCTGCACCAGGCGCGGGCCGCCTATGAGCGCGACTACATCCTCAAGAAGCTGGACGAGAATCACGCCAACATCAGCCGCACGGCCGAAGTGCTCGGCCTAGAGCGCAGCCACCTGTATCGCAAGATGAAGAGTTTGGGGATTGCGGCAAAAGAATAGGTCTCAGGTGTCAGGAAAAGCCTGGACGCCGATCTGTCGCTCGGTTTTCCTGAGACCTGACACCCACGACCTGAGACCTTTATCTTTTATCTTTTCGCATGTGAATCTCAGTCCCGTTCTTGTGAAACTGGACCTCGTCCATCAACTGATTGATCAGGTAAATGCCACGGCCATGATTCGAATAGATGTTCTCCCCATGGCAGGGATTGGCGATTTGGGCGGGATCAAAGCCGGATCCGGGATCGCGCACCACGATCAGGATGCCCCGCTCATCATCGCAGGCCACGCTGCATTCGATAATCTTGGATGGATCGTTTCTCGCTCCATGCACGACGGCATTGGCCAGGGCTTCGGTCAACGCGAGTTCGATGTCGTCTTCGTGTCCCGGAGCGCATTTCATTTCCCGGACCACATTCATCACGCTGCGGACGACCTGGTCCACGGCATCGCGGTCGGCGGCCAGCGTCACGTTGAGTTTGAGATCGAGCTTCTCCGCCTCGAAGTTACACGACTGCGGCTGATTAGAGGATGGGGAAGAATCTGTCATAAAGGGCCGTGGTTTTTGGTTCCAGCCTTTCCCCTAATTAAGATGCAGGATGAGGCTGACAAATTCTAGGGATTCAGGTGGCTGAGATGCAACTTTATTTGGATTGCACTCCATCCGTTAGTGCAATGGCGGTCTATGAGAGTTCATGACTCTGGGTCTTGAGGGCTTCCGATCTGCTGTAGTTGACGCCGCCAATCGAGTTCTTCCACAAAGCTTCGCGAATCACGCCAGCCAGCCTTGATTTTGACGAAGAGTTCGAGAAAAACTTTTGTGCCTACCATCTTCTCGATGTCGAGGCGGGCCGCGGTTCCAATCTTTTTTAGCATTTGGCCGCCTTTGCCGAGCAGGATGGCCTTCTGGCCTTCCCGTTCGCAAAAAATCACAGCGGCGATCCGCGTCAGCCTCGGACTCTCCTCGAACTGCTCGATCAGGACTGAGACTGCGTGCGGCACCTCTTCATGCGTCTGCATAAGAACATGCTCGCGGATCAACTCCGCCGCCATGAAGCGCACCGGCTGATCGGTAATCTGATCTTCGGGAAAATAACGCGGGCCGTTGGGCAGAGCCTTCAGCACGCAGGACAGCAATTCGTCGAGGCCTTTCTTTTTGAGAGCGGAGATGGGGACAATCTCCTTGAAATCGTGCAGCGTTTGAAACTGTGCGATCAGCGGGAGCAGTTTACTTTTGTCGGCAAGGAGATCAATTTTGTTGAGCAGCAGAAAGACCGGAGTGCCCGCCTTTTTCGCCAAGTCGAGGACGAAGGCATCGTCCCGGTCCCACTTCTTTGTTGCGTCACTGCTTCTAACGTCAACGATCATCAGAATCAGTTCGCAGCCTTCGAGCGCCTCGCGTACCTCGGACATCATTTTGCGTCCGAGCGAAGAGCCGGAACGGTGAACGCCGGGTGTGTCGATGAGCACGATTTGCCCGGCTTCGCGTCCTTTCTGCTTGGGGACGTTAATGATTCCGAGAATGCGATTGCGCGTGGTTTGGGGCTTCGGCGAAATGATGGCCAACTTCTCGCCGACCAGCGCATTCAGCAGCGTGCTCTTGCCCGCGTTAGGGCGTCCGAGGATGCAGACAAATCCGGAGTGGAAGGACATGGGAACAGAGTACTAGGTTTCGAGAGCCCAGGTCTCAGGTCGCAGGTCTCAGCAAAACCGGTTAGTGGAGAGACGGGCGTCCTCGCCCGTCCGGTTGGTGCCGAAGGTCCGGAACGGTGTCTATTCTTGTCTGTTCACTCTAAAGGTATTATCCCGTTACCCCTCCCCCCTGCCTCGTAGAATCATGGAGTTTAGAGGGAAAGATCCAGTCCGGTCTTTGATTTTAAAGGACTTAAATCAAAGTATTCCGGAATCGAGTTACGAGATCCGTTCGCTTCGCGCAGGATCTCGGCAGCGGGCTCCCGCTTCGCTCACGCCCGCTAAACGCCTCAACTTAACTTGTCAAAGAGTGCTGGGATGGATTGGGGCAGCTTCGAGGGCCGTCTGGTTTGACCGGCACACCTCTTGCTGCCCCAATCAGATTTCTATGGTCGCGCAGAGCGGGGGTGAGTGTCTGTGATGGTGGACACCGGCTGGCTGTGATGAAAGAAGTCAGAAGCCAGCACCGCAACCTCGTGCCTTCCCATCGTGCTCGTCAACTCCTTTTCAAGGGGCGATTTTCGCAGTTGCCGTCCCTGCGTGTTGCCCACCCATATCTCGGAGAGGAAATAGTCGTTTCCGTACTGATTGAAGATCAGGCCCGGAGAGAGTGGCTTGCCCGTTCGTTCAACCGCCAGCGTCGTTACCAGGATCAACGGCTCTCCATCGGACTGCCGGATCAGCTGAACTACTTCGCCCAATGCGTATCGTCGAATGCCGTATTCTCCGGCAGGTAACATCGTGTTCCCGGCCCCGAAGGCGAAGGGAATGTTTACCTTCATCACCGTCTGCTGGGCGTCGCACTGAGCAGCGGCGATGATGGACAAAAGGAAAGCTGCAGCAACGGAAAGAATTTGCCTTTTCATGGGATCCTCCTTTTTCTTCTCATTTGAACTCATGTCTTCCGTTGTTCAACCGAAGATTGAGCTGGATCCACTTTTGCGCCTCGACCTCAAAATTACAATGCACTGCTAGTAAGCTGTCGATCAACTCTCGATAACCTGACGATCAACTCTCGATAACCTGACAAGTCACCACCGATAGCGGGTTGGCGCCGAAAAGGGTGCGGGATGGTATATTGGCCCCAACCGAGGCCCACCTCATGAAATCCGGTTCCCAAAATGAGGAGATCCTGCGATTTGATGCCTATGAGCTGAACGTGCGGGCAGGCGAACTCTACAAGAACGGTCGCAAAATCAGGCTTCAGGTGCTCCCTCTTCGGATTCTGGCAATCTTGTTGGAGCTGCGGGGCCAGGTCGTCACCCGGGATGAGCTTCGCGAGAGGCTTTGGTCCCCCGACACGTTCGTTGATTTTGGCCACAGCCTGAACACGGCAATCAGGAAACTTCGCCGAGCACTGAATGATGAAGCCGAGAAACCGCGCTTCATTGAAACCCTTCCCCGGCGAGGCTATCGTTTCGTGGGCTCGGCGGCCGAGAATCTGCCCGCACTGCGGTCTCGCAAGCCTTTTGATTCGATCGCCGTTCTACCCTTCGAAAACGCGAGCGCCGATCCAGACACAGAGTATCTAAGTGACGGCATCACCGAAAGCATCATCGGCAACCTCTCTCACTTGCCAACACTCCGCGTCATGGCACGAAGCACGGTTTTCCGCTACAAGGGCCAACTGGCGGATCCGCAGAAGGTTGGCAACGAACTCAACGTCCGCACCGTGCTCACAGGAAGGGTGGTTCAGCGGGGCGATTCCCTGACGATTGGGACCGAACTGGTGGACGTGGCCAATGGGTGGCGGCTTTGGGGGGAGCAGTACAGGGGAAAACTGGCCGATCTATTGGCAGTCCAGGAAGAGATCGCGGATGAGATCTCCAAGACATTGCGGCTCAGCCTGACGGGCGAGGAGAGGAAGCGTCTGAGCAAGCGGCCCACGCGTGACGCACAGGCCTATCAGGACTATCTCCGCGGCCGGTTCTATTGGAATAAGAGGACGGCGGATGGCGTGAAGAAGAGCATCGAGTATTTCGAGAAAGCGATTGAGAAGGACCCCGGTTACCCACTGGCTTACGCAGGTCTCGCCGACTCCTACAACATTCTCGGTTTTTACGCTTACGCTGCTCCAAGGGATGCCTATCCGAAAGCGAAAGCTGCGGCTTTGAGGGCCCTCGAAATTGACGAAGCACTGACTGAGGCCCAAGCGTCTTTGGCTGATGTCAAGCTCCATTACGATTGGGATTGGTCAGGCGCCGAGAAGGAATTCAATCGGGTCGTCAAGCGGAACCCCGCCTACGCAATAGGCCACCTTATTTACGGAGACCTTCTTATCGCAATGGGACGTTTCAAAGAAGGGATAGCGGAGACAGAAAAGGCTCAAGAGCTCGACCCACTCTCGCTGATCATCGACGCTGGGGTTGGATGGTGCTTTTACTTCGCGCGCCAGTACGATAAAGCAATCGAACAGTTGCAAAAGACTCTGGAGATGGACCGGCACTTCGTCAATGCGCACGCGTGGCTTGGGGGAACCTACTTGCAGCAAGGCCTCTTTCCGGAAGCTATCACCGAGATTCGGGCAGCGAACGAGATATCTGGAGGAAGCCATCTTTACGCTGCGCTCCTGGCACACGCCTATGGTGTGGCAGGGAACAAGGCGGAGGCAAAGAAAATCCTCGACCAACTGAAAGAACAGTCATTAAGGTCGTATGTTTCATCCTACAGTATCGCGGAGGTCTGCCTGGCTTTAGGAGATCGGAATCAGGCCTTCGCATGGCTTGATAAGGCTTACGAAGAACGGGCGAGGGCGCTGGTCATGCTCAAGGTCGAGCCGAAAGTCGATCCCTTGCGCTCCGATCCAAGATTTCAGGACCTGCTGCGCCGGATGAACTTCCCGCCGTGATTCTGTGCGGTTCAAGAGGCCGCACCGTCTGTGCAATATTGACCCGGACGGGCCAATTCTCAATGAGTGTAATCGCATGATTTCGTCAATTATGCGGCGGGCCAGTGGGTGCTATTACCCAGACGTATTCAAGGGCTTGTGTCCCTGTGTTCGTGACGTTGTGCCTTGTCGCTGGCGGAATGTACGCCAGCATCTTCTCCCTGAGCGGCACATCGGGATGTCCCTCGATATTGGCAACGCCACTCCCGTGCAGTATCACCAAAGCTTCCTCATTCCCCGAAGTCGAGTGCCAGCCTACGCTCTCACCCGGCTTGAGCTTCACAGAGCCGCCCCGCATCCCGCTTGTCTGCGGTGCTCCTTTTAGCAGTGGGCAGTCGCCCCCGGCACAGTCCAAGGCAAAAGTCATCGGCTCACGCTTTGCATGCTCCTGCGCGGCAATGACGCCGAACGTGAGGGCGACACAGACAAGTACCAGCTTGATGTTCGTCATGGCTATTCGGGGCAATCCTTCAGTGAGTGTGGGGATGGTCGTGCGTTGCCAACTTCTGCTGAAGACTGCGCACTTCTTTCTCCAGCTTCTTGATTTGCTGTTCGAG
>JBEKYF010000167.1:0-6048 GCA_049511255.1 Terriglobales bacterium | reverse complement strand
CAGGCCGGAAAATGAATCCGCGGGACACCAGCGGATGCAGCCAAAACCCTTCCCCGAGTCACAAAATCACGGTGACTGGAGAGAATCTAAGTCGCGGCGTCCCTTTTTCCGCAGCCTGATAGAGAACGAAACCATAGAGACCCGTGATCAGAGTCCCTACGCCGAAATTGCGGTCGCCGAGCACATGCAATTGCACAATCGGGTCCCGATACATGAATTCGCGGAAAATAAAACCGATCAGTGCGATCGTGGAAACAGCAGCTATCCATCGTATCCAGTCCGCTGCAAACCAGTCCGCCTCCTGCCCCTTGTCCAGCAGTAACTGCAATGTGCCCAGCCAAATGGCCATCAGGCCAAACCCGAGATAATCGATTGCCCCTCGAAATGCCTGCCTAATATAGGGAGGGTCTTCGATGAACGCGTTGACCAGAAACAGAGCCAGAAAACCCACCGGAAGATTGATGTAAAAGATCCAGCGCCAGGAATAGCTGTCGGTAATCCATCCTCCTAAAGTTGGACCGACCACCGGGGCGACCACAACCCCAAGTCCATAAGCAGCCATCGCGGCGCCGAGTTTGTCGGGCGGAAAGCTTTCCAGCAAGATGGACTGGGCCAACGGCAGCATGCCGCCACCGCCGATGCCTTGTATGATCCGGGCGACGATCAGCATCGGCATGTTGATGGCTATGCCGCATAGCAGGGACGCGCCTGTAAACACCAGGATTGAAATCATGAACAGACGTTTACGCCCAATGCGCCGTGCAATCCATCCGCTGGCAGGAAGCATGATTGCATTGGAAACAAGGTAGCTCGTCAGCACCCACGTTGATTCGTCCGTGGTAGAGGAGAGATTTCCCGCGATGTGCGGCAATGCAACGTTTGCAACCGAGGAGTCGAGCACGACCATGAAGGTCGAGAGCATCACAGATACCGCAATCATCCACGGGTTCGCTGAAGGTCTCCACTCAATCGGTTCTGCTTCCGTATTTTGCGGCGCGCTGCTGAGCGTGCTCATCCGGCTCTCTGTTGGTATTGTTCCCTGGGGTGAGTGGCGGCGGCCATGACGGGCATGCTGCTCCTGACCTTGTAAAGACTGGATGGAGAAATACTATTCGCATTGAAAGGTCTTCGTTCCACGAATGCCCATCCGCATCCGGTGAAGGCCCAGCTCTGAGGCACAGTTTCACAGGCAGGGGTCGATCTCAGGTGTTCTGCGTTATCTGTCGCCGGCCAGCTTATCCAACTTATCCATCGTGCGCGCCAAGATCTCGTCGGGAGATCCCTTGGCAACGATCGGCAGCAGCAGGCCGAGATTTTTGTAGAACTGGATTAGTGGCGCTGTGCTTCGTTCGTATGCTTCCAAACGCACAGTGATGGATTCAGGCCGGTCATCTTCGCGCTGATAGAGCCGTCCACCGCAGCGATCGCACACGGCCTCGACCTTCGGCGGTCGTTCTTTAACGTGGAAAATCGACTTGCATTTTTCGCAGGTGCGGCGGCCGCTCAGCCGCTGGACAATCTCATCCAGGGGCAGTTCGTAGTTGACCACGGCGCTGAGCGAAATCTTCTCCTTCTCCATCAGCTCTTTCAGGGACTCGGCTTGGCCGAGCGTGCGGGGGAATCCGTCGAGGATGAAGCCGCCGCAATCGAGGATGCAGCCGCTGCGCTCGCGCACCATCTCCCATACGGTGGAGTCGGGCACCAGTTCGCCTCGACGCATGTACTCCAGTGCTGCCTTCATCGCCGGGGATTGATCACAGTCGCGCCGCTCCTTGGCAGCTCGAAAGACGTCTCCGGTCGAGAGATGGCAAGCATCCAGACGCTCGGTCAGGAGTTCGGCTTGCGTACCTTTGCCCACGCCCGGCGCCCCCAGGAGAATCAGCCGCCAGGGGTTCTTGCGTTCTCCGGGAACGGCTGAGCACTTCACTGCGCACTCTGCTGAACCATCTGCCGAAGGCCCTTGCAACCACTCTATGCGATCGTTCTTGATTGGTGCGTTCATGCCTACGAATTTACGCAGCGGCGCGCCGCTTGCAGTGACGGTTGTCACACTTGCAGCGAGAAACACGATCGTCAAACCAAAAACCCGATTGACATCAGTAACATCGCTGGGGTAGCGTTGGATGCCTTTTCACCAAATCCCAAAACCACAAGGAGAAAAAATGCGATTGCCACTGGCGGTTTATGGTGTGGTATTGTGCGTCTGTTTCGTCCCAATCCTCTCGGCTCAAGATGCGGCTAAGGTTGATCCCAAGCATTACACGGTGCTGAGCGAGAACGCAGAGGTACGAATTCTGAAGGTGCACTACGGTCCGCACGAGAAGTCGGTCATGCACAGCCATCCGGCCACGGTTGCGGTGTTTCTCACCGACGCCAACGGGCAGTTCAGTTATCCGGACGGGAAAAAGGAAAGCTTTACCGTCAAGGCAGGCGATGCGCAATATGGCGCGGCGACGACCCACCTACCGGAAAACACTGGCGACAAAGGTATGGATGTGATCGTAGTCGAGCTGAAAGGCAAGGCGGCCCATCCAGCGAAAACGGAGATGAAGTAGTCCGCTAACCCGTGCCCCAGATTTCGCCGATTACTCGCTGAAAGTTTGCGCCCAGGACTTTCTCGATCACCGCCGCGGGCTGGCCGCGCTTGGCGAGTTCGGCGGCGATGACTTCCATGTGATCCGGTCCGTTGAGATCGGGCACGTAGGGATAGCGATCCTCGCCGGGGGCGCCGATGCCGAGTTTTTTGCGGCGCGCGATGTCCTGACCAAACGCGGCTTTCTGTTCCGCGTTCAGGACCGTCTTCTGGATCGAGCCATCGGATCCGATGCCCACGTGATCGACGCCGCATACGTTGATGGCGTGCACGACGTGATCGAGCACATGTTCGCGGGTCGGCACGGTGGGCGAGGCAACGACATAGGGCATGAGATAGACGCCGAAATAGCCGCCATGATCGGCAAGCGACTTGAGAATTTCGTCGGGCTTGTTGCGGGGATGAGCATAGATGGCAGCGCATCCGGAATGTGAGATCAGAACCGGCTTCGCGGATTGGGCGATGCCCTCGGAGGTGGTGCGGTATCCGCTGTGGCTGAGGTCGACGGCGACTCCGAGGTCGTTCATCTTTTTGATAGCGGCGATGCCCGCTTTGCTGAGTCCGGCATTGCCGGGCTCGAGGCATCCATCGCCAAAGATGCTGCGATTGTTGTAGGTGAGCTGCATGATGCGCACGCCGAAGCGGCGGAACATTTCAATGCGCTCGGGATTTTCCTCGAGAAATGCGGTGTACTGGAAGCTGGGAAGAATCCCGAGTTTGTTTTCGCGCTTGGCGCGGGCGATGTCGGAATGGCGACGCACGATGAGGAACGCGTCGGGATTCTGCTCGACTAACGCCTCGACGCTTGCGATATTACCGACTGTGCCCTCGAACGTGGGGTCCGAGATGGTGAAGTTGATGGCGGTGATGCCCGATTGCCGCACCGCTGCGAGGACGTCGGCGGTGGGTGGCGTGTCCATATCGACCAGCGGGGCGCAGAGGGAATCAATGACGATGGCGTTCTTGTAGAGCGCGGCGATGGAAGGCGGCGTACTGTCAGGCGAGGCAAGCGGTCGAGCGAGCAAGCGCGGTGACAGCAGCGCCGCAGCAGATACTTTGAGAATACCGAGATTAAAGTCGCGACGATTCACCGGCAGAGCTCCTGCGGGATTTTAACGCATGGAGTGGAATTCGATGTCCAGCCCATCTGCCCGCGCTAAATACCGCTCGTCTGGAAACGTAAGATTGCCAAGGCGAGGCGGTAGTCGTAATCAGCCTGAGCGTTGCTGTTTGAATTTCTTTTAACGGAAAATCGAAACTCCACGCATCGCTGACTGGGATTATTATCTAGGATAGGTAACAGCTAATCCACAGAATCCACGCGCACCCGTAGAGTTTGCGGTATAAAGGAGTACGTCAAAAGAGCCCCAACCATCAAAATCCCCGCAATGACATACAAAGCAGCAGATCGGTCCGAAGAAAAATATTTCGCCCAAATCGGAATATTCGGCCCAACATAACCACCTAAATTACCCACCGAGTTCACGATGCCAATCCCCGCTGCAGCGGCGGTGCCGGCCAAAAATGCGGACGGCAACGGCCAGAACAATGGCATGGACCCAATCACTCCAAGTGTGCCCACGGACAAGAAAATAATCGCCAACACTGGATTCGACGCAAAAACTCCGCTCAGAACCAAGCCGACGGCTCCAGCCACAACATTCGCCACATAATGCAGCCGCCGCTCGCCGGTTTTGTCCGAATGATTGCTCAGGAGAATCATTCCGATAACGGCCACTCCATACGGGATCGCGGTAACCAGGCCAACCCTGAGATAACCTTTCAAACCAAAGGCCTTCACAATCGTCGGCAACCAGAAGGCGATGCCGTACAGGCCGATCATCAGAGTGAAATAGATGGCGCACAGCACCCAGACTTTCCCGCTGGTGAAGGCATCTATCAGCTTATGCTCGGTTTTATGCTTGTCTTCAGCTTCGAGGTTCCGCGCAAGCAATGCTTTTTCCTCGCGCGTAAGCCATTTCGCTTCTTCAATGCCGCTGTCCAGATAAAAGATCACCACCAGGCCAACGAGAATTGAAGGGATGCCTTCTGCCAGAAAGAGCCACTGCCAACCCGCCAACTTCATGGCGCCGGAAAGCACATCCATAATCCAGCCGGATATGGGATTGCCGACTACCCCCGATACAGCGATCGCTGCCACAAACCAGGCGGTCCGTGTGGATCGGAATCTTGAGGGATACCACAAGGTCAGATAAAAAATCACCCCCGGAAAGAAACCGGCTTCGGCCAAGCCCAGCAGAAAGCGCAGCCCATAAAAAGACCACTCCCCTTTTACGAAGATCATGCAGGCAGAGATGACGCCCCAGGAGATCATGATCCTGGCAATCCACATGCGCGCACCGAATTTCTTCAGCAGCACATTGCTGGGAACTTCGAAAAAGAAATAGCCGATAAAGAAAATACCGGCGCCAGTAGCGAATGCTGCATCGCTCATCGACAGATCTTTCAGCATCTGCAGCTTCGCAAATCCCACGTTGACCCGATCGAGATACGCCAAAATGTAGCAAAGGAAAAGGAAAGGTACTATTCGCACGTCGACCTTGCGATACGTTCTCGCCTCAAGACCTTCCGCGGGCGTCATAGCTTTCAGGCCTCCTTTTCTTGAGTTTCCAACGGAATTCGCGATTTGGACCCCTAACTCGGAATTTCCTTCTTGACCCCAACAACGGCTGCAATTGGGCCTTTTCCCGCGCACGGCGGGAGAGGACCGGCGATTTCTCACGCTTCTCTGCGGAGTGATGAGGCTGGGATGGCGCTTGCGCGCTACGTCCGGACTCAAGACAGCATCGCGCTCCGATTCTCACGTCTCCGGCAGTAAACGGACCGCGCTGAATATCTTAATCTGAAATCTTGGCGTAAATTAAGTTAGCACCACCGGCCCGGAAAAGGAGAGTAAGCCAAAACCGGGCCGGCGGCGTCCTGAAGGGAAGGCTCCACCCAGAAGCTGAGCGACTGTTAGGCATTGTTAAACCTGTCCATTAAACCTGATGGTCCCGCGTCAAACAACGACGCGGGACCATTTTTCGGTCCTACGGCAGGTAGTAGCGAAAAGACGTAAAGATCATGTTGTCGATTCCGTGCGGCACAATGAAGGGGCCCGTCCCGGCCGCTGAGGCAGATCCGGTCCATGCGTCTCGGACAATGTAGGAATACTGCGGGCCGAACTGAATTCTGCCCTTGGAACCGTTGTACGGTTTGATCCAGAACCCGAACGTCCCCTCGATTATTCTTTGGGTCTGGCCACTGCAGCAAAGCGATTGAGCTGGGCAATACGCGGCTAGCTATTGCATGAGGATGCGTTCCGATAGGCAACCCGATGACCTTGTATCTTGTTTGCAACTGCCCCGATCCACCATTTCCTGCTAGTGGGGAATTGGATCGGGCTTCGGCGGGAGGCCGTGATGACCTGAGGCGCGTTTGTTCTGCAGCCTGGG
>JBEKYF010000166.1:0-4169 GCA_049511255.1 Terriglobales bacterium | reverse complement strand
CGTTGCAGCACAGCTTCCTCAGCCGTCATCTTCATGATCGCCTTGTGATGGCAATGCCCGTGGACGAGCGCCCGGCGCCGGAGTTTGGGAAGCGGGAAGGCGTCGTTATTTGCGCGCTGCTCGAGAAATTCGCTGAGCAGGAAGACTTGCTTGGAGAGGGCTTGCGCCCGTTCGTCTTTGGGGAAAAGGTTCGTGAGTTCGTCGCGGAAGACGGCGGCACAACTGGGTTCGAGGACGACGATGGGCGTCGCGTCTTCGATTTCGGGAAGAAGCTCGTCCATGATCTGGAGGAGCAGGCTCTTGGCGCGGTCGAGCGCGCCGATGTCATAGAGCGGGCGGCCGCAGCAGAGGTGAGCGCACGGAACGGTGACGTCGAAACCGGCAGCTTCAAGCACTTCGGCGGCAGCTTTAGCGGTCGCAGGGAGGAAGTAGTTGTTGAAAGTGTCAGCCCAGAGGAGGACGGGATTATCGGCAGACCGCGGCCGCGTGGGCGAACCGAAATGGCTGTCGAGCTTCGCTCGATTGGACGGGCGAGGGCGCCCGTCGCTCCACCGATTCTTCCACCACCATTGTTTGAAAGTCTGCGGAGCTAAGGGCGGAATGCGGCGCTGGGCCGGGATCCTGGCGGCCAACTTGGCAAGGTCGCGCAGGCCGGGGAGTTGGGTTGCTAGATTCACCAGACCTGGTGCGTGCGAGGCGGCTCTGAGCCAGAGGTCAATCTGCGAAAGGGCCAGCGCATTCAGCGGACGCCGGTTGGTTTCGTAGTAGTGCGACAGAAATTCCGCTTTGTAGGTCGCTACATCGACGCCGACAGGGCAATCGCTCTTGCAACCTTTACAGGCGAGGCAAAGGTCGAGCGATTCTTTCACGGCTTCGTTCTGCCAGCCGTCTTTGATGACATCGCCTTTCGTCATCTCCCAGAGCAGGTGGGCGCGGCCGCGGGTGGAGTTCTGTTCGTCGCGGGTGGCACGAAAGCTGGGACACATGACTCCGCCTGCGTCGCGGCGGCACTTGCCGACTCCAACGCAGCGCAGGGTGGCGGCCGCCAGGCTGCCGTGGTCGTCGGGAAATTTGAAATTCGTCTCGGGCTGCCACGGATCATAACCGGGGCCAAGGCGAAGATTTTCGTCGAGCCGATATGGATTGATGAGCTTGCCCGGGTTCATCTTCCAATCCGGATCCCAGAGCGACTTGAACTCGCGGAAGGCCTGCATGAGTTCGGGGCCAAACATTTTAGGCAGAAGCTCGCCGCGGGCCTGCCCGTCTCCATGTTCGCCGGAGATCGAGCCGCCATAGCGGACAACGAGGTCGGCAGCCTCTTCCATGAACTGGCGGAACTTGCGCACGCCTTCGGTGGATTCAAGATCGTAGTCCATGCGCGTGTGCACGCAGGCATGGCCGAAGTGCCCATAGAAAGAGCCGTCATAGTGGAAGGCTTGCATCAGCCGGCGCAACTCGCGAAGGTAGGCGCCAAGTTTGTCGGGCGCGACCGCGGAATCTTCGAAGCCTTCCCAACGAATCGGTTCGCCGGGGACGTGCGCAGTCACTCCCAGACTGGATTCGCGGACATCCCAGATACGCCGCATCAGGCGCGGGTCGGTGAACAAGCGCAGATTGGGCGGAGTCGCGGAGCGTTCGAGCGTCTCCATCAGATTACGCGCCTGAGATTCCGCTTCCGAGGCGGTATCTGCGCCAAACTCAACCATCAGCCAGCCGCCGCCTTCGGGCAGCAGCGCGAGGCCGTCGAGGTTCACGCCTTTGTGGCGGCTCGCATTGACCATGATGTCGTCAAAACCTTCGAGGCCGATGGGGCGATACTCCATGATCTGCGGAACGTTGTCGGCGCAGGTGTAAACATCGGGCCATCCGATCACGAGCAGCACCCGCGCCGGCGGACTCTTGACCAGGCGGCATGTGGCTTCGAGAATCGTGACGCAAGTGCCTTCGGAGCCGACCAGCGCGCGCGCCACGTGAAAGCCGCTTTCGGGGAGCAGGTGGTTGAGGTTGTATCCGGAAACGCGGCGTGGAATGTTGGGAAACTGGCGGCGCACCTGCTCGCCGTAGCGGTCGGCGAGAGACTTGAGGCCGGCGTAGATTTCGGCGCGGCGTCCGCCTTCGCGAATAAAGCGGTCGAAGTCGTCGGCACTGGTCGCGCCGACGTGCAGGCGCTGGCCGCCGTAGGTCAGGACTTCGAGCGATTCGATGTTGTCGTCCGTCTTGCCGGCCATGATCGAGTGCACGCCGCAGGAGTTGTTGCCGATCATGCCTCCGAGTGTGCAGCGGTCGTGGGTCGCTGGATCGGGCGCGAAGGTAAGGTGGTGCTTCTCGGCTTCGGCGCGGAGGCGATCGAGGACGACGCCGGGCTCAACGCGCGCGATGCGGCGCGCCGGATCGATTTCGAGGATGCTCGCCATGTACTTCGAAAAGTCAAGGATGACGGCGGCGTTACAACATTGTCCGGCGAGCGACGTGCCTCCGCCGCGCGCGAGCAGCGGAGCGCGTTGGTCGCGGCAGAGGGCAACGGTGGCAAGAACGTCTTCTTTGTCGCGCGGAACTACGACGCCGATCGGGACTTGGCGGTAATTGGACCCGTCGGTTGCGTAGAGAGCGCGGCTGCCCGAGTCGAACCGGACCTCTCCGCGAAGATGTCGCCGGAGCGAAGCTTCGAGCGCGGAGGCGTCGAGTCGCGCGGAATGGGCCAGGGGTGGGGCGATGTCTTGCAGCATAGGCTACATAACATCTTCGAGGATGCGGGCGCTGGGCGCAAGGGGATTGCGGTGGTCAGTCAGTTCGCAAAAACTGTTAAGCGATTACCACCAGGATCGAGTCAGGTAGTCGGACAGCGATAGGGTTAGCAGAATCGCGAGAAAGAAGAAGCCGGAGGCGACGACGACGCCGGTCAGCTTTTCGCTCGCGCCTTTGACGTGCATGAAGAACAGGATCACGAGCAAAGCCTTGATGGTGGCAATGGTCAGCGCAACTACAGGATTGAAAGGGCCGAGATTCACGAAGGCAATCAGAGTCGTCGCCACAGTCAGGACCAGCAATGTCGCGCCGATAATGAGATAAGTCTTAACCGAAGTGCCGTGCTCGTTTGACATTGCAAATCCTCATGTGTGACGGCTGATCAAATACAGCAGCGGGAACAGGTAAATCCAGATGATATCGACCAGGTGCCAGTATAAGCCGGCATTTTCGAGCGGCGTGTAATACTCCGCGGAGTAATGTCCGCGCCAGGTCAATACGGCCAGAGTGCTCATCAGGCTGATGCCGATAATCATGTGCAAGGCGTGCATGCCGGTCATGGCAAAATAGAGCGAAAAGAACAGCTGCACCTCGTTCGGGTTTACCGGGATCTGTTTGCCGTTATCGTCAAAGTTCTCCGTGAAATGAAAATTGGCGCCGGGAACATGGTGTTCTCTGAACTTATCGGTGTACTCGATGCTCTTGATGCCGAGGAAAACAAATCCCAGCAGCACGGTCACGACCAGGAAGGCCACGGTGAGCTTTTTCCTGCCGAACCGGATGGCGTAGATGGCGAGCACTACCGTGACCGAGCTGACGATCAGCACTGCCGTGTTAATCGCGCCCCACTTGATGGCCAGCGACTGGCTTCCGGCCGCGAAGGCGTTGAAATACTTCAGGCGGTAGATGAGGTAGGCGCAGAACATGCCGCCGAAGAACATGATTTCGGTCACCAGGAACAGCCACATGCCAAGCGAGGCGGCATTCTTCTGTTGCTCGGCGTCGGCGAACTGGTGGACCAGCGCCGGATTGTGAGCTTCGTGTTCCGCGGTCGTAACTTGGACCGTCGCTTGGCTGGTGGTCGCTTGGCTATCCTGCAACGGGAGCCCTCCGTTCCTTGTGTGGAATCTCGTCGTAGTTATAGGCTTCCCAGGTGACGACGGGCGTCTCGTCAAAATTAAAGGTGGGTGGCGGCGACGTGGTCTTCCACTCCAGGCCAGCGGCCGCCCAGGGATTCGCGTCGGCGATCGCCCCGTAGCGCAGCGACCAGACGAAATAGATCATCGGCAGCAGATAGCCAACGGCGAGGATGCTGGCGCCGGCCGTCGAGAGCACGTTCAGCGCCTGGAACTCCGGCGGATACTGCCAGTAGCGGCGGGGCATGCCGACGTAGCCGAGAATGAACTGCGGGAAGAACGTCAGGT
>JBEKYF010000165.1:0-7547 GCA_049511255.1 Terriglobales bacterium | reverse complement strand
TGAGCGTGATGGTTGTACCCAATTCCGGCACTGGAGAACTGACCGGACTCACTGGCTCGCTCATGATCCATATCGACGCTCAGGGTAAACACACCTGGACCTTCGATTATTCGCTCCCGTAGCCGTCCTCGCGTGGGCGCGCGTCAAGTGTCTGGCAAACCCGGTTAAATAACTATTCCGAATTTAGGGGATGGACGCTAGAATCCCATGCGGGACGCGTTCGTGGAATCCCACGCTTGCGCACAGAACGCGCAAGGATGGGGCACCCGGCCGACAATCCCTCAGGGGCTAAAGCCCGCTTGTTTATTGGCCCTGGGTGGCACGACTGAAGTCGTGCCCTTCCCAAATAGCCTCTCCAAGAGTCCGACTGCGGTTTACGTCGACTGTGAAGATGCTCTAGTCTAGTGTGTATGACCTTCGAAAATATTCTCCTCGAAAAGAAAAACTCCATCGCCTACGTCACCGTCAATCGGCCGAAGGTGCTTAACGCGCTCAACATGGCCACTATGGAAGAGTTGCGGGCTGCGTTCACCGACATTCAATCCGACGCCTCGATTCGCGTGGCCATCCTGACTGGTGCGGGCGAGAAGGCGTTCGTTGCGGGCGCGGACATTGGAGAACTGGCTAAACACGACGCCGTCTCCGGCAAGGAATACACGCATCGCGGGCAGGCGGTGCTGGACCTGATCGAGAACCTGGGGAAGCCGGTGATTGCGTGTATTAACGGATTTGCGCTGGGCGGCGGATGCGAACTGGCTCTGGCTTGCACGATGCGCCTGGCGAGCGACAACGCGAAGCTGGGGCAGCCGGAGGTGAAGCTGGGGATTATTCCGGGATATGGCGGGACGCAGCGGCTGCCGCGGCTGGTGGGTAAGGGGCTTGCGATGCAGATGGTGCTGGCCGGGGAGACGATCACGGCGCAGGAAGCGCATCGGATCGGGTTGGTGAATGAAGTGACGGCGGCGGCGGAGCTGGTTCCGCGGGCGGAGGCGATTGCGGCTAAGATCATCGCGAACGCTCCGCTAGCGGTGCAGTATGCTATGGAGGCGGTCAACAAGGGCATGGAGATGTCGCTGGCCGAGGGACTGTTTCTGGAGGCTTCTTTGTTTGGCGTTTGTTGCGCAACGGAGGATAAGAAGGAAGGGACGACGGCATTTCTGGAAAAGCGGGCGGCGCAGTTTAGGGGAAAGTGAGAGGCTGGGGCGAGTCCAGAGTTGCTGTGGCCACAGGCGACTGCCGAGCTTCGCTCGGCTTGGACCCTTCGACTACGCTCAGGGCAGGCTCGCGAGGACGCCCGTCCCTCCACTAGCACGGGCACCCGTCCCTCCACGAGCACAGGCGGTGAGGTGAAATGCTGAAATCTTTGCATATCGGGCGGTATGTTAGTGACCCTAAGGACCTGCGGGTGCTTGCGGAGTTTCTGCGCGCGATTGGATTCGACGCAGTTGACGGCGAAGATGGAAGGTCGGTGGTCCTGTCGGCGCCGCTCGCGCTGCTCAGCCTGAATTCGCTGGCGAAGGAATATCCCGCCGAGGTGCGCGAGCGCTTGAAAGATGTGAACCGGCTGCTGGTGATCGAGGTTACGAATCCGGACTTGGTGTTTGAGATTGCCCAGAAACGGAAGTTCAAGCTGCTGGCCGACACGAACAATCTTAAGACGCCTAAGACGCCGCCTAAGACGCCTAAGACAGACGACCGCAGCTTTTCGCTGGAGCTGCCGGGCGAAATCGTACTCACTATTCATGGCCGGGCCGAGGAAGTTGCGGCCGGGCGGGGACGCCCGGCGCTCCACGGGCAACTGAACGCGGCGGGAAAGCGGTTTGCCATTGTCGTCTCGCGCTTCAACTCTTTTATCACCGAACGGATGCTGCAGGGAGCTCTTGATGGGCTGCGCCGAGCCGGCGCGGAGGACGAGGACATCGCGCTGGTCCGCGTTCCGGGGTCATTCGAGATTCCCTCCGCGGCTCGCACGCTGGCGGAAACCAGGAAGTATGACGCGATCCTCTGCCTGGGCTGTTTGCTGCGCGGCGACACGGCGCATTACGACGTGATGGTGAACGAGGTTACTCGGGGAATTGGGCAGTCGGCGCAGGAGACCGGCGTGCCTCATGCATTTGGAGTGCTGACTTGCGAGACACTGGAGCAGGCGATCGATCGCGCCGGGTTGAAGATGGGCAACAAGGGATTGGAGGCGGCGCTGGCGGCGGTGGAGATGGCGAATCTGAAGAGAGTTGTCAGTCGTCAGTTGTCAGTTGTCAGTAAAACCGATAATCGTTCCAAGGTTTCGGTTGGCAGGAAAGGCAAGGCAACTCCGGTTTCCAAGAAACGCAAACCTCGCTCCTAATCTCCAACTTTCTGCAACGCAACTGTCCTGTAAACTGTTGTCAGCCACACTCAGTTTTCGGTTTTACTGACAACTGATGACTGACAACTGACAACTCTCCATGGGCACTCGACGCAAATCCCGCGAACTGGTTCTGCAGATGCTGTTTCAGGCGGACATGGGGAAGCAGACGCCGGAGCTTGTCCGGAAGACGTTCTGGGCGGAGCGGACTAACGTCGAAGAAGAAGTGCGCGGGTTTGCCGACGATCTGTTTCGCGTCGCGAGCGACCGGATGGAGGAGATCGACGGGCTGATCGGGAAGCACACGCAGCACTGGCGGATGGAGCGGATGGCGACGGTCGACCGGAATGTGCTGCGGGAAGCGGTGGCGGAGTTCCTGGGGTATCCGGCGACGCCGCGAGCAGTGGTGATTAATGAGGCGCTCGAAATTGCGCGGAAGTTTTCGACTCCGGAGTCGGTGCAGTTTATCAATGGAGTGCTGGATAGTGTCGGGAAAGAAGTAGGGCCGTAGAACACCGCTGTCAGTTTTCAGTTTTCAGTTTTCAGTTCTCAGTTTTCAGTTTTCAGTTTTCAGTTCTCAGTTCTCAGTTCTCAGTTCTCAGTTCTCAGTTTGTGCACCACTTCTTGGGGCATAGTCAGCCAAAATCTGCAAGAAAAAAATAGAGGTTACGAGGTTGCCGCGCGGCGGCGGTTGTTAATGGTGACGGCGTTTGAGTTGGAGCCGAGCTACGCTCGGCTTGGACAGCCGAGGGCGGCTGTCCCTACGCGGACCGGGTTGCCCGTCCCCACACGGCGCCCGTCCCCACACAAGGTTGGCTTTCTATCACTGTGGGCGAATGGCGATGAGGTTGGGGAGGCAGAGCGGGGCTGTGCCACCCTGGCTGTTACACATGTTGGGGTTGTTGTTGTCGTTGATGTTGACGTAAGGGACTTGCTGGAGGTCGCCTTGGCTGATGGTGTTGATGATGTGCACGGAGCCGGCGGTGCAGGTGGTTCCATCACTGGCATACTGATCGCAAGCGGCGACGTAGACCTGGCTTCCGTCGGTGGAGGCGGAGGCGGCGAGCGGGAAGCTGCTGCCGAAGCCTGGCCGCTCCAGTGGCACGGAGCTGGCGCCATTGGCCACGCTGAACAGAAGCACGGCGGGAATGTTCTGGGCGACGATGATGAGCTGGGTGCCATCGGCTACGAGCTGCGTGTAGATGGGAGTGAAATTGCCCTGGCCGAGGTTGAAGGACGCGCCTTTGCTGAAGCTCAGGAGATTTGGAGGATTGCACGTGAGCTGGAGCGGATCATTGTACAGTATCGGAACCTGCGTGAACTGCGCAGTCAAGAACTCAATGTTCGGCGGCTCGAGAGCGATTAGGTTCTGCGTTAATCCCTGCGGGTCGGCCTGAACGACAGGCGACGGAAAGATTTCCAGAGGCGTGCTCGACGCTGCGACACTTCCGATGTCCACACTTGCCATGTTAGGCAGGGAACAGGTCGAGAAGGCAGACACCGAACTTGCGGGCGTTCCCGCCACATAGGCAAAGCTGCCATCCGCCGAGAATTTTACGTCGGTTACCGAGGTCGCGCTCGGAACCGAGGCAAGAGCGTCGACCGTGGAGTAGATGTACATGTTGCCGGTGCTCGTGAGGATGAAGAGTTTTAACTGATCGGGAGAAAAGGCAGCGGCAGTGGCGGTTTCACCGGGGATAATGAGGTCGACTGGGGCAGTGGCGGTGCTGCCGGCGTTGTAGATGTAGACCTGGTTGGGGGTGGAAACGGTGTCGGAGACAACCACCTGCTTGCCATCGTTCGAGATGGTGAGCACTTTGCCGCACAGGGCAACGTTACAGGTCGAGGAGTTCGAGATCACGCTAACGGAGGAACTGCTGATATCAACGTACATCAGTCCCTGATCGCTGCCGAGATAAACACGCGCCGTCGCCAGATGGTTAAACATCATGGAATTGGGAGTGCGGGGCAGGCTCAGGATGGTGGAGCCGATAGGGGTGGTTCCAGGGGTCACCGAGAACAGCGCACTGGAGCAGCCGGGCTGGTTCTGGCAGTCAGTGGTCGCGGCCCAGGCAGTGTAGGTGGGGACCTTGGAGGTGGAAGTTACGTCCACGGAGATCGTGCCATACCCGCTCGTCCCGTTCGGCAGCTGTCCGTCGCTGGCGTAGATGGGGAGACCGGGTAGAACTCCGATATTGCAGGACGGGGGAGTGCAGGAAGCGAAGACGGTGGCGCCGCCGAGATTGTTGCGGGCGGTCGCACCGTTGCTTGCCGAGGTGCTGGTGGTGGTGCTGAAGGCGGCAACTTCCGGATTGGTGGTGCTCCAGGTGAGGGGCGGGGTGGCCAGGATGAAACCTAAGGTATCGACGACCGTAGCTGTGACGGGTACGCTGCCGCCGTTGTTTACGGTGATCGAGTTTCCTGCCGGGCCCTGGCCCCCGATCTGGAGTCGGAGGTATTGGACCAGGCAAGTGGTGTAATTGTAGGGATAGGGAGTGCTGGTGGTTCCAGAGACTGTGGCAAAAAGCTGGGTGATACCGGGGGTCTTGGCGGTGACCTGAACCTGGTTGGGCAGTAGTGTGGACACTGTCGTATCTGTGGTGAGAACGCCGGGGTTGCTCGACAACCAGCTCATGGGGCCGACGGTGTTGGTGACATCCACGTTGTTGCTGTAGGCGATCCCCTGGAACTGCCAAGTCTGTCCCTGGGAAAAGCAGTCGAACTGAGGCGGAAGGGCCTCGGCCTGGACAACCTTAATGCTATCGATGTGCTGGTGGACGTAGACCTTCGTGGGCGGGCTGCTGACGCCGTTGATGACCGCGGTTACGAGGGCGATCCCGGGAGTTCCGGGACTGCACATGCCGCCAGTCTGGTCCCAGGCGCCGGCACAAGCGGTCCCAAAGCTGTTGATAGAGACCGGTGCGGGGGCGTTCGGGTTGCCGCTCACGATAACAAATTGAATGTTGACGCCGAGGACGGTGGCGCCGGCGGCATTCTTGCCGGCGGCGGAAAAGACCTGAGTGCCACCGACATCCATGGAGAAGATGCCGCCGGGGCTCAGCGTAACGCTCGACACGCCTCCGTTGCCGGGGTTGCTGGTGCTCTTGCCGAGGCAGCCGGTGAGGGCGACGACGAAGCTGATGACCCACGTAAGAAGAACACCGGAACCGCAACGATGCATGAACCCTCCCCGCGTCCGTTTGCCAGGCGCGAGCATAATAATGTGGTTGGGCGGAAAACTGTCAGTGTAGAAGGTAAAGTGCAAGGTTTCAAGGCTTCAGGGTTTCAAGGACAAAGGCGCTCGCGGGCGTCTGAGACCGTGATCCAATGGAGCGACGGGCGTCTCGCCCGTCCAGCCGGGCGGGGACGCCCGGCTCTCCACCAGCGACCCTGAGACCTTGAAACCTTGCCTTCATAAGATGCGTCGAACACCGGTTGACGATGTGCATATGGAGTTGTTATTATGAAACAGTTCCGCGAGTAAAGTCTGGCTTGCCTGTATACGGCAGTCCTGTTGGATGCGCAACCTGCGTTGTCGACAGGCTCCGGGAAAATCTTGGCTGAGCTTTGAAGAAATACGTACCCGGTTGGAAGTGGGACCGGGGACGCCCTCGCTGAAACGTCTTGCGAAAACCTTCGCGCCCGGGGTGTGAAGTAGAAGCCTTGGGAGTCACGCGAGGCTATGCAGGGGAAAGCAGACGAAACGGAACGCCTCCGAACCCAATCGGGAACTCGGTTGAGGTGAGGCGTGGCGTCACCGTCGTCGGCGATTTAGTCTGAGCGGGAAACCGACGAATTCTCACCGGCATTAGTGATGCTGCGCGGTTGAGAGCATGGCTGGGCGCGACAGCCCGTGCCAGACCGGAGACGTAAGGAAGTTTGCGTCTCTACGGTGAGAGAAGTGTGCGGAGACGGGGCAAGCCCCGTCTCTACGGAAGTGTGCGATACCAAAATGTGCGGTAGAGATGCGGCTTGCCGCGTCTGGGAGTGGTGAGAGTGCCTACTTTTAATCAGCTTGTGAAATTTGGCCGCGAGCGGCCCCGGTACAAGACGGCCAGTCCGGCTCTGCAATCGTGCCCGCAGAAGCGCGGCGTGTGTACGCGGGTGTATACCCAGACGCCGAAGAAGCCGAACTCGGCGCTGCGCAAAGTGGCGCGCGTTCGCTTGACGAATGGAATCGAAGTGACGACGTATATCCCGGGCGTTGGCCATAACCTGCAGGAGCACTCGATTGTGCTGATCCGCGGGGGCCGGGTGAAGGATCTGCCGGGCGTGCGTTATCACGTGGTGCGCGGAACGCTGGACGCGACCGGCGTGGCGGGCCGCAACCAGGGGCGCTCGAAGTATGGCACGAAGAGACAGAAGAAAGCGTAAAGCAGGTTTTTAGGGATTGCAGTTGAACCCAGGTTAGCGCCCAAAGGACGGGCGCGAACCTGGGGCACCGTCAGATTAGGAGCAAAGCTATACATGCCTCGTAAAGGACATACGGTAAAGCGGACGGTCGAGGCCGATCCGGTTTATGGATCGGACCTGGTGACAAAGTTCATCAACTCGATGATGTGGCAGGGAAAGAAGTCGACTGCCGAGGGCATTTTCTATAAGTCGCTCGAGAAGTTGCAGGAAAAGGGCGGCGACGAAGCCCTGAATCTGTTCACGAAGGCGGTCGAAAACGCCAAGCCTTTGCTGGAAGTGAAGACGCGGCGCGTGGGCGGCGCGAACTATCAGGTGCCGATCGAAGTAGGTCCGGACCGCAGGACGTCGCTGGCGATCCGCTGGATCGTGAGCTATGCGCGCGGTCGCGGCGAAAAGGGAATGATCGACAAGCTGACGAACGAGTTGCTCGATGCCTCGAACGGCAAGGGCGCCGCCATCAAGAAGAAAGAAGACGTGCATCGCATGGCGGAAGCGAACAAGGCGTTCGCGCATTACCGGTGGTAGAAGGCCGTTAGCCTTTAGCTGTTGGCTCTTAGCTTTTCAGAGCCGGTTTGCTGAAGGCAAAGAGCTAAGAGCCAAAAGCTAAGAGCTGATTTTCGGAGCCCCAGAAAGAGTTAAGAGTCGTGCCTAGAACAGTCCCATTAGAGCGTTGCAGGAACATCGGCATCATGGCCCACATCGATGCCGGGAAGACCACGACGACGGAGCGCATCCTGTTTTATACGGGAAAGACGCACCGTATCGGCGAGGTGCATGAAGGCACGGCCAT
>JBEKYF010000164.1:0-6248 GCA_049511255.1 Terriglobales bacterium | reverse complement strand
CAAGACATTGGCCATGGCCCCGGAGCCTACAAGCCTCCGCGGGAATCAATGTCCCGGACGCTACTCTCGTTGGCCGGTTTTCAGGTGATACTCATTGGCCGGTTTTGGGTGATCGCTGAGGTCGTCGCCTATCAGGGAAGTAGTTTTATCTTTTCGTCACCTTGCTTCTCTTTGTTTGCCCGATCAGTTGGCGGGAGCGGCTACAACTCGAAGAGCCCAACAAAGCGCGCGCAGCGCGTGCAGCGACTGCATGCCTTCTTACTTGGTTTTCTGCTCGGCAGTAGTCTCCTCAAGCTGGTCCCCAGTCTTTTGCCAACTGGGATTGGGGTTGTATTCCTTCATAGCTTTGGCAAGAACATCGGTCTTCTTGCCGAGATCCTTCTCATACACGACTCCATCCTCGTTCACGAGGAAGGTCATCACACCGGACGACCTGTATTCCGCCGGATAGGCCGCGAAAGCGAAACCCCCTGTCATTTTGCCGTTTACGATGTAACTCTTTGCGCCGCCTGGGCCATTTTTCCCTTGACGCGTCAGAATGAGGTAATAGTAACCGCGATAAGGCGCCGGAGCACCATCTTGGCTTTTGGCAAAGGCCGATGCCACCAGCGGCCCGATGGGGCTCTGCGGTTCGCTATTGGCAGCTTTCCAATAAAGGCCATTGTGCCGCCCTTCATCACTGAAGATCTTCCGTGCGTACTCGCTGTGCTGCGCGGAGTATTCCTTTTCCGCCGCCACCAGTTCCTGGCAAACGCGGATGGCCGATAGTTCATTCCGGCCAATTCGCCTGTATAAAATTTCTTTCTTGCCTGCCTCGGTGTCGAAATACCAGGAATTACCTTTGTTCACGAGCGGTATGGGGGAAGGCCAATTATGCGCGCCGATATACAAGACAGTGGTTCCATCCGGTTCTTTCACCAGACGGTGCATTTCCTGATATCTCTTTACGAAATTAGCGCGACTCTGGGCGTCCTCGGTTTCGTCTCCCGACGAGACGATTTGCTTTCCCTCGGGCCCGAGAATATCGAGCATCGCTTTTTCATCGTTACTCTGCGCTGCTGTGACCAGCGCGTTACTCGCGTCTTCCGCCGATGAAAACGTTTTCTGGCCCGGTTGCTGCGCCATGGAACGGGTGGGGAAACACACCGCCAAAAGGAGTGCGACCACGGCTAATTTAGGAAGATTGGCCCAATGTAATTTGTCGAAGTTCAGCTTCGTTCGCCGCATATGGCTTCTCTCCATTTCCAAATTTTTCAAGCTCCCATGAACATAACGAAACTTCGATTAGTGACGCCCGCCACCGCCGCCGCGCGCTCCGCCACCGCCGACACGCGCCCCGCCGCCGCTACGGACGCTGGCGCTACCGCGTGACGAATAGCTCTTGGTCTGTCCGCCATGGTCATAGCCGCTGAAGGCGCCCGAGCGCGTGCCGCTCTGACCACGGGGTTCAGCGTAGCCTCGAGCCGCCTGCCTGTTTCCGTTGAAAGGCCTGGCCGCAGCTCCGGGACGGTTGTTAACTCCGCCGCGCGCGCCTCCCGCTCGGTAGGCATTGCTCCGGTTATAAAAAGTTCTGCTCCCGGAGTAATACCTGCCGCCGTTATACATTGCGTAGTGGTTATGCCAATTGAATCCCCAATGGCCCCAGCCCCATCCAAAACCTCCGTACCAACCGATTGGGAACCCGATCCCGAACGAGAGGTACGGGCCGCCAAACCAAATTCCGGGATACGGGTACCATCCCGGCCACGCCACGATGGGATATCCATAAACCAACCACGGGTTGTAGGCCGGGACATAAACGACATCAGGCTCAGCAGGTTCTATGTCAATGTCCGGGCCATCCTCCTTTACGACTTCCTGCGGGGTGGCCTTCAGAGCGCCGGCTTGTTCCGCTTTGTGGCGCATCACCTGCACGGCATCCATCACATCCTGCTGCTGGTTGTAATAAGCGTCGCCGAGAGATGATGTCCAGGAGAGGTTCTTGTCCATGTTTCCCAGGACGGAGGGAAATGCAGCGAGCGCCTTGACGCTCGGGTCCCAGGGTTGTTGATCCACAGCTTGCCCCAGAGCCTCGCCCTTCAAATCAGGATGCGCCTGCACCCATCGGTTGGCCTCGACGACTTGCTCGGGAAACGTGGAAGCCGCCAGGATCTGCGCCACCAGCGAATCCGGATACAGCGCGATCGGCGCTACCAACCGCTGCAGCTGCTCGGGAGTCTGTTGCGTATATGGCGGCGCCTGAGCGTCTTGCGCCGGGGCTTGCGCGTCCGGTGCTGGCGCGTCTTGAGAGGCCAACAGGTTCTGAGGCCAGAGCGCGAACAACAGAACCAACGACAACAGGGAAATTAAACTCTGCTGGCTCAATCGAGGCCTGGAGAACCCTCCGGCACATCCGAAAATGTTCATGTTCTTGAACCTCCTCTGCAAAATCCTACGGAACCCAATGCCATGACCAGCAAGAGGCAGAGTTCTTACGCCGCCGCCCCGCTACGCTGGCACCATTCGCTAAAATGTAGTGCGAGCCGGTACGGATACGTCGCTCGTTCGATGATCCGCAGCATCCGTCCCCGCAGTTCGCTCTCCCGATGACGCATGCGAGTTGAAACAGTCTGCTCTGGCCCGGCTGTAACCCCAAAATAAGCAGCCAAAGTATGCCCGTCTGTTCAAAATTGAACACCTTTCGTTAGATGCCCCATGGCGTAGCCGCGTTGCAACGCAGAACGATGGTGGAGGCTCTAGGGGAATGAGACTTGAAATCGATCACGAGACTGAGCCGCTGATGACTAGAATCTGAAATCACGGACAAAAAAGACGAGAACTAAAAAAAGGAGGCTGGCCATGGGGGCCAGCCCTGAAGATTGCTCTCGTGATGCAAATAGTTACTTCATCCTTGCTTAAAGTTGATAAATCGTTGGACCGCGTGTCGCATTTCGGCTTATTTCGGCTGGTGGATATCCCATGGCCAAGGCCCCCCGGGAGTGGGAACTCTCGGGACTGCGCCGTATGCGAGTGTACCTACCAGACCTACCAACAGCAGTAACGCTCTAAGCGAACGTTTCATGGTTGAGTTTCTCCTTAGGGTCTGCCGAACGCTAGCGTGAAACTGCCAGCTTGCAGCGGTGCGAATTATATACAACTTTGCAACTTTCTGATTCATTGGAGGTTACTTGAAGCGCACCGAGCGACGCGCGACGCCAACAGAAGTGCAGAAAATTAACCGGACCGTCCGGCACGCAATAGAAGCGGGGTTTACCTTGGTTTCTTAAAGTAATGGTTTGAATAGAATCGCTTCATTTCAGGCTTTGGGAGTGATATTGCGGGACGCCCCAAAAATCCTCTTGACAAGGTTTTTGCGCGGGGCCTTTTTTGGGGCAGCCAGAGCTAAGGTCGGGTCTTGGAACCGGCTGCCGCGGAGTTGGCTCTGGGTGGGTTACCGGGGCGGTTGGGTGGGACATGATCTTCGGCAGCCTCCAGATTCGAGTTTCGCGAAAAGGCGCGCTCCACCATTCCTTCGAACATCGGGATCAGCGAATCGGAAGGTACAGGGTGTTGGAGATCCGCCAAGCCCTGTTCCCATCGCTGGGTCTGCAAGCGGTTGGCGCCGGCCTCGCGCACCTCTTTGCGCGAGAGCGAGTAGCCGAGCCAAACCAGAATGGCGACGTTGTAGGTCGCCATGTTGATCAGGTTGAAATGGTCATGCGTAACCAATCCTCCTGAACTCACCGCAATCAGCAGCAATTCCACACCGGCGAAGAGCCCAAAGCCGAAAGAGATCCCAAAACTGACCTGCTTTCGAGACACTCCCAGAAAGCGCGAAAACAGGAGCAAAAAGAGGATGAGGCCAAGCTGCACAACGCGGACCGAGCGCTGCACAGTGCTCAGGGCGTGCACCAGCGGATTCTCATCGAAAGAATTCGAAAAGGCGACTACCACTGCAACCAGCAGCATCACCACGCCCGCCCACTTGAACAGCAGCGTGCCCAGGTCCTTCAGAATGTGATAGGGGCGGAACACATCGAGAAAAATCTCATGAATAACCTTGAAGCCAAGAACCGCGTTGACCACTTCTCCCACCCAGAAAGGCCAGAAATATAAGTTCCGATTGCCGATGAGCCAAAGCGGAAAGAGGGCGGAAAAATTCGCCACTTGCGCCAGGAGGAACAAGAAAAATACGGGAAACTGCTTGTGCAGCTTACGGCGCCAGAAGATCACCGCCACCACCGATTGCAGGATCGGTTGCGCGCACCACAAACAAAGGACGATGGTATGGCTGTGCAACGTCATGGACATGCACGGGAACGTACGCGATCAACCGTAGAAACCGCGTCTCGACCCTCCCCCACATCCTCAGGCAGGTTGCTCTGCGGGGTCAACCTACTTAGGTAACCTTAGTAACCATTACCCTCTGGCCAACTAGCCCTCACAGGCGGCCTGGGGGACGTCTGATTTCGAGAATTTTCGTCATCGCTGAAGCGATGCCCTGATACGAAACCGAAGTTTTTCCGCACCCGTTCAGCCCGCCGCAGGGTAAGAGCGGGGAAACCTTATCCGGCGTCGGGCGTGGAATGCAGGTAGGCGCGCATCATGCGCACTTCATCGTCTTTTTCATCGAGGTCGTGGAGAAGGACGTCACGTAAGGAAACGACGCCCTTCAGTTCACCTCCGGCGCAGACCGGCAGATGCCGGAAACCATGCCGCTTCATCAGCGTCAGGCAGGTCTCCAGGGGATCGTTCGGAGCGATGGTCAGAGGATCTTCGGTCATGACCTGGCTGACCAGGGTGCGGGCGGGGTCCTTGCCGCCGACCACCACACGACTCATCAGGTCGCGCTCGGAGAAAATGCCGGTCAGTTGGCCTTCTTGCAGAACCGGTACGGCCCCGATGTTGTGCTCCACCATCATGCTGGCGACTTCGAGCACGGTCTGGTGGGCTTCGGCGGATATGGGGACTTGATTCTTGAGCAGATCACAGATCAACATTTACACCTCCCGTGGACTTGTGCCGGACAGCGATGTGCCCGGCGGACAGCGTCAAATTCATCTTGAATGAAGGACGCAAAAACGTTTGATGTCTGGACCCGCGGGCGCAGTATATGTCGAAAATTGCCGGGGGAAAAGAAAAAAATAAAGACGGGCGCTGCACCGGGCCAGCCGGGAGCACGCGTGTCCCCGAACAAGCTACGCGCTTCGACCTGCGCCCAACGAAATGACGTAGGATCTGGCAGCCAAAGCGGCGGGCATCTCGGCTGCGTCGCGGGCGGTAATGATCAGGTTGTAATCTTCACTGGCCCGAAGACGACTGAATACTGGGGTCGCTTCCTGCGGCTCGACCAGCGCCAGGTATCGCAGGAAGGTGAAGACGTCCTCGGTAGGCTCCAACCCCGGCGCGACGAAGGAGACTTCGACATCCTCGTGGTGGAAGTGCCATCCCAGAGAGGCGGCCAGACGCACGGCGCGCTCATACACCGCGGGCGGCAGGACTCCGGGTGCGGGATTGTCGAAGACGATGCGGAGCTTGCGTTCATCCTCGCGGCTGAACTCGCGCACTTTGAGGGCGCCGGTGCGGGCCGTGGCTTTCCAGTCCACATGGCGGGCGGAGTCGTCGGGCATGTATTCGCGGATGAGGTAAAGATCGTTGCCGCGTCCGCGCACAAAGGTTTCGAACTCGCCGGTGACCATGGGAAGAACTTCGCGGAACTGTTCGGTGGGCTCGACGGCGGGATAGACGATCACTTCGCGGGCCAGGTTAATCCGGCGGGTTTTCATCAGGAAGGAAAAGGGAAAGCGCGTGGCCAAACCGAAGTTTTTTTCCGAGTAGCGGCCGCGGGCTGGGAAACTGATCTCCAGGTCGGCGCGGAGTTCCTGTCCGGGAGCGATAAAAGGAAAATAAACGGATTCTTCGAGGATCGGCTTCTCTGGTTCCTCGCGCACGCGGCGCAGACGGCGGTCGGGCAGGCGGAGCCACTGGTTCTGGGGCGCACGGTTGCGAGGCCAGCCGAAGGTCGAGGGTTCCCAACCCCAGCGGTCTTTATTCTTGCGCTTGGCAGGAACGACGCGCACGGAAAAAGATGGCAGCCACGAACTGGCATTGCGCAAGAGCAGACGCGCCAGCATCGGACGCCCGGCAAAAACATGTTCGGGTAAATGGACATCGAGTTGGAGACTACGGAGCACCAGCGCCGAGGCGATGCCGGAAACTAGAATGGCAGAGAGCAGGGCGGCGACGACGACGTAAAGCAGATTGTTCCC
>JBEKYF010000163.1:0-7948 GCA_049511255.1 Terriglobales bacterium | reverse complement strand
GCGTGCAAAATGATAATTGCCAATCAACAGATGGCATACGCAGCCTAATTCGTTAGGCCGCCGTTCTCCGCAGCTTTGCCCGTGGGCTGCGAGCGAACGTCACACAGCGGGCTGCTCTTCTCGGCTACGTCTGGGCCGAGAGGCTAAGATTTCAGGCTAGCGCCAACGGTTTCTTGTCCGTTCTGAGCCGTTGTCGCGAACGTCCTGGGGTAATGCCCAGGGCATGAACCGGAACAAGCATGTAGTCTCTTGACCAGTAACATTTTCGGACGCGGGTTCGACTCCCGCCGCCTCCACCATCCTTTACGCGCCGTTGCCGCCGGAGGTCGCCTAACTCTTGCGCTCGATCCCGCCGGGCCTTAAACCCAATCCGCGTACCCCTAAACAACGATTATCTTAATCTGCTGGATCACGCGCCAGAAGACCAGAACGGTCTCTTGGACGACTTCCGTTTCCTGACAGCAGTGAGGCGACGACTAGTAGGTGCGAGTCGTGAAAAGTTGCCGGTAGCCCAGACTGTTGATGTCGCGGAACATTGGTGTTCCGGGCGGCAGGCCTCCTGGCAAGGCGAAATCAGAGTCGAAACTGTAATTACGAGTCGGTGGCGAATATACGGAGGTACAGCACTTGTATATTCCGGTGTTGTATGTCGAGTAATACAGGTTGACCAGCGAGCCCTTGTAATTCAGGACGGATCCGCCCCAGTTTTCGATGTAGCGCAGGAAGTTGTGTACGCCTCCGTCAGTGCCGAAATCTTGGGCGCCCCAACCCGGCCTCGGAAAAGTCATGTTCTTCCCGCCTGCGACCGCAGCGCGGTAGTAGGTGTTCGTGGCAGGCCGGTTCCCTGGGTCGGTGACAGTGCTGTTGCCGCCGCCAGGAATATTGCCCAGCAGGCTTCTCCGGTCGTCCCAGTTGTCCGAGAGGAGAGTGACGGTGTCGGCGATTACCGCAGCAGCCGCGTGCCCGACCTGATCCGGGTTACCGGCCCAGACGGGGTCGGCGGAGTTGGAATTGTAGTCGCCCTGAACGTACACCGGATTCTCCGACGCTACCGTGAATCCGCCCGTGTTCGGTGCGGCGGCATCCGTTCTCAGGGGTACGTTGCCGAGTGACCCATCGACCAGCTTCAGGACGTGCCGAGCTCCGCTCACCCAGTTCTTGCGTGCGGTCGTGCCACAGCTCATAATGCGCGGATTGTACGGATTGTCTGGTGCTGCAAGTATGATCTGGCCATTGATATTGGCAGCGCCGTTATAGAAGCCCAATCCCAGGTTTGCTGCACCGAAGTTGTCCAGAAATCCATTCTCATTGACATCCTCGGGCGAATAGACTTGGCCGACGGCAGCCGGCTCCAGCACTCCGTCGGGCGTACCCGCCGCACTGGCGCTGTTAATCACGTCTTCCAGACCCGAATCTCCGGTCTTAACCGACGCGCCGCCCAACGGAGGATGTGGATTCCGCAGCATTCCCCGCCGGTCCGAGAAATACAACACATAGCCGTTCTGTACCAGGTAATCAACACTGCTGCCGCTCGCGCCAATCTGACCCGACAGCCATGCTTTCAGGTTGCCCACGTCCAGTTCCACGGCATTCATCACGCCGTTTGCCGTGCAGCTGTTGTTCCCCTGGTTGATGTCACGAGCTTCGCCTTCGCGCGCATCGTAGAAGTTGATCGGGTACCAGTTAAATCTGGTGACGCTCTGGGAGGCGGTCGCTGCACTGGTAACGCCAAACTGCCAGGGCGTAGTCCCCAGCGTATCCTCCAGCACTTCCGGAGGCAGCGGATTGGTCCAGAGCGTACAGACTCCACTAACCGCCCCGCTGCAGGATGGGGCAATCCCGGTGATACTCACACTTCCAGCCACAATGCTCCCGCCGTCGCGGGCTGCCGGCTCCTGAAGTAGCAGAATCGCGTTCGGATTTACCGTGTTGCCTCCAGGTGTGGTAGGCGGTGTCACGTCCCGCGCAAATCCCAGTTGTAGCCATTCCATGGTTACCGGATTCCAGTTGCCCGAAGCATCCTTGTATTCCACCCGCAGCCAACCATCGATCAGGTTCCAGGCCGTGGTTGCGCCCTGTACGGAGTAATACGGATATGCCCCGGTGGTGCAGCCTGCAGGCTGGTTCGCCGCAGCGACGCTTGCCGGAGGGCAAAGGTTGATGGTCGGCGGGGCGGTGGTATTGGTCCCTGCCATAATCGGAGCGCCTGCGGGCACCAGTGTCTGGGCACCGGCTGCGGGCGTGGCGGGAGCGTAGGGCCAGTCTGGGTTCAACGTTGCGGTGGTGCAGTTCGTCCCGTTGCAGGGGGTCTCATCCGGAATTCCATTCCAGGATTGCGCGAAGTATAGGTTATAGGTGTTGCCAGCGGCCAGCGCCGCCCACCCCGCGGGGACCGAGGTTGGGATTCCGTAGGGATTGCTGGCGGCCGCACCCGTTACGTTGGCCAACCGGACATTGTTCGCATCCGCCGCGCCGCCCGGCAACTCGGCCGGATCGTCCGAAAGTAGCACATGAATCTGCGCTAGGTTGTATTCGCGCGATTGCGCCAGCGCCACCGAGTCGCCCGCTGACGGCCGGCGAATGATCTCATAGGGATGCGCGGTCCCGTTCACGAAGGGCAGAGACAGCTTCTTGGCTCCCGTCCCACCCGCATTTCCATAGTTGCCGTCGATGATTTCGCCGTTGTAGGTGCCCAAAGAAAGAGCGGGCCAGCCACCGTTCTGGGCCGACTGCGGCGGATTACCCCCCGCACCCGTCACGCTGCCCTCGGTCATTCCAAGGGCCCGGCAAGCTGGCTGCGCTCCGTCACAACCCTGGGGGGCGGTCGGAATCATTACCGTGCCGTTATAGTTGTTGTTTGCATTCCATCCGTTGGCCAACTGGGCCCGAACCACGTTGCCGTAGACCGTCACCTTGTCATGAAAAGTCAGGGTGCTGCCGGGACCAACGAACGGGTACAAGTCCCCGTTGGTGTGTGTGCGGCCGGCGAAATCAAAATTGGGACCGCTGAAGAACGAGCAATCGCCGTCGCAATACACTCCGAACTGGAACACCGGAATCAGCGCTACCTGCGCCTGCCGTGTCATGCTGACTTCCTGTCCTCCAGGTTCGGCCGCCGTGGCCAGCATCGTGACCGGAATGATCTGTGCCCATAAACCCTGGTTGGGTCCCGCCGTGATCTGCCCAAAATTCGCCTGCAGGGGGCTCGTGCAACCCGATTGTGGCGCCACCGAGTAGTCCATCCATGTCACAAGGGCCATGGAGGGATACAGCGTGCTCAGGTTGCAGATCTGGCTGGCGGTGGGCGACTGCGCGTTTTGAAACGTCGATGCCAGGTCCGAGCTCATCTTCTCGATCCCACCCTCGGCCGCATGATAGGCCACGTTATTCTGCAGGTTCGATCCACCCACCTTCGTTTCGGTGGTCACCATCATCATCAAACCAATCGCGATGCCCGACAAAAGCAGCAGCAGCAGCAAGGATGCAATCAGCGTAAATCCAGCGGATTGATGCCTCGAATTACCCATAGTTGAAGCCCCCGTAAATATCCCCGTCGAACCCTAGTCTTCAAACCCTCCCCACTACTGTGGGTAGTTGTTCTGGTACGTCAGATTGCGTGCGCTCACTGAAGTTTGCAAGTCCAGTCCCTGATAGCCCGTGACTCCGTGCAACGTGCTGCTCATGGCCATGTGCAGGATGTTGATTTTGGTGATCTGGTTGGGGGTCAGACCCTGCGATGCGCCGCCGTCTGCCTGGTTGATTACGGGGGCCGCGGTCGCCGAGTTGTACAGGTCATAGCTGAACTGCAGAAAAACAACGTTCTCCGCTACCGGCATGGGCTGGTGGCCACTCACCTGCCGCATCAATCGCGGCGGATTGATGGTGTTATCGATGTAGTAAGTGATCACCAGAATTCTGGTCGCCGACCCGGTCCAGTTCAGGACGTTGGCCAGGTCGCCGCTGGCGGCGGTGGGTTGATTCATCTGCAACGCGTCGTTGGCGGCGAACGTCACGTCGTAGTATTGGTTCGGCGCTGTCCCTGACAGCGACCCCACGCCAGTGACTTCTGCAATCACCGGCGAACTGGTGGCGCCTGCGCCCACGCCGACGATTGCAGAAGTAAGGCTGAACCACACCACATCCCCCGGCGTGAATCCAACCACTGGGTCATTCACCGCCTGGGGCGCCGTGAGGGTGCTCGGCAGCACACAATTCGCCGGCAGAATCGTGGGCACCGTGAAGCGAGCGGTCGTCGCCGAAGTGATCTTGACCGAGTAGCAGCTCAGATAAAAGCTGTCGTCCGTATAGACCACCGTCACGGTGTCGGTGGGTACCGCGCCGTTCAGGACGGGGCCAAATTTCCAACCCGGCATCAATCCGTAGAGATAGGGCTGCCCACCCTGCGTCGGATACGCGGCTCCGGTGCCGTTGAGATAGCAAGCCGTCTGGCTGCATCCATACACCGGCAGCGTCCCGGTTCCCGCAGGCAAGGCGATTTGTACGTTGTTTCCTAATCCCGAGCCCGCCAGGCTGAGGTCCCGCGTCAGCATGTCTGCGGCGGCTCGAAAATCCTGTTGCATCTCCGCGCGCTGGGAAACCGACCATGTCGCGCTCACGCCCTGCGTATAAAGTTGCACAGCCGCGCCCAGCACAATCAGGCCCAGGGCCATCGCCACCAACATCTCCACTAGTGTGAATCCATGGGCGCGTGTTTTTGAGCGAGAGCGCATATCTCCTCTTTGCGTTACCGGTACTGCGAAATATACGAACTTAGAACGTATGTTTTCGGTGTGCCGAGCCGGGGTGTGGTGTACTGGATCGTCACATTGATGCCGCGCAGGCTCGGCACCAGGTTCCCGCTTGCATCCACCACGGGCGAGATCGTGACCTGGCGCTGATAGTTGGTCAAGGGCACCTGCACATCGTCCGCCGTTCCATAAATCCCGTCCGGTCCAGGTTCGATCAGCACCTGCGGGCCGGCCACGGCATCGTCGGCGGTGCCGATAATGCCGTCCGCGCCAGCCAGGTTGATCGGCAGCAGCCCGGTGACGAAGATGCCCGCACCGCTGCCCACGTTCTGCACCTGGTCCCATTGCAGCTGCGAGGTGTTGCGCGCGGTGACGATACTCTCCAGCGCTTCGTTCGCCAACTGTTTCGCAATCATGTCCTGTTGCGACGTTTGGGTGGCGGCCATCGAGATTCCAAACACACCGAGAAGACTGATCAGCCCGATCGTTAGCACTACCATCGAGATCACGACCTCGATCATCGTGAAACCACGTTCTGGTTGCGTCCTGCCGCCCACTGTCTCTCTGCTCGTGGTTACTGTCGCTGCCAAGCCACACCTCCCGACCCATTGTCGTACAGCCGCCATCCACGAATGCGGCCTGTTCCGCCCCAAACCGTGAGGGCTCGCGAACTCAGCAACTCTCCCGGTCGTGCAATGTAAACCACCCCGCTATTCCAATTCCCGGAACAGTTTCCCGCGCCACCCACCGCATCCTGCACCGACCCGTCCGGACAGAAATACAGATCCGTCGCTCCTCCCGCTCCTGTTCCTTGCGCCGTGTACCCAAAGTCAATGGCTGCCAATCCCGACCCGAACCCATCCGGGGTGCCGCTCGTTGGAATTCCAAGCTGGGCCGAGAATGCAACATCGAACGGCAGCGAATACGTCACCGGGCTTTGCGCGCCTTGAAACGTGGAGAGCGTCGGAGACACGGTGATCGTGTTCGACGTCGCCGTCGAGATGAATACCAAATGGTACGAGGTGCGCTGCGCTACCGCGCTGTCACGCGCCATCCGCAACGCCGACAGCGTGGTGTTGTACGCGTTCGTGACGCGTTGCGCTTTCAACATCGGTTGCAGGCTCATGAACGAAATCGACGCCACCACGATCATGATTGCCATCACCATCGTCATTTCCAGCAAGCTGAAACCGCTGGTTCGATACCTGCGATGCCGTGCATTGATTCCCAAGCTCTTCATGTCATCCGGCCGGTACCAGTGGCTTGCTCCTGTCGATGTAGTGTGCAACTTTTGACTCAACCCCATGCAATACGGTTTCGCTCCGTTCCTTCTTTGGAACCGAGTCTCACTTTAGAAGCGGGTCTCAACCAGCTTAATGGTAGGAACTGATCCGGAGGGCGTCAAAGTACCGTGGTACACCGCACCATTGCCCAGTGCCCATTAGTAAGGTAATCGGCAGGGAGTTACGAGCGTGCTAGATAAGGTCTTACTAAGTCGATTGCTCGTTGTACGGGTATCGGCCAATCAGTAGTTTTGCGATCCGCGCAAACATTGATCAGACCCTCCCTAGGCTTTTCGATCTGAACTTATTGCCTGAACGGTTGCATAAGCCGGATTGCTAAGAACGGCAGAAAGACGGCGGAGACCAATCCCAAGTAGGTATGGGCGAGTATTTCCTCGCCGACACGAGCTTGCAGATTCGGCAGGTCTCCCGCGAGTGTTTGGGCGACGGCCCCTTGAAGAAGGAAGCTGAGCCCTCCAACGACCATAATCGGCAGGCACCCTAAGCACGCAGCCGCGAGAACCGCCGGCTTGGCCGACTGCAGAAAGGCGACACGGAGGTAAAGATATGCGTCGAGCGATAGCGTAAGTACCATCATTGCCACTATGAGCTGGCCATTCTGCCAACTGTGCAGGATGATCCGTGGGAATGATACCGGGAAAAAGACGAGCAGCAAGCCAAAAGCCAGGGAGAGATAACCTACTGTAACCGCCGCATCCGCAAGCCGGACCGTTACTATGCGGCGTGCTGGCTTCGCCAGAGCTGGAGCCGGGGCGCTCACAGAGCTGCCACCTTTGCAAAACGGTCCAATAAGATTTCAACCACTACAGCCATGCTGAATACGAGAAACGCCAGGTTCCGGGAGTCTCGCCAAGTTCTTTCGTCGCGGCAAGCCATGCCGGTGGACTGTCTCCAGTAGGTCTCGATCCAGACGGCCCCGGCCATGGTTCCAATCACGGCCAACAGGACTGACCCAAGTGCTCTGGTTTGCGGCATGTACTGAGACTGCAGGAGATCCCAAATCACCGAGATCACAAGCACTAGGCCAACCAGGCCTAATTCTCCGCGCTGGAAGAGTTGCCGGGGGCGGGGCCGCAGATCGCTGCCGTGTTGGTGAGCCCACGCAAGTGATGTGGCCCACGGCACAAAAACTCCCAGGACCAGGTATAGACTGATCCACAAGAGCCATTTAAGCGACATCCAGTCTGCCATGGGATTTTTGTTGCCGCAGGGTGCGCCCAAAACACCCCCAAACTCGCAATCTATCCATCCGAGTCCAGCAAGGTCAAGTTACTCTAGGCACAGCCCTGCCAGCGTCATTGTCTGCGCCCCGAAGGACCGGTTCAGTCGAGCCATAGCGACAGGCAATGCTGTTAACGACATCCACGTGATGCACGGGCATTGCCTCATAAATGCTGGAGCCCGGCTTAACAACGACAACGTTGGGTACGGTCGCACAGGTCGAGCCGCGAGCTTGGAGCTACCCCTTCAATCTTGCCGCTTTCGCTTGCTCGCAGCCCGCAGCGCGTAGCTCGCAGCCTTCTTCTATCCGGACAGTTTTGCGATCATCGAGAATAACGGCATGTACAGAGAAATCACGATGCCGCCGATGCTGACGCCGAGCAGGCCGATGATGACCGGCTCCAGCATGGCCAGCATGTCTTTGGTGGCGGCGTCGACTTCGTCTTCATAAAAGTCGGCAATCTTTTGCAGCATGGAGTCCATGGCGCCGGTGGCTTCGCCCACGCCGATCATCTGAGTGACCATGTTGGGGAAGACGCCGCATTCGCGCAGCGGATCGACGATGGTGCGGCCTTCTTCGATCGCCTTGCGCACCTTCATCAGCGCTTCTTCGAGCACGGCGTTGCCCGAGGTGCGGGCGGTGATGGCCAAGCCTTCCAGAATCGGAACGCCCGA
>JBEKYF010000162.1:0-2985 GCA_049511255.1 Terriglobales bacterium | reverse complement strand
GAAGAAGAAGCGGCCGCGCTGATGGAGTCGCTCGGCAACAACCACGGCTTCCTCGACGGCAATAAGCGCATCGCTTTCACCGCCACCGATGTCTTCCTGCGGCGCAACGGCTTTTACATCGACGTCGAAGGCCTGGACGGATACGCTTTTATCTACGGCTCGATGGACCGCCACGAATTCCGCTTTGCCCAAATCCTCGACTGGATCCGTCAGCACATCAAGCCCCTTGTTTAACTCGTCCTAACCAGCGCCGCAGTGTCAAGGCTGGAAGCACTCTTAACAGAAGTCGCCGCACCTGCAGTGGGGGCGCGTCAGTCCGACCTCCGTCAACGTCAAGAAACTGCGTAACCGCTCAGTCCGCTACTCTGGGTGATCTGGCGAAGGGCCTGCGCTCTATCGTCAGGTTAATCGCTGAACTCTTCGCCCTCGCGCTTAGGCTGACTTAGCTGTGGGGGGGTACCAGAGATGTCTCTACCCCGCTGTGCGACGCAGCGCTACTGTTGCCTATGTGTGGGGGAGACGGCGGTGCTTATCCGCCTGTTCCCCCTTTTCTTGCGCGAGGACGGCATCGCAGGCAAGAACGTATTCTCCATGCTGCGTGGGCCGATCGCGGGAGCTTCGGTGCGATGCAGCGCTATGTTTGTATCCATTGTCATTTCTATCAGCCGCCGCGGGAAAATCCGTGGCTCGAAGCAGTCGAGCTACAAGACTCCGCTTCTCCCTACCATGATTGGAACGAGCGGGTCACGGCGGAGTGCTACCTGCCGAACGGGGCCGCGCGGATTCTAGACGGACAGTCCAGAATCGCGAAAATCGTCAACAACTACGCCCGCATCAGCTTCAACTTTGGTCCGACGCTGTTTTCCTGGATGGAGCAGAACGCGCCCCAGGCTTATGAGGGGATCCTTGCGGCAGATCGGCAGAGCCAGGAGTTTTTTTCCGGTCACGGATCAGCGCTAGCCCAAGCGTATAACCACATGATCCTGCCGTTGGCCAACACTCGCGATAAGCGTACTCAGATCATGTGGGGAATACGCGACTTCCAGCGCCGCTTCGGACGCGATCCGGAGGGTATGTGGCTGCCGGAGACGGCCGTTGATGCGGAAAGCCTTGAGCTTCTGAGCGACGCCGGAATCAAGTTCACCGTCCTCGCTCCTCACCAGGCTCGACGGATGCGCAACCGGCTTTGGGAAGAATGGCAGAGCATGGAAGGAGGCATGATCGATCCTACGCGTGCTTACCAGTGCTACCTTCCTTCCGGACGCACCATCAGCTTGTTCTTCTACGACGGGCCAATCTCGCATGCCGTCGCTTTCGAGAACTTGCTGATGGATGGGGAACGATTTGCGCACCGGCTGCTGAGCGGTTTCAACGCCGAACGCCAATGGCCGCAGATCGTGCACATTGCCACCGATGGCGAAACCTACGGCCATCATCATCCGCATGGCGAGATGGCCTTGGCGTACACCCTCGATTACCTGGAACGCAACCAACTTGCCCGGATCACCAACTATGGCGAATACCTGGCCATGCATCCGCCGGCACAGGAGGTGGAGATCCTCGAGAAGACTTCCTGGAGTTGTCTGCACGGCATCGCACGATGGGTAAACGATTGCGGCTGCAGATCAGGCGGTGGCAATTCATGGAATCAGCAATGGCGCGGTCCTTTGCGGAGTGCACTGGACTGGTTTCGCGACGACCTGAGCGCTGTGTACGAGACGAGGGGCGCCAGACTGTTCATCGATCCCTGGGCCGCGCGCAACGACTACATCCAGGTGGTGCTCGATCGTTCTTCCCAAAACAAAGACGCCTTCTTCGCGCAGCATGCCCTACGGCCGCTCTCCCCGGCTGAACAGGTGGAGGCTCTGCGCCTACTGGAAATGCAGCGCCACCTCATGCTGATGTACACCAGCTGCGGCTGGTTTTTCGATGACCTGACCGGTCCGGCCACATTGCAGATCCTCCAGTACGCGGCCCGCGCTCTGCAGTTGAGCTCATCAAACCCACCATGCTGGATCTGGTCGGGGTGGGCGCGCATTACGCCATCAGCTCGATCTTCGGCGGATACCACGGACACGACTCCATCTTCTGCTATCGGGTCGCGCTGGAGAGGTCCCAGGTTCTGCAGGCCGGCAAAACGAAGTTTGCAGCGGGCGTGGCTCTGCTCACATCGGAAACAACGGACACTTCGTTGGGAGTGGGCTTCGGAGTGCTTCACTTTGGCGATCACAATCTGAGCGCGGGTGTGCGTCCGCTTGGTGACGACCCAGGGTTCGAAGAATTCGTGGATCAGGCCTGTAAAGCATTTTCCGGGGCCGATCTCCCCGCGTGCCTGCGCCTGATTGACCGCTACTTCTATGGCTCAACCTATTCGCTGAAATCGCTGTTCCAAGACGAACGCAGAAGGATTGTCAGCCAGATCATTGATTCGACGCTGAGCGATGCCGAGGCGCTGTACCGCCGCGTGTACGAAGACCACGCACCGCTGATGTGTTTCTTGTCGGAGCTACAGTTCCCCCTCCCGCCAATCTTGCGGCTCACGACTGAGTTTGCCTTGGCCACGGCCGTGCGTTGCGCTTTGGCAGATCAAGGGACGGAGTTGGAGGCGGTCCGATCACTTTTGGATGTCGTCCAGCGAAGCGGGTTCAGCCTAGATGCCTCCAACCTGGAACCTGCACTGCGACAGCGATTGAACGTGCTTATGGACCGCTGGATGCGGAACCCCGGCAATCTGGAGACTCTGGAAGAGGTGGAAAACGTGATCGCGCTGTCGCGAGTCCACCCGTTCGAACTGAATCTCTGGAAGTCACAGAACGCGTATTACGAGCTTTCGCAGGCGGTCGCGGGGAACGGAGCCGGAATCGTGAATGAGGCCTGGCTCAGCCATTTTCGTGGGTTGGGGCAGTGGTTGGGCGTCGCGCTGCCTCAATTACCGGCACCGCGGCCAGGCATGGAAGAGGGTCCGGCGGCTTAGAACTCCGTCGT
>JBEKYF010000161.1:0-3085 GCA_049511255.1 Terriglobales bacterium | reverse complement strand
CGCCGCCCGCCCGTCCGCAACTTTCCCTCAACCAGCGGCTTGTGCGGCTTCTTCGACGTAATGTCGTCGGTCACGAGCGTAGTGCGATAGCGCAGCGTCTGCGTTGTCGGTCTGTAGGTTTTGATTGCCATATCTAGCTCACTACTCTTTGTCGTTAGTCGTTAGTCGTTGGCTGTTCGATTCTCCCAGCGACTAACGACTGCATTACAGGTTTTGCGCGTACTCCGGCATCTTCTCGCCGCTCTTCAACCGCACGTACGCCTTCTTCCAGTCCGGACGGTAGCCCGTGAATTTGCCCCGCCGCCGCTCTTTCCCCGGATAATTCGCCGTGCGCACCGATGCCACCTTCACCTTGAAGATCGCCTGCACCGCTTCCTTGATCTCCGTCTTCGTCGCTTTCGGCGCCACCTGGAATACCAGCGTGTTCTGGGTCTCTTTAATACCCAGGCCTTTTTCGGTGATCACCGGCTTCTGAATAATCTGATACGCGGATTTCATCAGGCCACCTCCGCCTTAGGCTTCGTCTTGCGCAGGCGCCGCGCCGGTTTCTTCTTTTCTTCTACCGGCTCCGCTTCGTGCTGACGCCGCGTTGCCGACTTTTTCAGCGAATCCTGCAGCTTCTCGAGCGCCGGCCGCGCAAACACCACGTGCGTGTAGCGCATGATGTGATAGGGATGCACTTCGTTCGCCCGCACCAGTTCGAGCCCGTCGATGTTGCGCGAACTCAACTCCAGATTCTTGTGCTCCGCCGTCGAAATATCCACCAGGAGCGTCGTGCCCTCGACTTTCAGCTTGTCGAGCGCCTCGCGAAACAGCTTCGTCTTCGGCTCTTTCACGTCGAACGATTCCACCACCATCAGCTTGCCGTCGGCAAACTTCGAGGCCAGCGCCGAGCGCAGCGCGCCCAGCAGCTTCTTCTTTGGAAAGGCGTAGTCATAGGATCGCGGCTGCGGCCCATGCACCGTGCCGCCGTGGCGCCACAGCGGCGAACGGATGGAGCCAATACGCGCCCGCCCCGTGCCCTTCTGCTTCCACAGCTTCTTGCCCGAACCGGAAACCCGCCAGCGGTTCTTGGTGGCATGCGTTCCCGCACGCGCGGAGGCGCGATAATGCGTGATCGCCTCCCAGAGCAAGTCTTCGTTCACCGCCCCGAAAACTTCCTCGGCCAACTCCATCGTCCCGGCCTTAGCTCCGCTCAGGTTGTAAACATCGATAGTCGCCATATCTCTCTCGTCTTCTTACTGAACCCATCTGCCAAGCCAGTCTTACTCCAATCAGGCCGGCGCCGAATTACTGGCTACTGGCAACTGGTTACTGGCAACTGCACTTACCCCTTTTTCGAAGCTCGCTTCGCCGCCTTCAACGGATCCACCGTCGCCGAACCCCCGAATCCACGGCGCTCTCGCGGCGGTTTCTTCGCCTTGCTGATGACAATATATCCGCCGTTCGAACCCGGAACGCTGCCCTCGACCACCAGCAGATTTTCGTCTTTATCTACACCCAAAATCCTCAAGTTGCGCGTCGTTACCCGGACATCGCCCATGTGGCCCGACATCCGCATTCCCTTGAACACGCGCGATGGAAATGCCGACGAACCAATCGAACCTGTAATCTGAAACATCGAACCGTGCGACTTCGGACCGCCCGCAAAGTGATGCCGCTTCACCACCCCCTGAAACCCGCGGCCCTTGCTCACTCCAATAACGTCGACGAAGCGCTCGCCTTCGAAGATATCCACCAAAACCCGGTCGCCAACCTTGATCACGCCCTCGGTCGTCTCGCCCGGAGCATCGACTTCCACGTTGACCTCGCGCAGAAACTTCACCGGCGGCAGGTTGTGCTTGGCAAAGTGTCCCTGCATCGGCTTAGTCAGCTTCTTTTCCTTCACAAACTCGACCAGCCCGATTTGCGCCGACTCGTAACCGTCTTTGGTCTGGGTCTTGTGCTGAGTAATCACGCACGGTCCCGCCTGCAACACCGTCGCCGGCCGCACATCGCCCTTCGAATCGAAGAGCTGCGTCATGCCGACCTTCTTGCCCAGAATTCCCGTGACTCTTGCCATTTCCTTCTCCGTTCCCAGCATGGCTCGTCGATCATTCAACGGCGGCTATTGGCTGGGCTGATGGGGACGGGCGACTCGCCCGTCCAGCGCCCGCGCCCACACTATTTATGTTCCTTACCGAACGCCTTAATCTCCACATCCACGCCCGCCGGCAGGTCGAGCTTCATCAGCGCATCGACTGTCTGCTGCGTCGGCTCGAGTATGTCGAGCAGGCGCTTGTGGGTGCGGATTTCAAACTGCTCCCGCGACTTCTTATCCACGTGCGGCGACCGCAGCACGCAGTACTTGTTCTTCATCGTGGGCAGCGGAATCGGTCCCGCGATTTGCGCGCCGGTGCGTTTGGCCGTCTCCACGATCTCGCCCGTCGACTGATCCAGAATGCGGTAGTCGTAGGCTTTCAACCGGATGCGAATTCTTTCTTTTCCAGTCACTGTGTCTCTCTCTTTGCCCCTCCCGGCGTCTCCGGGAGGAAAGAACTGGCGGCACGAAGCAAGCCGCTTGGTTAGTTTTTTTACTTCTGCACTCTTACTTCTGACTTCTGACTTTACTGAATAATCTCCGCGATCGTACCCGCGCCCACCGTGTGGCCGCCTTCGCGAATCGCGAACCGCAATCCCTTCTCCATCGCCACCGGCGTGATCAGTTCGATCACCAGGCTCACGTTGTCGCCCGGCATCACCATCTCCGTCCCCGCCGGCAACTCCGCGATCCCCGTCACGTCCGTCGTCCGCAAATAAAACTGCGGACGATAGCCCTTGAAAAACGGCGTATGCCGTCCACCTTCTTCTTTCGTCAGAATGTAAACTTCCGCCTTGAACTTCGTGTGCGGCGTGATCGATCCCGGCTTCGCCAGCACCATCCCGCGCTCCACGTCTTCTTTCGCAATGCCGCGCAGCAAGAGCCCGGCATTGTCGCCCGCCATGCCTTCGTCCAGCTGCTTCTTGAACATCTCCACGCCCGTCACCACCGTCTTGCGCGTCTCCCGGAAGCCGACGATTTCCACTTCTTCGCCCACTTTGATCT
>JBEKYF010000160.1:0-3308 GCA_049511255.1 Terriglobales bacterium | reverse complement strand
CCTCTATTCCGGAATCCAGGAGCCTTCGGCCGTAATCAGCATTCGACTTCGACCACTTGCGTAAATCCATCGGATTCCCTCACGGTCCTCGATCGGGATACCGGGATAACTACATCACCAAGTGCCGGGCGGAGTCGGTAGCGCCGGTCACACCTCATTGTGATGTCACAACCGGGCAACGTTCGTGGGGAGGGAGCGCTGTGCGCGGCTCGGAACGGGAACGGGTTTGGGTACTCTGGTATGCCTTAGAGAGGTGTTTGTGCGGGCCTGTCACTCTCCGATCACGGGCCGGTTTGGATCCCCGCGGTCCTTTTTTCGGATGCGCAAGACCTTTTGCACTTCTGCGATCACAGCTCCGGTTTCATCCTTGACATCCACGGCGAAAGTGGGCTCGATTTTTTCTTGCGTTTTCAATTCCCGGCGAAGTTCTTCGATCTGCTGGCCGGACAAGCGAAAGGCAGCGAACACCTTGCCCTTTCCCGGTTGTCGGAAACGGACGCTCGCGGACTTGTCCCACACGATGTAATCGTGGCCCAGATTTTCGATGAGCATCAACATGTAGAACGGGTCGGTCATCGCGTACAGCGAGCCTCCGAAATGCGTGCCGACGTAATTGGAGTTCCAGAAGCGCAGCTTCATCTCCACATCGACCGCCTTCCAGTCGGGCTGCAGGCGCGTCACGCGGATGCCGGCCCCCAGGAACGGCGGCCAGAGATTCATGAGCCATCGCCGGTGCCTCTTCGCGATTGCCATGTCGAGCGTCGCCTTATGCGGAATGACCTACGATTCCACATTGCAGCGCGCTACGCAACCGTGCTCTTCGGCGCTGTCTTCGGCGCTGTCCCATACTTTTGCCGCAGCTCTCGTTTCAAGACCTTGCCGGTTCCAGTCTTGGGCAAGCTTTCGAGAAACTCGACCGAGCGCGGACACTTGAAATGCGACAGCCGGGAGCGGCAGAACTCCAAGAGTTCGTCTTCCCTGGCTTGTGAACCCGGCTTCAAGACCACGAGCGCCTTCGGTACCTCGCCCCACTTTGCGTCAGGAGCAGGAATCACGACCGCCTCGTACACGTCCGGGTGGGCGAAGAGCACCTTTTCCACCTCCAGGGAAGATATGTTCTCGCCCCCGCTCACGATGATCTCCTTCTTGCGGTCGACAATTTGAATGTAGTTGTACCGATCCACAGTGGCCACATCGCCGGTGTGAAACCAGCCGCCCTCCATCGCGGCCGCCGTGGCCTCCGCCTGGCGCCAGTAGCCTTCCATTACGACGTCGCCTCTCGCCACGATTTCGCCCATGACGGTGCCGTCGTGCGGTACATCCTTCCCGTTGGGGCCGACCACTCGAAGTTCCACGCCGGGAATGGCAAACCCGGTCATAGCTTGGCGGGCATAGCGTTGTTCTCCTTCTAATGGGAGGTCTGATTTCATTGGTGATTTGGCGAGCGTGGGACAGGTCTCGGTCAGGCCGTATCCGGAGATGCAGATGCAGCCCAGCTTCTCCTCAACTTCTTTCACCAGAGTGGGAGATGAGGCAGCTCCGCCAATGATGATGACCTGCAGGCTGCTCAAGTCGTATTTTGGTCTCGCGGGAGAATTCACCAGGGCTGTCACCATAGTGGGCACCATGGCGCAGGTGCTGACGCGCTCGCACTCGATCAGGCGGAACACCTCCACCGGATTGAAGTGGTGAATCATCACGTGAGTGCCGCCGACCACCGTGATGACGTGGGCTGTGCCCCAGCCGTTCGCGTGAAAGAGCGGAATGGCATGCAGCAACACTGATTTGCATGACATTTCTCCAAGCGTGCTCGTGGAGGTCTGTCCTGCGGCGATCACGGACAAGGCGTGCAAATACACGTTGCGATGCGTGAGCATCACGCCTTTCGGGCGGTCGCTGCTGCCGCTGGTGTAGAAGAGTTCGGCGAGCGAGTCCTCATCAATTTGCATAAAGTCACACTCGAACGGAGGGGAAACTGACAGCGCGTCGTCGTAGTTCCTTGGCGCCAGCCAGTTTGCTTGCGGTTGACCATCCAAAAGGAAAGAGGCCTCGATCGAAGGGACGGTCGCCCGAAACGACTCCACCAACGGCAAGAAGAGCGGTTCGACAAACAAGAATCTTGCCCGCGCATCATTCAAAACGAAAGCAAGCTCCTGTGGGCCCAGGCGAATGTTTAGGGGCACCAACACGCAGCCAGCTTCCAGGACGCCGTAATAGGCCTCCAGCAGCCGATGACAGTTCGTGCTGAGAAAGGCGATGCGATCACCAGGCTTCGCCCCCGCGGCGATGAGGGCGCCTGCCAAGCGCGTTGCGCGCTCGGCGAATTGCGCATACGTGAACCGCTGGTTGCCGCACACCACCCCAACCTTGTTCGGAAATTGTTCACGCGCATAGCGCAGGAAACGAATGGGAGATAGTGGAATTTTCATCTGAGCCTCGCAATCAATGACAGGTTATCCACTTGCCCGGCGTACTCGTCCCGGTGGCTATAGTGATTGATGGACGCCGGCCCTCATGCACCCGCGCGCCGGGCAGCCTCGTGATCTGCGACGCTCGTGTCGCCCCGGGAGGGGCGAAAACGGCGCCTTCGGGGCGATGGCTCATCGCTGGCTCGAAGGCGCAGGCACAAACCCGCCAACGTGCCCTTGCAGCAGACAAGGGCACGTTGGCGCAGTGCCTTAGGTTTCACCCGTCGGCGCACGGCACAAAGCGACGGAATCACGTACCATGTCGAAGGCGTCCTTTTAGCGAGCGTTAAGCGGCAGCGGCAGCCGCATGCGCATGCTTCTTTGGCGGCCGCTTCGCGCGATGTGCGACCTTGTGTGCGGGTTTGTGCCCACCATTCGGCTTTACCATGACATCCATCAACTCCTTTTGGGCGTCGACGTAGCTTTTCACTCCTTCACGAGTCAACTCTCCCAACGGCAAGAAGGGAAATGGCCGCAAGAGTTCCAGAGTCTTGCCGGCGGTTTTCACGTTGGCGTTCATCTGTCGCCCGGCTACATCAACCAACTTCCTTTGCGCATCGATGAACGACTCCGTGGCGTGGCGCGCCAGCTGGGACAACTCGGTCTTCTTGGTTTTCTTGACGCCATTGGTGTGCTTGCTACCGGTGGCTTTGGCTGTCTCCTCGGCGATCACGTCCATGAAGTGCTTCTGCGTTTTGACAAAGTGGTCCATCGCCTCGCGGGCCAGTTCCACCACGTGCTCGCTCTGGTAAGGTTTTCCGGCCTTGGCTACATCCAGCCAGTTGTGAGTTTGTTTTCCGGCAATCTTCAGGAATTCCTGCTGCATCTGGATGAAAGTAT
>JBEKYF010000159.1:0-4840 GCA_049511255.1 Terriglobales bacterium | reverse complement strand
CTCTATAAGATCGTGAATGAGGATCCCGTCGCGCCGTCGCTCATTAACCCGGCGATTCCCGGCGGGATCGATGCCGTCATTCGGAAAGCCCTCGCCAAAGATCCCAGGGATCGATTCCAGACTTGCGAAGAAATGCGGATGGCTTTCTATGAGCAATCTGCTCGCGCACCGCTCACCCCGCCCGTCAGCGTTCCACCAGAAAAGGTGGTCGGCAACCGGCCACCGACCCCTATACCTGTTCCCCGTTTCTCGCAATTTGAGTCCGCCCCACCGCGAATCTGGCCGCGTCTGATTCTGGGCTTTGCCCTCCTTCTCATCGCAGCGGCGAGTTCGGCTCTCTACATTCGTTCACGAACGGGCGCGTTTCCTCCGTTCGTTGCGAAACTCGAGAGCAAGATCAGAGCCCTGACTTCAGGCACTGGAAAGCTCAGTGAGTACACCACGCAGGTTCCTCGCCGTGCCGCTGATGAGCACAGCGTCGCGCCCGCCCGTCCTCAGAATTCAGAGACGGCGGATGCTCCGGCGGCCGTGTCACAAACATCCGCAATTCCGGCGGCTTCAAGTCCCGCAGCCGTACCAACCTTGCAGCCGGTCGTGGCGCAGTCGTCAAGCGATCATCCGATAAGTGAAAGCGTACCCGTCTCAGGAGCACCGGCATCGGCTCCACCGGTGGAGACGTCCCCAAAGCCTGCCGATCCATTCCATGCCGCTTCACCTCAAGCGGCTGAGTCGAGTGACCACAATCAACCTGCAGCCGACAACGCAACCGCCCACGACTCACTCACCGCGTCTTCTGGCTCCCGCGACGATGACAAGCAAACTGCACCGCCAGCCACACCAAAGCCGCCTGCCCGAAAACGCGCTCCGGAATCGGCTTTGACGGTAGACGGTTTCAGCCGACAGGACATCCCGGATCTGCTGAGCCAGGCTGATTCCTCAACAGCGCGCGGCGATTATCGTCTGGCGCGTTACGAATACGGACTTGTTCTAAAGCTCGATCGCAACAATGTCCAGGCGCGAGAAGGTCTACGCCGCTTGGCGGTCGCATGGCAGTCGCGCTGACTCCCGTCAGATGATCCTCGACCCCGACAATCTCTACCATCGCGTATTCCTTCCCGTGCTGGCGGCATTCGCAGGATTCGCCTGCACGATCTGGTGGCGGCGGTAGGACTCGAACCTACGACCTACGGATTATGAGACCGTCGCTCTAACCACCTGAGCTACACCGCCAATCCGGAAATACGCGGAAGGGAACCAGGGACAGCCCGGAAATGGGCACAGAATCCCGCAGACGCGGGTGGACGCGTCCCTGACTTATTCTAAAAGTGCATGGAATGCAGTGTCAAACGAATGGAGTGTCAAACCGCGTGGCTCCATGCGAAACTGGGCGCATGAAAGTCATCGCTGTGATTCCGGCGCGCCTCAATTCGACGCGCCTGCCCCGCAAGATGCTGCGCGCGATCGCCGGCGAGCCGTTGCTGGCTTGGGTGTATCGCGGAGTGCGGCGGTGTTCATCGCTGGACCAAGTCGTTGTCGCCACGGATTCGAATGAAATCATGCGGTTCTGCGAAGAGCGAGGCTTTGCCGCGCGCATGACTTCGGCGGCGCATCGGTCGGGCACCGATCGGGTCCATGAGATCTCGAACGCGATTTCGGCAGATGTTTATTTGAATGTTCAGGGCGATGAACCGCTGACTCGGCCCGAGCATATCGAGAGCTTGATCGCGGTGATGCGGGGCGCGGGGGTCGAGGTGGGGACGCTGAAGACGCCGGCCGCCGAGGTTGACATCAACAATCCGAGCGCGGTGAAGGTGGTGACGGATAGCGCGGGGCGGGCCTTATATTTTTCGAGGGCAACCATCCCGCATGACCGCGATGGAGTGGGTCCGCGGTACTACAAACATCTTGGGTTCTATGGCTATCGGAAGGACGCGCTGGATAACTTCGTGCGCTGGTCGGAATCGCCGCTCGAGCGCAGCGAGCGGCTGGAGCAGTTGCGCTTTCTCGAGAACGGAGTTCCGATCTACGTAGCAGAAACGCCGTTCGACACCGTGGGCGTCGACACGGAGGAGGATGTGCAGCGGGTCGAAGCGATTCTGGAGAAGAATTTGTAATTTTGTAATCGGGTAATTTGGTAATTTGAAAATCAGATTCAAGCCCGAGACGCCAAGCGCGGCATGGGACCGATTTCAGATTACCAAATTACAAATTACTCAATCAGCAATTTTCTCTGACTTCTCCCAGGCTTCGGCGGCGGCGACTCTTTTTCCGATGGCAGGATGTGAGTAAAGCAACCACTCGACCCAGCGGGACGGGGTTTTTTCGGCGAGATTCTGCTCGGCCAATTTATTCATCGCCGAAATGAAGGGTTCGACGCTAGCCACGGACTGGAAGCAATAGCGGTCGGCCTGCCGCTCGTTGAAGCGCGAGTAGGCGTTGAGCGCGGGCATCAGCAAGAACGAGAGCACGGTCGAGACCAGAATCAGCAATGGCAGATTGGCGAAATCGTGCATAGTCTCGAACATGTGGCGTTGATACACGGCGTAAGTGAGAACGGTGTTGGCCAGCCAGAAGCCGAACAGCGTGATTCCCGCCTGCACGAAAATGCTTTTCAGAATGTGCCGCTGCACGTGATGCCCAAGTTCGTGCGCGAGCACGGCTTCGATTTCGTCGTCAGAATAGTTGTCCAGCAAGGTGTCGGCGAGAATGATGCGGCGGGTCGCGCCGAGCCCGGTCAACGCGGCGTTGGCCTTCTTGCTTTTCTCGGAAAGATGCCATTTATAAACACCGCGCACGCGCGTGCCGGCGCGTTCGCTCAGGACGATCAGGCGGCGCTTGAGTTCCTCGTTTTCGAGCGGCTCGAATTTATAAAAAATCGGAAACAGCACAACCGGCGCGAGTTGCGCGAGCAGTACAAAGAGTCCCAGGAAAACCGCCCACGCGATCAACCACCAGTGCTGCGGGCTCTGGCGTATGAGCATGTAGAGCAGTTCCACCACAATCGTGGCCATGACCAGGCCAATCAGAAAACTCTTGAATTCATCCCAAAGCCACGAGCGGAATTTCTGGTTGGAAAGGTTGTAGCGGTGCTCGAGCCGGAAACCGTAGTAATCGAGCGGGGTTCCCAGCACTTTGCCGATCAGCATCAGCATCAGGACGTAGAGGAAAACGGCGAAAGAGTAGTTCTGCGAAGCGCCACGCTCCGCCAGATCGCGGAGCGTTCCGGTCCAGCCGGTGGCCAGGAGCACGACGAGCAGAGCGAAGCCGATCGCGAAATCGGCAACGCCCAGCCACCGCTTGATGCGGTTGTAGCGGCGCGATTCCGGAGAATCGGCGAGAACCGGTGCGATTTCCGTGGTAGCCATCATTCTAAGGGTGTTGTCACTATCCTATCGCGTTCCGAGGCTGGCCTGAACGCGAAAGGGCCGGCTCAACGGTCAGAATATTTAAAGGTTGGATGTGCTAAGTCCGTCAAGTTTCTGCGGCATGGATGGGGACTCTTGAGCCTTACCCGTTCGCTTTCTCCGCCCCCAGCATGGACTGCAGAATCTGATCCGAGACATCCTTGACGGCCCCGGGCGAGTGCGCCAGAAACAGCGTGTTGGTTTTGTCGTTCTCGCCAATCGACTTCAGGGTATCGAAGTACTGTGTAACCATCACCAGTTGCATGACTTCTTTTGCGGACGCCCCCTCCACCACCTTCTGGAACTGTTCGATCGAGACCTGCAGCCCTTCGATGATGGCCTTCCTTTCATTCGCGATCCCCTGTCCCTGCAGAGCCTTGCTTTCCGCTTCGGCCTCGGCCTTCTTGACCACCAGAATCTTCTCCGCCTCGCCCTTGGCATTAGCGGCTACCTGTTCGCGCTGGGCTGCGTTGATATCATTCATGGCCGCCTTCACCTTGGCATCAGGAACAATATCGGTCACCAGCACATTCACAATTTCGTATCCGAATAACGCCATGTCCGCATCCAGTTCCTGCTTGACCGCTGCGGCGATACTGGACTGCGAAGCAAACACTTCGTCCAGCGTCATACCTGGGACATGCCCCAGGATCACTTGCTCGACGTAGGATTTGATCTGCGCCACCGGATCGGACAACTTGTAGTAGGCATCGTAGACTTTTTCCGGGCGAACACGATTCTGCACCGAAATAGGAATGGTGACGAACACGTTGTCTTTGGTCTTTGTCTCCATGGTCAGAGTGATCTGATTCACACGCAGACTCACTGTGCCTGTCACGGAATCGAAGAACGGCCGCTTCCAGTTCAATCCAGGCTGGGCGACCCGAAGGAACTTGCCGAATCGCGTGATCACGGCGACCTCGGCCGTGCGCACGGTAAAAAAGCTTCCCAGAATCAAGTAGAGCACTATGAAAGCGACGATCCCCATCGGAATCCAGTACAGTTGATCCATCTCGTTTCCTCCGCTTGCTCCTTCGGGAAGCAAGCCAGATTATATTCCTCATTTCTTTTTTTGAAGTCCGAACTTGAGGACGACTCACGGTCAGTTCTGCCGTACGAATCTTTCGCCGGTTTCAAGAATTTCTTCGACCAGCTCGGGCGTGGCCGCTTCCGCGTAGCATCGCAGCATAGGTTCGGTACCGGAGGCCCGAAACAATACCCAGGCATCGGCGCCGTTGCCATGCTTGGGAGCGTCGAGGAAGCACTTCACGCCGTCGCGATTTTCCTTGCGCAATATGGAATAACGACCGAGCTTCGTCGTCCGCGGATCGGCGGCGCGGCGGATGGCGCTGTCCTTGAGCTCATCGGAAATGTGCAGATCGCGCCTGCCATAGTAGTGCGCGCCGAATTCACGCTGCAGGTCGGCGACTAACTGG
>JBEKYF010000158.1:0-3805 GCA_049511255.1 Terriglobales bacterium | reverse complement strand
TCGATTCTCGCCCGCCTTTTCCTGCAGTGGGTCGGTCCCTCCCACGATCCGAATTTCGAGCACGGGATCTTCGTCCCCCTCTTTGCTTTGTTTGTTCTCTGGCAGGACCGCAAGAAACTGAAGGCAATTGCCCCGGCCCCTTCCTGGGCGGGTCTTCCGCTGGTGGTGCTAAGCCTGCTTATGCTGGCGCTGGGAGTCTTGGGCGCGGAATTGTTTTTCTCGCGGGTGTCGCTGCTGATCCTGCTGGCGGGCCTGATCATTCTGTTTCAGGGATGGACGTTCTTTCGCGCGGTTCTGTTCCCTTGGGCCTTTCTGATTTTGATGGTCCCGATCCCGACCCTGATTCTTCAGCAGGTCACCTTTCCCCTTCAGTTGCTGGCCTCAAAGCTCGCCACCGCACTGCTGGAATTCGTCGGAGTTCCCGTGTTGCGGCAGGGGAATGTGATCGTGCTCGCTGCCATGCCGCTGGACGTCGCGGAGGCATGCAGCGGAATCCGGTCGCTTCTAACCCTGGTCACGCTGGCCATCATTTACGGCTACCTGATGGAAACTCGGTGCTGGGTGCGAGTGGTGCTGGCAGTCTCAGCGGTACCGATCGCAGTGGCGGCCAACAGCTTTCGCATTTTTGGCACAGGGTTGCTGGTGCAGTACTGGGATCCGGATAAAGCAGAGGGATTTTTCCATACCTTTTCGGGATGGCTGATCTTCGTGGTGGCACTGATCATGTTGTTCGCTGTACACCGGGTGATCTCGCTCATCTGGGGTAGCTCGGAGAAGATCGGCCCGGAGGTGAAATCCGCATGAATGCCGGGTCACTTCGCTTCGGGATTGCGGCTGTGCTCATGTTCGCCACGGCGCTCGTGCTTCAGGCCCATTCGCGCAGCGAGTATTTTCCGCCGCGAGCGTCTCTCGGTTCCCTGCCTCGGCAGATTGATGACTGGACGGGAATCGACACCGTTCTCGACCAGCAGACGCTCGACATCCTTGGGCCAGGCGAGTTTCTGGTGCGCGATTACGAAAACGCGAACCAACCCCAACCGTGGATCAATCTTTATATTGCGTACTTTCCGTCGCAGAAGGCGGGCGACACGATCCATTCACCGAACCACTGCCTGCCGGGCGCGGGGTGGGTTCCGACTTCGCGAGAGTTCGTTCAGATCAAGCGTCCCGACGGCTCTTCGTTCCCCGTCAACCGCTACGTGGTTTCAAAACTGGGAGACCGGCAACTGGTGCTGTACTGGTTTCAGGCCCATGGCCGCGTGGTGGCCAGCGAGTATTGGGCCAAGTACTATCTGGTGTCCGATTCGGTTCGCATGAATCGCAGCGACGGCGGGCTGGTGCGCTTGATGACCCCGATGCTCAACGGCGAGTCTCCCGATGCGGCTCAGGCGCGGGTGATGAAGCTTGGGTCGCAGTTCCTTCCGCTGCTCGACAATTACATTCCGCGCTAACCTAGGCGTGAAGCCGAATCTCCTCGGACTTCCGATTCCGCATTTCTGCGAACGCTTGGGGCAGGAAGCGCACGAGGTCCGTCGCCACCAGAGAACTCTCGCCGACGGATGCACTGGCCAGATCGCCCGCCAGTCCGTGAAGATAGACGGCGAGAGCGGTTGCTTCGAGTGCATGCTGCGGATGTTGCGCAATTAGGCCAGCCACCATCCCGGTGAGGATGTCTCCGGTGCCTCCGGTTGCCATGCCCGGATTGCCGGTGGGATTCACCCAGACGGCGCCATCGGGCGCTGCAATCAAGGTGCGATGTCCCTTGAGCACGACAATCAACTTGTGCTCGCGGGCGAAGTTTCGCGCGACTTCCAGGCGGTTCGCTTGAATCTCGGCAATGCTCAAACCGGTCAAGCGCGCCATTTCTCCCGGGTGCGGGGTAATGACCAGGGTTTGTCCGCGGCCATTCAGCTTGTCGGCCGCTCCTTCGAAGGCGTTCAGGCCGTCGGCATCCACAACCATATTGACGACCGAATTGCCGAACGACGACGCGTCGCCGCGCTTGACGATTGCGCGCACAAATTCGGCGGTCTCGGAATTGCGCGAAATGCCTGGGCCAATGGCGAGCGTCTTGCGCTCGAGCAGCGCATCGAGGCCTGATCCGAGCGCTTCCAGTGAGATCGTGCCCTGTTCGGTTTCTGCCAGCGGCTCGGTCATGACTTCTGGATGAAAAGCCGCTACGGTCGCGAGCACGGACTTTGGCGTGGCGACTGTCGAAAGACCGGCGCCCGCTCGTAGCGCGGAAAATCCCGCCATCGCCGCCGCGCCCGCTTTGCCGAGCGATCCTCCGATCACCAGCACGTGTCCGTAGCTGCCCTTGTTGGCGTCACGCGCTCGGGGCGCGAGCAGCGGAGCGAAATCGAAGGGAGTACTAAGATGAAGTCCGAGCTGCGAGACGATGGCTTCTGGCGGTGAACCGATGGGCGCAATCACGGTCGGCCCGCTCGTCAGCGCCGCAAGAACGTGCGCTGGATGCGGAGCGGTGAAGGTCACGACGGCATCGGCACGTGCTTTCTCCCCGATTGCGGTACGGGAGCCAGTCGCGCCTGTTGAGCGGATGGCGTCGGCATCGGCGCCTGAGGGAATGTCGACGGCAATAATTGGAGCCGCAGCCGCATTCATCTTGCTGATCGCTGCTGCATAGAGCGGGCTCACCGGCGGACGAAAACCGGTGCCGAGAATTGCGTCCACGATCACGTCCGCCGCGAAGATCTCCGCCGCATCCGAGGAATCGAGCCCACTCGCCTCGCGCACGATGAGGGGCGCAATTTGCAGTGGCTGGAGCCTTTGCAGCATGTCCTGAAACATGGCCGCTGCATCCCCGCGAAGCTCCGCGGGATCCGACAACAGCAGAACGCGAACCGCACGGCCCGCTTCGACCAGCTTGCGGGCCACGACGAATCCATCTCCTCCGTTATTGCCTTTGCCGCAGAGAATGCCGACGCGCTCCGCTTGCGGGTAATCGGAGAGGATGAAACGGGCGACGGCCGAGCCGGCGTTCTCCATCAAGGTGATGGAAGGTATTTCGAAGCGCTCCGAGGTGACGCGATCGATCTCGCGCATTTCCGCCGCGCTCACGATTTTCATGGTTCGACCCCGACCGTCTGTTCGAGTTCGCGAAGTTGTTGTGGCTCGCCCATGGCGATCAGAAAATCGCCGGCCTCGATGCGATCGTCAGGCGCGGGGTTGAAGCGCATGCCCGTCTCGCGCTTGATGGCGAGGATGATGACGCCGCGGTCCTGGCGGATGCGCGAGTTCTCGATGGTCTTACCGGCAAACGGGCTGCGGGCGGTGACCGGCACTTCGCCGATTTCGAGATCGATGCCAAGATGCGTGGTGGCAGTGTCCAGGAAACTGACCACGTGCGGACGCAGGAACGAATGGGCGATACGCTGTCCGGCAAAAACATAGGGAGAGACGACGGAATCGGCGCCCGCGCTGCGCAGGTGCTTCTCCGCCATCTCTTCGCTGGCGCGGGCGATGATGCGGAGGCCCGGATTCAGACTGCGGGCGGTCAGCACGATATAAAGATTCGTGGCGTCGGTGGTGGTGGCCGCGACGAGACCGCGCGCGCGGTCGATCTGTGCGTCGCGCAGGGTGTGCTCCTGGGTAGCATCACCGATGACCATGAGCCAGTTCTCGCTGGCGAATTTCTGCGCTTTGGCCTCGTTGCTTTCGATGACCACGAACTGAGCGGGGCGGCGCGCCAACTCGCGCGCGGCACTGCGGCCGACGCGTCCGGCGCCGCAGATGATGTAGTGACCCGTAAGACGGCCTATGTCGCGCTCCATGCGGCGCCTTCCAA
>JBEKYF010000157.1:0-4587 GCA_049511255.1 Terriglobales bacterium | reverse complement strand
CCACTCAGCGCCAGCTTCTTCAGCACGTCGCGTTCGGTGAAGATGCCCACGACACAGTTGGCGTCCACTACCACGACAGCGCCCACGCGGCGTGCCAGCATGAGCCGGATGGCTTCGGCGACGGTGGATTCAGGATGAACGGCAGCAGATTCTTCGTCGCACAGATCGAGGATCGCCATGACTGACCTCCGGCAGGACTTCGCCCACAAACGCGCCCTGATTCTAGCAGCTTTGGCAGCGAGTCGAGCGCCTCCTCGACTACCTTGATGAAATGTTCGCGCTTCATCCTTCACCCACTGCCAAGGCACCTACGACAGGCCCCGCCGACCCGCCAACCGCTCTTGAGGACTGCCGGAAGCTATGCCACTGCCGCGTTCGCCTGCGTGCGGCTCGGGTTGTCTATATCGATCCTAAGAACCCGCTGCACTGCGGGATCGAACTGGATGAGCCACGAAACATCTGGGGCGTGTCCGTGCCGCCCGACAACTGGGAAGAGACAGCGGACTTGGAGACCGAGGATTAGAGATGTTCCTGCGTGCCACAGTGGAGACGCGCTACCTGTTCAATATGTAGCGATTTATAATCAGGCTCATGAAAGTGACCATCGGCGCGATTGCTTCGGCATTGCTCGTCATGCTCGGTTCTCTGGCTCCGCTATTTGCACAAGCGCCCGCCCAGCAGCAACAACCGGAGTTCTTCAAACAAGGCCAGCAGTTGATGCGGGAGGGAAAGCCGGAAGAGGCGTTGGCGCTGTATCGCCAGACTCTCCAGACTTCGCCGGATTCGGTTCCTGCCAACGTTGCGGCTGGGAGCGTACTCGACCTGATGGGGAAAGGCGAGGAGGCCCGGAAGTATTTCGCGAAGGCAATCGAGGTTGCGGACACGCCCGAGGGCAAGGCATCAGCCAAGAGAGCGATGGCGATGTCATATGCTTTCGAGGGGAATTGCAGGAAAACCGTTGAGTACGAACAACAGGTTTTCGACTTCCACGGCAGCGTGAAGAACTTCTTTCAGCAGGGAGAGATTGCGGACGAGGCGGCTCGTGTTTGCATCGACTCCGGCGATTTGGACGCTGCGTACAAGTGGTACCAGATTGGCCACGACACGGGACTGAAGGAACCCGACATCAAGCCCGCTCGCCAAGACCTATGGAACTTCCGGTGGGAGCACGCACAGGCTCGCATTACCGCCCGGCGCGGCGACCCAGCGGAAGCGCAAAAGCATGTTGCTGCGGCAAAGGCGATTCTCGACAAGGGCACCATTCCTGAGCAAGCGCCGTTCTTCCCTTATTTGAAAGGCTATGTCGCGTTTTACGCCGGAGATTACAAAGCGGCTCTCGAAGCACTAAACCAGGCGAACCAGAACGACCCGTTTATCCAGTGCATGATGGGTCAGACCTACGAAAAACTGGGCGAGAGGGACAAAGCCGTGGACTACTACCGCAAGGCTTCGGCAGCAGTTTCGCACAACCCCGCCGCCGCGTATGCGGTTCCATTTACTAAGAAGAAGCTACGCTAATTCCCATGTGAGCGGTAGCCCGACACAGTCCCCACTACGAGAAGAGCCGATTCTGAATCCGTGCGAGTTCCACGGGTGCGGAGCATTCTTCGTCGTCGTTAGCCACGCGGTTGATCCGGGTGCTCTTGCCCGAGCCGCAGGGACACGGATCATTCCGTCCGACCTTGGGAGTACCTGCGGTGTCAAAAGTCCACCAACCAGAGATTTTTTCCTCTCGTCGGAATCTGCTGAAAACGGTGCATTAGATAACTGCACAGGAAAGTAAATTTTCCGGTCGGGCCTCAGTCCAGAGATTCGTCAACGATAGACGGCATTAAATACGTGTGCTCGGCTCAAGCCGACTAACGCTATCCGAACGCCGCGTCTCTGCATACGGGCGGATAGCCGCGAAGCGAGGAGTTCAATGTTCTATTCCGCAGCTTGGACCGATTCTGGATTTCTCCTCGGTTGCTCGCAAGAACACGAAACGATTGTGGACGCTGATTGCTGTATTCCGTGCGCTGGCGGCTACGTTGTCGGCGTCGAGAATGGTGTCATGCGCTCTTTGACAGCAGAGGAGGAGGCAGAATTTCAACGTGTGCACTATGCACCTCGCACTGACAAGTCGCCGTTGGATCCCATACCAGAAGCAGTCGGCGATTCCCGTTACGCCGTAATGACCCGAATCAGGGTGGGCGATCACTGGACTTGGACAACATGGATGTGTTTTGAGACGTATGTGGAAGCGACAGCACACGCTCGCGCAGGCAACAAGGTTGTGCGTTTTCGATCCCGCGAATGGGTGGCATTACGGCAGCAGACGGAAGCCGCTTCTCCACTCGTTATAAACGCGCCGCGAGAGAGTATACCTGCGCGAGGCGAAGGGGAAACATTGGTCGATTTGTGCTCCGGTTCCTGAGTGCATACGGCCTCGATTAGCACGCCGAACCTATTTCAGACGTGAAGCACGGCGTGATCAATACCGACATGATTAACTTGGTTTTGAGCCGCCTAAGCGAATCGGAAGAAAGAGAGCTTGAACGGATGTACACCGAAGATAAACATGCGTTGCTGGAGGCGCTCGGGAATCGATTCCGCACCGTCCTTAGGCTCGAAACAGGCGCCACTGGTGGTGGAACACGTAGTCAATCCTCCGGCTGGTGAGCTGAAGATACAGCTTCCCCACTATTACTTCGGTAATCGCCTCGACCACAAAAGTCAACAAGTCAAGCCGCGCTGGGAGCATTAGTTTATTAGAAGTTTCTTAGAGCGGAGAAGAAAAATGGCGCACTTCCTCCCATACCCTGAACCTCCTGAACCCCCTTTACCGCCGCCAAGAAGCATAAATGCCTCCCGCAAGTCAGCGTTGCTGGTCGAAAATGACAGCTCCTTGTTGCATATCTTCAGAAGGTCCTTGAAGGACGAGGGGTACACGGTACGTACCGCTGCGAATAGTAAGGAGGGGCTCCGCTTGTACCGTGATTTTGCCCCGTTCAATTTAGTGCTTATCGACTATTTCGTGCCCCAAAGCAAAGAGGTCGAAATCGACCTTCTTGCAGAACTACAGACAAATGGGACTGCGCTTGCGACGGCGATCCGCGAGACGAATCCCTCGCAGGGGATGGTCATCGCAGCATTGGACTACCGCAATGCGGGAGAAGTGCCACGACCGCGCGAGTTGATGCACATCCCCGTTCTGGTCGCCATCAGACAGTTGCGCAGTCTGCTGGAGAAGATCGAGGTTGATCGAGCTATCGAAGCCTTAACCCCTTCAGAGTTGCTGCGACTCCAGCGATCCGCCGACTTTCGGGTTCAGGGTCTCGGGCGGGCCGCTCGTGGCAGGACTGGGGAAGACCTGCTTCAGGAAGCCGAGCTGCGGACATTGATCGGAGCGGAGGACACCCAGAAGGGCCGACACTGGAACAAAGATGTCGATATCGAGAGGCACCTCACGGAGGCCATGCGGAGCATTTCTAACTGCTGGAAACGCCAGTTCAAGGAGATGGAAGCCTATCTGATGTCGGACTTCCTTATACACGATGCTGAGGAACAAGAACACTCGCCGCTCGACAATGTGGCTTCAGGGCACAAGGCAGCTGACCAGCGTCTGATCGAAAAGGACGAGGAAGAGCGGGTGCTCTCGAAATTCAAAGACGACCCCGAAGCGACCCAAGTGCTTCACGGTTTGTTGGACGGCCTGAAGAAGAATGAAATCATGTCGAAATATGGTCTTGGCGAAAAACAGTACGCGGCCGCGGTGAAGCGAATCCGGGTGACACTGCTAGGCCCCAGAAACGGCGGGGGGGGAAAGACGAAAAACATGACAGATAAAAGAAATTACGGCGATCCTCTGGAGAAACTCATGAATCAGTTGGCCGAATCCGTGCTTGGGCTATCGGATGCAGCCATCCTTGCCGAGACCAGTGAGGCCGGAGCCGATCCAGAGCAAGAGGCTGAGCGTACGCGCTCAGTCCTTCGGCGGGCATCGGAGGTATTGGAGAATGTGAACGGACGCTTGTCGAACCTCGGTCACACGATCAATTCAAATGGTTGGTATCGGGGGCGGTCGGGATATCACAGCACCTGCGTAGCCTGTGGTTCATTCGTGAGTTTCACAACGGCGACTGGCGAAATGCGAGGGGAGGCTTTGGACGGACTATGCCCTGAGAGCGACCAGTACACGATCCGCAGACTGGAAGCGTCTCGTGAATGAGTTTGTGAAGATGAGTTCTGGAAAGTGTGGCTGCGACCGGGTTGAAGGCGGCGGATGGTACATGGATAGCTTCTCCGACTGAATTCAGAATGTTTCCAATGGACACTATGCCAATCGGCCACGTTAGGTTTGCAGATGTTGGTTTTAAGTTCTGAAAAGGAGACATACATGAGCGGACCACTTTTTCCGTCGGTCAAAAAGATAAAGTGACTTTCAACCAGCTTCCCAAACAAATACGGAAGCACTATCTGGGGGGTCTAGCAGGCTGCGGAAAAAGGGACGCCGCGACTTAGATTCTCTCCAGTCACCGTGATTTTGTGACTCGGGGAAGGGTTTTGGCTGCATCCGCTGGTGTCCCGCGGATTCATTTTCCGGCC
>JBEKYF010000156.1:0-4812 GCA_049511255.1 Terriglobales bacterium | reverse complement strand
TAGGGGGTGGTGGTGATGAGCTTGACGCGGGTAACGTCCTTGTTGACCCGGACCTCATGGCAGTTCAGACAGCCCATCGCAATGGCGGACTGGACGGCGTTGCCTTTCGACTTGTCTTCATGGCACTCGAGGCACTTGGCGCTATCGATCTTCGGATCGAGCGGAACGGGGTGAACAGCACTGAAAGCACGTGGCAAGCAGATCGCGACCAAGCTCAGGCCCAGTAGACTGCGCAGAATCGGGCCGGTGAGCGAGGAGCTTTGACTCCCAAGGCGCCCGGGCCTCTGATTCTGGCTCACGAACTTGTGAAGGCGGTTCACCCAAGTCTCCGTTTGGTACTGATGCACGAGAGTCGCCGCCCGGGAGGGCGGTGTGGAAATTCTTATCGTCTCCATAAGTGACTGGACTGAAACAGGTTATGCGGACCGATGGACTTGTTGCGAAATGCATCAGACGCCGTGGAGGTTCTAAATGGGCTTTCTCCCACACTCAAATTGGTGAAATGACCCAAGTAATGCCGGACGTTCTCACCGCCAGTTGCCGAGATGGAGAAAGCTGCATGCCCCCGCCCCGCTTCCCATTCGCATCCGGAGTCGCCGCGGCAGGCCATCACAAGAGTGAGTGAGGGCGGTCACGATGCTTGTGTGATGTGTGAAATCCCTGCCGAACTGAGTGGGAATGCGCGATTTAGCCCAAAACGGCGCTCGTCCCCATCGCCATTGTGTCTACTAAGTGCCACAAAATCTGTTTGTTACAGGTTATGGCAAGTCTGGCGCAGAACTTGCATTTCAAGCTTGGGGAACGGGGATAGGGTACAACCATGAATTTGCGTGCACTCGCCCACAAAACGTGGCGCACCATTGCTTCCATCCAGACCGGAGTGGTTCTGTTAATCCTGGTCGTGATTCTCTCGGCGGTCGGAACCATTGTGCTTCAGCGGCCGGCCACCGAGCCCGACGAGATGCAGAACGCCTACTCCCCGCATGTGCTCCGGATCCTGGACGCGGTCGGGTTGACCGACGTATTTCACGCCTGGTGGTTCCTCGGATTGCTGTTGCTGGTCAGCCTCTGCATCACAGCGGCTTCCATCGATCGTTTCCCCAACTCGTGGCGCTACTTCTCGCGTCCGTACAAATATCCCGATGAAAGCTTCCGCCGCGCTTCACATCCGCAGAAATCGCTGGCCATCGCGGACGAAGAATCGGGGTTGGTGGCGGCTGAGCGTGCACTGCATTCGCTGGGATTCAAACCCGAGCGGGTTGTGCGCGAAGACCACTTCGGAATTTTCGCGGAACGGCACCGGATCTCCGAGCTAGCCGTGTACATCGTTCACGCCAGCCTCCTGCTCATTTTTTTTGGCACGGTCGTGGATGGCATTTGGGGCTGGCGTGGATATCTCAGTCTGAACGAGGGGCAGAGTTCCAACATCGTTGAGTTGCACGATGGCAGCACGCGCACGCTCCCGTTTGCCATTCGCTGCGATGCCGCCGGTCAGGAAAACTATAAGGACGGCACCCCGAAGAAGTGGTGGTCCAAGCTGGCCGTGGTGGAAGACGGACGGGATGTGCAGAAGAAAGAAATTGTCGTGAACGATCCGCTCCTCTACAACGGTGTCCGCTTCTACCAGTCGAGTTACGGCCCGAATGGCAAGGTCGACAAGTTCGTGCTGGTCGCGACTCCGAGCAACGGTTCTGGCGAGAAGCAGGAAGTCGGGTTGGCGGTGAACGACACCGTTTCACTCGACGCCGATACTACGGTGCGTTTCGCCGAATTCTTCCCCGACTACGCCGTTCGTGACGGGCAGGTATACCGGAAATCGAACCAGTTGGAAAATCCCGCAGCCCACTTGGTTGTGACTTCGAAGCGTGCCGGGAAAGACTTCGACGTGTGGCTCCCAGCGATGGACGGGGTTGCCGACAACTCGCTGGCGCCCTATCAGTTCCAAGCCACCGACTTGAAGATGGGCCACTTCACGGGATTGCAGGTTTCGCACGAACCGGGACAATGGGGAGTCTGGTCAGGTGTGGTGCTGATGGGCATTGGACTGGCATTCGTGTTCTACGTCGTGCACATGCGGTTTTGGGTGGTACCGGTTCGCGACCCCAAGACGGGCAAGAACTCACTGTGGATCGGAGGAACTGCGAACCGCAACCGGGACGCGTTTGAGCAGCGCTTCAACGATCTGGTGGAGTTGGTGGAAGAAGAACTGAAACCCATTCCCAAAACCTTTACGCGCACACGGGTCGCTACCGTCTCCGGGAACTGAACCGAATCATTGGAGGATGTAAATGGCACGAGTAAAGGTAGAACAGCAGCAACCGGCCACAGGCGTGACCCTGATCGTACTGGTCGGATTGGCAATTGCGTTCCTGCTGTTCATGGCATTTCTGAACGTGGTCAAGAGTGGCAATCTCTTGAACGAGACGAACCTGCTCTTCGCCGCTCTGATTTTCTACTCCGGCGCCGGCGCGTTGTATCTGGGATTTGGAATCACCGGCACTGAGTCGTACGTGAAGTTCGCATCGCTCGCCACCGGGCTTGGATTGATCGCTAATACCGCAGCCATTGCCCATCGCTGGTACGAAGCTGGACATGCGCCGTTTTCGAGCGTTTATGAAATGCTGCTCAGCTTCGTCTGGACGCTGGCCGTGCTTACGCTGGTGGCTGAAAAGAAGTATGGCGTCAAGGTCATTGGCACGGTCACCATGCCGGTGGCAATTGTAGGCGTGGTGCTGATGCAATTGCTGCGAACCGATGTGCATCCCTTGGTTCCTGCCCTGCAGTCGACCTGGCTGCACGTGCACGTCACGCTGGCCATGCTGGCCTACGCCGCCTGTGCGCTAAGCTTCGCTCTGGCCGCGATGTTCCTGATCCAGGACAACGTGAAGACCGAGACCTTCCTCGCCGCGACTAGTGCCAGCACACTTGCCATTTACGCGAGCGTCGTTCTAACGCGCTTTGAGAAGTGGGGCGGCCTGAGCCTGGTGGCGTGGAATCCGGAACAAAAATCGGAGGTCTTCCTTTCCAGGGGCGTGCGATTGTTCGTCACCATTCCGGACCTCGGCTGGCTGATGACGCTGACGCTTTTGGTGGTGGCATGGCCGCTGGTCTTCTACGGGTTGGCGCGCTGGAAGGGGAACGATAGCTTCCTGACGCACGCCAATCGCGCCGTATTTCTCGGCATTCTGCTTCAGGTGATGACGCTGGTCATGTTTATTCTGCGTGCCCGCGATGGCCGCTATCCCTCGCTCGACGCCGACGGATTATTCCCGACAAGCCTCGCCGCTAGTCCCTTCATACTGTCGGGCTTGGTAGGCGGCGTATTCATCTCGCTCCTTTATCTGCTGCTGCTGTGGCGGCGCCCGGATCTGGGGCGTTTGCTGCCCAGCGCCGACGACCTCGACCGCATCACCTACAAAACCATCGGTCTTGCCTTCCCCTTGCTGACTCTGATGATCGCCTCCGGAGCATATTGGGCGAATCAGACTTGGGGCTCGTATTGGAGTTGGGATCCGAAAGAAACCTGGGCCGCGATTACCTGGCTGGTGTACGCCGGCTATTTGCACATGCGCGTCACTCGGGGATGGCGGGGGCGGCGCGCCGCTTACTTCGCCATCATTGGCTTTGCCGTAGTGATGTTCACTTTCTTCGGAGTGACTTACCTTTTGCCAGGACTGCACGCTTATGCCTAGCCCCACTCCATCCGCGGCGAATCTAACTGGGCCTTTGGCAGAAACGGTCCAACCGACTGCTGCGGCCCACCAACCTTTGGCTGGGCCGGGTGAAAGCGAGCGCACAATGTCCGCAGGTTCGTTGTCCGTAGGTTCGTCGTCCGCGGGTTCGTCGCAAGCGGAAGACCTCGAATTGAGTTCTCTACGCTTCAAATGGCAGCTCAAGGCACTCGTGCCGGTAGTGTTCGTACTGCTGGCAGGGCTGCTGCTGTTCCTGGTAGCGACCGTATCTTTGCGGGACCCGGTACGCCACACGGTGCTGATCGGCGCCGGCGCAGTCGCGGTCGCCATATGTGCAGTGTTAATTGTCGTGCTTGCCTATGTGATCCAGCGCCCCATGGTCGAGTTGCAGGAGAAAATCGCGCTGGTGAGTGACGGCAACCTGGACGTCGCGGTCAGCTTCTCCCGGCGCCACGACGAGATCGGAGACCTCGGCCGCAACTTCAATTACATGATGCGGCAGTTGCGCGAGAGCCGGGAGGAGATTGAGCGCCTGCATCGCACGCAAGTGTCTCGCGCCGAGCACCTGGCGACGCTCGGCGAGTTGGCTGCAGGCTTGGCCCACGAGATTCGCAACCCGCTTGCCGGAATCGCGGGCGTCATCGAAATCATCGGCCGCGATCTGCCTCCGACCAGTCCCGCGCTTGCAGTGGTGAAAGATGTTCGCCTGGAAATCGTGCAGATCAATCGCATATTGACCGATCTTCTGGAAACGGCGCGGCCTCACCCGCCGCAGATTTGCCGGAGCAACCTCAACACCACCGTGGAACACGCGGTAATGCTGGCGCGCCAGCAGGTGCTCTCCAAACCAATCAAGATCGAGCTACAGAAAGCGCCCGATCTGCCGGAAGTCGAGCACGACAGCAGTCAGATTCACCAGGTGCTTCTGAACTTGCTCCTGAACGCTGTCCAGGCAATGGAGGGAGCGGGGACTGTGCTGGTCGAGATCGGTTCGCGAGACAATTACGCCAGTGTGGTTGTCAGCGACAACGGGCGCGGTATCTCTCCGCAGCACCTGCCCAACATTTTCCGGCCTTTCTACACCACCAAGGGCAATGGCACCGGTCTCGGGCTCTCTCTC
>JBEKYF010000155.1:0-4855 GCA_049511255.1 Terriglobales bacterium | reverse complement strand
CGCGGCATTACGGACCATACAGGTGACGTCGTGACCCACTGCCGAGAGTTTTTCCGCCAGTTGCCGGCCGATGTAGCCGGACGCACCAGTAACCAGGACCTTCATGCTGTGCCTTTATTCAGCCGCCAGATTCCAAAGTTTAGGTAGGAAGCATATAGGACCCAGGCGCCGTAGGGTGTCATCAGCCAAAATGCTAGGCGTGAGAATCCCGCGAATCGCATAGCGGTCATGGCGATGGCGGCCAACAGGACGATGATTTCGACCAAGGCCGCTCCGGGCCTGTAGAAAAACCAGGACGCCTTCATGGATTCCGGCGTGGCGCTCGGGATCGGCTCAAGTGTCCTGAAGGTTCTGAGCGGTCAACTGCCTTCTCATGATGTCGTGACGGCAATCACAGCGGAGGCACCTGCGCTGGCCTATCGTATAAAAGGTCAGGTGGCCCCTATGGCGGGTTCGTCTGTCAGCGATTCGTCTATCATTGGTTCGTCTAGCATTGGTTCGTCTAGCATTGGTTCGTCTAGCATCGGGTCGGCCCTCATCGAAGATGGTTTACGCCGCCTAGCTCCGGAACAGTTGCGCGCCGCCCTTGCTGATTTCCTGCCCAAAGGGGCCACCGCTACCGAGCAGACCCGTGCCATTGAAGCCGGGCTGCGAAGTCCGGCTGGCGAGGCCCTGCGGGACGCGATGGCGAGATGGATCGTCGACGAAATCGTTCCGGTGGAGAGGTTAGTTCCGCAGGCTTACAAAAACTGGCGTCCCCCAGTTCGGGATGCCATGATGTTCGTGGTGACGCGGCTCTCGCCCGCGCGCCTCGCCCCCAAGCTCCTGGAACAACTTGAGCTCCCGTCGAACACTTCCGCGGAAGTGCGCTTGCTGAGGCTGATCGCAAAAGTACCCGGCCTGCAAAAACTGGGACAAGTTATCGCACGCAACCAGCACCTCCGTCCGGCTCTGCGGAATGCGCTCGCCCGGCTGGAAAATGGAATTCGCGATGTCCGGCCGGAGGACGTAGTCGCGATCATTCGACAGGAGTTGGGGCCACGGCTCAAGAAATACGCCGTGCACATCGCGCCGACTATTCTCTCGGAGGCCAGTGTCAGTGCGGTGGTGCGCTTCACCTGGCGTAACCCGGGCAGCGGAAAGCGTGAACGGGGTGTTTTCAAAGTCCTGAAACCTCACATCCCCGAGTACTTTGCGGAGGACATGGATTATTTGCAGGGACTGGCTCAATACTTTGCGGACCAACACCACAACTACGGATTTCCTCGGAACCTGCTTCCCGATACTTTCAAGAAAGTCCGGCGCTTACTGCGGCACGAGGTCAACTTTGTCCGCGAGCAGAAGACATTACTTGAAGCGTGGGAACTCTATCGGTCGATGAAAGGCATTCGCGTGCCGCGGCTGATCCAGCCACTGTGTACATCCAGAATTACGGCGCTCACCGAGGAGCGTGGGATCAAGGTGACAAACGCGGCGGCTCGCCTGCCCGCCTCGCGGCGCAGGAAAGTTGCCGAACAACTTATCGAAGCGCTGGTCGCGGTCCCTCTCTTGGCGGCGCAGGAAGATGCGATTTTTCACGGCGATCCCCATGCCGGCAATCTGCTCTATAACAACCGTACCGGCGAACTGACGATCATCGACTGGGCGCTGCGGGAACGCTTAAGCCGCGATCAGCGCCGGCATCTCGCGCTCTTGTTTCTGATGGTGACCTTGCGCGACCCCGTGGGCACCTGCAATGAAGTCTTGGCACTCAGTCAGCAACACATCGGAAGCGCCTCAGCGCGGGGGAAGATGGTTGCGGAGTTCATCACGCGTTTTCTCGACGAACTGCGCGTGGCACCCAGCGGAGTGGATGCGATGGTGCTCCTGGAACGCCTGGCAATGAAGGGTGTCAAGTTCCCCGGACCGCTGATCATGTTGTCCAAGGTGATGTTCACGCTGGATGGAATCCTGGGCGACGTCGGAGGATCCAGCCGCGGCATGGGCTTCGGCTTCACCATTGCGCGTCATGTTGCCCAGCATTGGGTGAAGAATCGCAAAGAGTTCCGTTCGCCTCTGAAGACCAGGGACTGGATCACACTACAGTGCAGTGCCTTGCTTTATACCAGCCGTTTGTGGCTGCAGGGCGAGCAGGCAATATTGGACCGATTGCTGCCCGCCGGTGCGACCGCCCCACTCGCGTCGACGTGAGGCATGAGGGCGACTCAGGCGGCATCGTTCAAAGCATTGTCGTTGCGGGTTTTGTCGTTCCAGGCTTTATCGTTCCAATCCGTCTCTGCCGCTGGAGGGATAAAGCTCATCGCCCGTTCGGCCAGCGCGGTAATAGTAAGGCTGGGATTGACCCCGAGGTTGGCCGCCACTACCGAGCCGTCACAGATGTACATATTCTTGTAGTTGAAAACGCGGTGGTGCGAATCAACCACGCCGTGGTTGGAAGAATCGGCGATTACGCAACCTCCGATACAGTGCGCCGTGCCCGGAACGTTGAAGAGGATCTCCGGCAGCATGCTCATTGGGAAACCGCCGGTAAGTTGTGCATATTTCTGCGCGAACTCGTTAGCCTTCGGAATATAGGTAGGCACCTTCTCGCCCCGGCTAACCAGAAATTTCCTGAATGGCCAGAACCAGGGGCGTTGCCAGCGCATCTCGATCTCTCCATCGAGGGCCTGCATGCAAAGGAGAACCACAAACTCCCGGGCCCATCCCAAGGGTTGCAGCACACGCACGGTCTTGAACGGGTGGCGGAGCAGAGAGACTATGACGTTCTTCAGCCAGAGCGCTATCCGCTGCGGACCGGGGCGGCCATTGGTCAGGATTGTGGTCAAAAACCCCAACGCGTCGGAGCCATTTGGGTAGCGGACAGCTTCAATGTGGGTGTGCTCGTCAATATAGATGCCGGAGCCGATGGCTATGCCCTGCGACACATCTTGGGAGTAGCCCGGTGTGCGCGCCCCGATGAGCGATTCGGAATTGGTGCGCACATGTTGGCCCAGCTGGCTGCTGATGGCCGGCAATGAGCTCTTTTCTTTGAGATGGAAGAGAAGCTCCATCGTGCCCAGCGAGGAAGCAGAGAAGACCACCCCGCGGCAGGTGAACCGCCGGGGCTGGCGGCGAATCCACGCGGTGGACTTGACTGTGCATACTTCATAGCCGTTGCCGCCATCGCTGATGCCACCCAACGGTTTGACGTTCACCACCCTGGTTTCGGGAAAGAGCCGGGCCCCGTGCTTTTCCGCTAGATACAGATAGCCGAGGTCCAGCGTATTTTTCGCGCCATACCGGCAGCCCATCATGCAGCCACCGCAGCCGAGGCAAGTGGTTCGCGCCGGACCTTCTCCCCCGAAGAATGGATCAGGGAAGGTCTGATTGCCCGGCTCTCCCTCCGCAGGCTGGAAGATGCCGACGTTCATGCGATAAAAAGTGTGCCCAGAGCCCGCGGCTTCAGCAGCTTTCTTCAGGAGATGGTCGGCCGGTCCGAGGATTCTGTTTTCCGTCACACCCAGCATCCGCTCGGCAGTTTCGTAGTGCTGGGGCATTTCCGTTTTCCAATCGGCCAATCCCGTCCAGGATCCCGCTTCCCACACTTTCTCAGGAGGAGGAAGCAAGGTGCAGGCGTAGGTGATGGACCCTCCACCCACCGCGCAGCCATGGAAGATGGTGGCGTGCCTGAAGAACTGGATGTTGAAGAAGCCGCGCAGGCCGAGGTTGGGACGCCAAATCCAGCGATGGATGGACCAACTGGTGCGCGGCAGGTTGTCAGGCGTCCAGCGCCGGCCCATCTCCATGACCGCAACTCGATACCCCTTCTCTGCCAGCCGAAGGGCGGAAACACTGCCGCCGAAGCCCGAACCGATAACGATGAAGTCGAAGTCAAAATCGAATTGGCGGTTGCGAGGCGCCACAGATTCCTCGCCGCTCGGTTCCAGATTTCTTGCGATATTTCGTGTGATCGTTTTATTCACAGCCTGACCGTCTCTATATTCTTCTGCCCTCGAACTCTTACATCAATCACTTGCCCAATCCTGTGCAGAGCTTTGGCACTCTGTGGCGAATCGAGTCCAAACATCTGAAAGTCATGGGTCATGTCCTCCCAGGTTTCGAGGACGACATCCGCTCCCTGCTTCTTGGCGCGATCCGCGAAGGCTTGAATGCTCGCGTACAGAATCTCGGCGCGGCCAGCTTGGATATAGATCTGAGGAAGTCCGCGCAGGTCAGCCCATATCGGCGACACCAGCGGATTCCGGCGCTCGGCCGAGTCGCAGAACCAGTCTGCCCACTGCTCCAGCATTCGCTTCTCAATCCAGTCAAACTCGCCCTTGCCGGTGAGGTCGGTTTCAAAGTCAGTTGCCGGAGAGAGCGCAATGGCCAGTGCAGGCAGAGGAAGCTTCGACTCCCGTGCCGCCAGAAGCAAAGCCAGCGTCAGATTGCCGCCAGCCGAGTCGCCGGCAAAAATCAGACGGTCAGGATCGGTGCCGCCCCCGAGCAGCCAGCGGTAGGCGTTGAGCGCATCTTCAAGCTGCGCCGGGAACCGATGTTCCGGAGAAAGACGGTAATCGAGCGCAAATGTTCTGGATTTCGCAGCCTGCGTGATCAGCGCGATAAAGTTGGCATAGGCCTGCGGATAAAGCGAGTATCCGCCGCCATGAAAATACAGGACGCTCACGCGCGGCTCTGTGTTCTGACCGGCGAACCAACTTCCTCTGAACTTTTGCTGCACGACCGGCGTGATGCTTACTTCCGACAATGCCGGAGAACTAATCACGACCGAGTCCAAATAGCGGCGTGCTTCCTTCACATCGCCCATCTGGAAGGCAGCGAGCGTCTGCCGCTTCAACACTTGTGTGGCCAGTTCTAC
>JBEKYF010000154.1:0-4921 GCA_049511255.1 Terriglobales bacterium | reverse complement strand
GTGGTTTACAACTTTCCCAAAACGAAGCTGGTCGACGGGCCGCTGCAAATCGAGGCGCGAATCGATCAGAACGCGCAGCTTTCCGGACAATTGACGCTGTGGAATCAGCAAGGCTCGCACGTGCGGCGCGGGGCCCTGCTGGTGATTCCGTCCGGGCGCGCGCTGTTGTACGCGGAGCCGATTTACCTGCAGGCCGAACGGAGTCCGATGCCGGAGTTGCGTCTGGTTGTGCTCGCGCTGCAAGATAAGCTGGCGTATGGACCGACCTTCGAGTCGGCGATGGCGGCCCTTTTTGGCGGAGCGGCCTCGTCCCTTAGTGCCCCTTCGACCAGCGCCGCGGCAATCCCCGCCGAGCCAGTGCGCGGCGCACCGGCATCCGCCGCGTCGCCCCACCCCGCAGCGGATATCAATGCGCTCATCGCGGAAGCCGCTAAAGACCTTGCCGACTACCAGCGCCTGACGGCGGAAGGCAAGCTCGGCGAGGCTGGACAGAAGCTTGAAGAGTTGAAGCGCACGCTCGACAAGCTGAACACGCGTCGCTGAACATGCGTCGCTGAACACGCGTCAAAGACGGTCTCGCTGCGGTGCTTGGCTCTTGGCTCTCGAAGTCTTCCATATCGACGAAGCACTGCCCGGAGAGCGGCTTCGGAGGATCTACTCCAAAATCCCTTCACCGTGTGACCTCCGTCCTTGCCGTGTCTCCGCACCCTGTGTTTGACTTCTTAACGGAGAATAGCGCCCCTTTTTCTCAAAGGGAGCGCGATGGGGCGACGATGGCGGCCGCGTTTACGGTCGAAATGTTCGCCCCGTTCAGGAGGCTCGTTCCTGCATGGCCGAAGTCGAAACCAAGTCTCTTCCCGCGAACGCCTACCAGCCGTTGAAGGCCGGCGAAATCTACATGCCGCTGGTGCCCGCCAGTATGGCGCCACCGGAGGTGACCTGGCGCTCGGTGCTGTGGGGCACGTTGCTGTGTATCGTCTTCAGCGTCGCGTCGGCCTATTCCGCCCTCAAGGTGGGCCAGGGAATGGAGGCGGCGATTCCCATCTCCATCCTCGCCATCGGCTTGGCGCGCCTCTACCGGCGGCGCTCCACCGTGCTGGAGAATATGATCATCACCGGCATAGGCGGCGCCTCTGGCAGCGTGGTGGCCGGTGCCGTCTTCACCGTGCCGGCGCTCTACATTCTCCACCTCGACCCGCATCCGGTGCAGACCATCTTCATCTGCCTGGCCGGCGGTTGCCTGGGCATCCTCTTCCTCATTCCGCTGCGGCGCTACTTTGTGTGCGAAATGCACGGCAAGTTCCCATTTCCCGAGGCCACGGCGATCACCGAAGTCCTCGTCACCGGCGAGAAAGGCGGATCGCAAGCCAAACTGCTGCTTCAGGCCACCGTCATCGCCGCGCTTTACGACTTCTTTGTCACCACGTTCCACGTCTGGAAGGAGTACCTGAACTTTCAATTCGTGCCCGTGGTGCGGTCACTGGCCGACCGTGGGCGCATGGTCTTCAATTTCGACGCGGTCAGCTTCATCCTCGGACTGGGCTACGTGATGGGCCTGCGCATTGCTCTGATCTTTTGCGCCGGCGGCATTCTGGTGAACTTCGTGCTCGTCCCGATGATCTGGTTCATCGGCAGCCACATGGGCGAGGTCACGGTCTATCCCGCTACCGTCCCTATTTCGCACATGACGGCCTTGGACATCTACCGCAATTATGTGCGCTTCATTGGCGTGGGCGCCATCGCGAGCGCCGGCCTTGTCGGCATCCTCAAGTCGCTGCGCGTGGTTGCCGGGTCGTTCGGCATCGCGCTGCACGCCTTCCGCCACGGCGAAGCGCCGCACATGGAACGCACCGACCGTGACATTCCCATCCTCACCATTCTCCTCGGCGTGGTGCTGGGAGCAATCGGAGTAGCCGTCTTCTTCGGACAGCTTCATGTTTCGTGGACCGTGGTCGCCGTGGGCCTGGCGCTGACGCTGCTCTTCTCATTCTTCTTCACCACGGTGGCTGCCAACGCCATTGCCACCACGGCAAACAATCCGGCCAGCGGTATGACGTTACTGACCGTCATCGTCTCCGCGGTGGTGTTGCTGAAGTTCGGACTCTCCGGGACCACAGGCATGTTCTTCGTGATGGCCCTGGCCGGCATGGTCTGTGTGGCCCTGTGCGCCTCGGGACAGTTTATTACCGACCTGAAAGCCGGCTACTGGCTCGGTTCCACGCCTGCGGCGCAGGAGAAGGTGAAGTTTATCGGGGTCGCCGCGGCGGCAATCACCGCGGGGCTAACCATCATCCTGCTGGCCAAGGCCTTCCAGTTCGGAGAGGCCGTGTCCGGCGACTCGCGGCAGGTCCTGGTCGCGCCCCAGGCGTCCGCACTGAAAGCCGTGGTGTCGGGATTCATGAGCGGCCAGCCGGTCGCCTATATGTTGTTCGGCATTGGCGCCATGGTCACCGTGGTGCTCGAGATGCTCGGCCTTTCTTCCATGGTCTTCGCGCTGGGAATCTATTTGCCGCTGCAGTTGACCACGCCGATCTTGGCCGGCGGATTCCTCTCGCACCTGGTGAACAAGCGCGGGGAGAAAATCGGCGGCCAGCACGGCAATGCCATCCGCGAGCGTGGCATCATCATTGCCGGCGGCTTGATGGCGGGCGGCGCACTCGGCGGAGTGATTGGGGCGGCGCTGCGCGTGCTGCCGAGCTTCAAGGAAGAGTGGATTCAGACGCCTTTCTACACCAACGAGGCGGTGTCGCAAATCGTTTCCGCGTTGCTGTTTATTGGACTCTGTCTGTACGTATGGTTCGGCTCGCTGAAGAAAGTTTCTGCTGAAAAAGAATGAGGAGGTCCGCATGGACTCGCTAGGACGATTTGTTGCAGATGCAGTTCTCGGTATCGACACACTTTGGGGCGGCGATGTCATGTGCCCCTCGGGCACGGGGCGCTTCATTGCCGATTGCTGGTTTTCCGACGAACCCCTGCCCGTTGCTTACACGCATCCAGCCGCGAAACGGCTGCGTGAATGTGGAGGCGTCTCGGGCAAAAACGTAGATCGCGAGGCGGTAGAGCAGTACCTCCGCGAAGTGAATCTTCCCAAAGCTATCGCGGGAATCCGCGAAGAAGCAGGAAAGCTCGCAGGAACCGTCGCAGGGAGGTCCGCCGCCCTGCGCAAGCCTTATCTGATCAGCCTGGCGGATTGCCTCGACGTCATGTGGGACCTCGCTATGGAAGTCCTGGGCAAAGGCAAGCCGGTCCCCTACCCTCGCTGCGTGGAAGCCGCGACGGGCAAGCCGCCTGAGCCTTCCAAGCCGGAGAAAAAGCGCGCTCGCGTTGCCGAATTGCTCGGCCGGGCTGGCTATGCATCGTCGGACTCGAACCAGCTGTTGAAGGCAGTCGACGGCTGGCGCCGTGAGCGCGTGGCCCCGTTGGCATCGGTGCGCGCTCTGAGCGCGGCGGTGATCGCGCAGTTTGACCAGCTCTGCGCGAAGAATCTGCTGCCCTACCTCCCGAAGGAACTGGCGCGGGTGCCGCGCGCGAACATCGAATTTCTGCCCATCAAGGATGCCTGGTTCTCCGGCTCCATGAATTACATTGGGCGTGCCCGAAACGCCGACGGCTCGCCTAAATATGAAGCCACCTACGAGATCAATGCCTCGCTGCAGATTTCGTTTCCCGAGTTTGAACATCTTGTCAGTCATGAGGTTGAGCCCGGCCACGTGACCACCTTCGCCTATCTGCAGAACTTGTACGTACACGGGAAAGCCGGCTTTGAGACGACCGTGCTCACCATGAACACCCGCGCTGCCACGCTGTTCGAGGGCCTCGCCAATAACGCAATTCTGATCGCGCACGGCGTCACCGAAGTCGAGCAATTGCCCGACGAAGATTTGCAGATCGGAGTGCTGCTGGCCCTGTTGCAGGACGATGCCAAGAATCAGTCATCGTATCTGACCTGGGGCGAAGGAAAGCCACAGGCGGAGGTCGCGGCCACGCTGCGCCGCGATTTTCTCGTCACCGAGGAACGCGCCGACAAACTCTCGGGCGCTTGGGGACGCCATCCATTACTTGGCCGAATGTATCTTCCGGCTTATCGGGCGGGAACGGAGCGAATCGCACAATTGCGCCGGATCCATCCGGCGAATCGCATTCTACCGGCAATCTACGGCTGCTCTGGGTTAGTTGATATCGTGACGATCGACGAGATGTTGAAGCGAGAGTAGCTCAGGCCAATTTCATGAGCGTCGAGCAGTCGGTAATGACGCGTCACAATAATGCGTGATCCGGACACTTGACTTGCCTGGGAGACGGGCAAATACTCGCCCCGAGGAGACCTCCCGCTAATCTGACAACGCGCCGCGGATCGAGGGTAGTTGTTTCCGTCTGCTGTGTCGCTGCGCGTAGCAAACCAAATTCTTATCCGCTGATTTCGAGCACCATCATAAGGAGCTGCGATGGAACGAGCAATCTCATTCACTCTCAATGGCAAGCCGACGCGAGTGACGGTCGACGATGAGCGCATGCTGCTGTGGGTGCTGCGCTCCGATCTCGGCCTCACCGGCGCCAAGTTCGGCTGCGGCGCTGCGCTGTGCGGCGCTTGCACCGTGATTGTAAACAAGGAAGCCGTCCGGTCTTGCACAGTCCCCGTCAAGGACATCGCCGGCAAGCACTTGCTGACGATCGAGGGCCTAAGCAAGGATGAACGCCTGCACCCCATCCAGGAGGCGTTCATTAACCACAATGCCTTTCAGTGCGGCTTCTGCACACCGGGAATGATTATGTCGGCATATGCATTTCTGGCTAAGAAGCGGCAGCCGACGCGCGCAGAAATCATTCGTTATATGGATGACAACCTGTGCCGTTGCGGCAATCAGAATCGCATCGTAGACGCCATCCAGGAAGCTGCGGCGGCGATGAAAGGAAAGGCGGC
>JBEKYF010000153.1:0-5123 GCA_049511255.1 Terriglobales bacterium | reverse complement strand
GAAGTGCAGCAGTTGTTTGCGCGAAAACTTCTTGCGCACCACAACCTCGCCGCACGGGTTAAGCCCTACCAGATGAAAGACTGTCTTGCCGAGATCAATACCGATCGTGTGTAGCTCCATGGAACGCCTCCTCCGTTCATGCTCATCCCAGCTGCTCGCTGGGTAAAGGCGGCGGACCATCCCATTAATAATCCCAAGGTAGGGGTTGCCGACCACACAGGAACAATCGCTTTTTTGCCGTTGCGTGCTACGCGTGGATTTCTCGCCACCGCTGCGCAGAGCTGTTCCGCGGGCAGACGCAACACTGCGTAGTTCGCCATGTGTCAGGGCCCTCGACCTTGATATCGACATCCGTTACCCAGTGAGCGCACAATGTCTGGCGGAACGTGGATGGGCTAATCGCTAGGCGCTGAATTTGTGGGAGGGATGCGAATGAACGGCAAAGATCGAGATCGTGAATTGGGTATGGGGCACGAGATCACCCGTCGCGATTTCCTGAATGGAATAAGCATCGCCGTTGGAACATCCCTCGTGGCAGCAAATTCCACCTGGCTGGAAGCCTTCGGCGTGCCACAATCCCCGTTCGCTCCTGAGAAGGATCCTGGTTATTACCCGCCTGCCAAAACCGGCCTTCGCGGCAGTCACGATGGTTCCTGGGAAGTTGCGCATGATTTGCGCGATGGCAAGGACAAAGACTGGGCCGAGCCCGTCGACGACGGCGAATCGTATGATCTGGTCGTTGTCGGTGCTGGATTAAGCGGCCTGGCGGCGGCCTACTTCTATCGCAAGTTTGTTGGGAAACAAGCCAAGATTCTAGTCCTCGACAATCACGATGATTTCGGCGGGCACGCCCGGCGCAATGAATTCCATGCGGGAAAACGATTGCTGCTCGGACACGGTGGGACTCAGTCCATCGAGGCGCCGGGCAATTACAGCAAGGATGCGAATGGGCTTTTGCAAGAACTGGGAATCGACGTGCGGCGCTTCTTCAAGTACTACGACCAAAAATTGTTTGACTCGATGCATCTGAAAGAAGCCGTCTTCTTCGATAAAGAAACATTTGGCACAGACCGCCTGGTGCCCCAGAAGGGCCTCCACTATTTCGGTGTCGATTTCACACTGGAGAATGTGTCCCAGATGCCAATCACAGAAGCCGCCCGCAAGGATCTCCTCCGTTTGCAGCACGCTAGCGTCGATTACATACCGGAACTTACACCGGAGAAGAAAAGGTCCAAGCTGATCCAGACTAGCTACAAAGATTTCTTGCTGCAATACGCCAAGGTCCACCCCGATGTGGTCAAAGTGTTCCAAAGCTCAACCCACGATTTATATGCCGTCGGAGTTGATGCCGTTTCGGCGTATGACTGCGCCCGGGAAGGATTTCCAGGTTTCAAGGGAATGAGTCTCCCCAAGAGCGGTGAGCAGAATCCGGAGCAGGATGAGCCTTACATCTTCCATTTTCCGGACGGCAACGCTTCCATTGCCAGAATGCTGGTGCGATCCTTGGTGCCCGGTGCTCTTCCCGGCCACACCATGGAAGACATCGTCACTGCCCGGGCAAACTATGCGCGCCTGGACGATGCCTCCTCCACAGTTCGCATTCGTCTGAACAGTACCGCGGTGAGAGCCAAGCACATCGGAGATCCAGCGAACGCGAAGGAAGTCGAAGTGACCTACGTTCGCGGTGGACAAGCCCACCGGATCCGCGCCACGAATTGTGTACTCGCGTGCTACAACATGGTCATTCCCTATTTGTGTCCGGAGATGTCAGACAAACAAAAGGAAGCTCTCGCTTACTGCGTGAAGTCTCCTCTTGTCTACACGAACGTGCAAATCAGCAACTGGAGAGCATTCCAGAAACTCGGTGTTAGCGCGATCTACGCTCCGGGAGCATACTTCAGCAACGTTACATTAGATTTCCCGGTTTCCATGGGCGACTACCACTTTCCCAGTTCGCCGGATGAATCCTGCCTGCTTCACCTTCTTCGCACTCCATGCGAGCCTGGCCTGAATTGCAAGGACCAGTACCGGGCAGGACGGTGGGAACTCGTCAACACGAAATTCGAAACCTTCGAGCGTCAGGCACGAGATCAACTTGGTCGCACACTCTCAGCCGGCGGTTTCGATCCCGCTCGCGACATTCAGGCAATTACGGTCAACCGCTGGCCTCACGGATATGCATACGAGTACAACGCATTGTTCGAACCTCTCGACCGGCCGGCGTCCGAACGTCCGTGTGTGATTGGCCGGCAGCCCTTCGGGAGAATCAAGATCGCGAACTCGGACGCTGACGGTCATGCCTACACCAATACCGCCATCGATCAGGGCTATCGCGCCGTGCGAGAGATCGTCGGAGCATGAGCCTCGGAGAAGTTAACGGTAAGGGAAAGGTTGCCGACCAACCGGGGGTTGTCCTTTCCTACACGGCCTAGGCGAAAAGGCTTAAATTAAAGGGTGAGAAATTGAAAGACGGGTCTGCTGCTTGATCGTCGCAGGAGGTTGATCATGATGACCCTGATACATTTTAGCCGGTCCGGCGATAGGTATTTTCGCGCCCATCCGCACCACCACCTATTTTCGCTGATTGCAAGCTTCGTCTTGACAGTCTTGGTTATTTTGATCTTTGCCGTGACGGCGAAGTGAGCACTGGAGCGGTCAAGGACCAGAACAGCCGCTCTGGCGCTGGGTGATTCGAAGGGCGGGGCGACCCGCTCGACGGCTGGACCCGAAAAAAACCGACGGCCCTGCGAGGGGAAGCCGAGACCTCGGTCTTCGAGACCGAGCATTAGAGATGTGCTCCTGCGTGCCACCTGGCCGCACCGCTAGGCTATACGGACATTCCAGTTCAGGTCAGTTGAACCCCAACCGCCACGTCGAATTTCGAATAATACTTCTTCACGTCTTTCGCCCCGTACTTCTCCCGGAACTTCTCAACCACAGATTTGACAGGCTTGGCACTGGTCACGGGAAGGGCTCGAAACGTCGCCGCCACGCCCCGCGCATCAATCCCAATCGACGGGTTCTTGAGCACATTTTTGTACCACTGCGTGTCCGAGCCCTGCACTGGCAAGAGATAGAGCTTCTCGCCCTCCAGCACGAACCAGACAGGAATCGAGATTGTCTGCCCCGACTTCCTGCCGATCACGCTGATCTTGATCTGGCGGTAGTGGGAGAGGCGGTCTTTCAGGTCGATCTTCTTCGGAGTTGGCATGGTGACTCCGTGCTCCTTTTTGCTGGCTCTGCTGGGCTTTGCACTTCGCTTAGCACAGCTTCTCTCTATCCCGCCAACGTCAATTCGAATGCTCCTGTTGTATCGCGCACCGCCCCGATAGCCGTAAGAATCCGTCCCAGCGCAATGAGAGGCCGATACATCCAGTACTTCCGTCGAATCGCCGCCATGGCTCGTTCATGCTCGGTACGGTCGGTGAGGAGGCGTGCTGTGCCGCCGAAGGTCTCACCGCCCATGGACAGTTTGACTCGTGGTGTTTTCTGGACATTGCGCACCCACTGTCGATTCACGTTCGCGGTTCCGATATAGACTTTGTCGCCGTCCACGACGAACCAGATCGTGACATCGTAGGGCTTCCCGGACTTGCGCCCGTAATGGGTCAGCGTCACGGTCTGCCTAGCCGCTACTCTCTTCAGCCGCGTAGCCACGTTCGATTCCATAAGCTCTCGCTCCGCAGAACCAGTAGTCCACCCATTTCTTACTAAACATCCTTCAGTTGTTCCTCATCCAGCCCGAAATAGTGCCCCAGTTCATGGATGACAGTGAGGCGGATTTGTTTGCGGACTTCGGCTTTGCTGGAGCAGACCGCCTCAATATTCTTCTGATAGAGCACGATGTGATCGGGTCCTGACGGTAGGTTAAATATGCTTTTCTTGGTCGTCGGCACGCCATGGAAGACACCCAGAACCAGCCGCCTTGGCTGCCCAGCCTGCGGTAATGGCTGGTTCGGCGGTATATCCTCTACCAGAACCGCAACGTTACGAATGCGACTGCGAAATTCTTGTGGGAGCGAGTCGAGCGCCTCCTCGACTACTTCGACGAAATGTTCACGCGTCATCCTGCACCCACTGAAATAAGTAAGGGCACGCTCGCTCCGAGTAGCCGTCGTCGGTCGTGTCGTTATCATTATCGTCTTCTTTGTCTTTGTCTTCCTCTTCGTCCTCTTCCTCGTCTGGTTCTTGGCGAAGGAGGACATCGGCGGCGACCGAATAATCAGGAGCGGATGAGTCGGGGCGTTCTGGATGCATTCTGCTCATGTCCAATGGTACGCCTGATAACTGGTTCCGAGCGGCGACCGAGATACTGGGAGCTCAGAAGCGACAGAAGGTCAAAGCAGCAAAGGGATCGAAGTAGCTGGAGGCACCATGGAAGGGAAGATCGGTATAAAGTGGACGTAAATGAAATACGTGATCTGCATGGTGTTCTTGCTCTTAACTATTCGCGAAATGAGTGCGCAGAGCACTACAACCCCGACCATGTTTGACATGAACGCGGCTGAGCGGTTTGCGAATCTTGCACTCGCGTGCGTCCACAAAGAGTATCCGAACAAAATCAGTCACACCCTGAACAGCGATGCGGATGTGGCTCCGCCGCGAAAACTGACGCCCGCGTTCTACGGCTGCTACGACTGGCATTCTTCGGTGCACGGACATTGGCTGCTGGCACGGCTGATCAGGACTTTCCCCAACGCTGCCTTCGCGCCATCTGCACGCGAAGCTCTTCGTCAAAGTTTGACCGCGGATAACATCGCCCAAGAAGCGGTGTACCTGCGGGCTGAGGGACGCGCTAGCTTCGAGCGTCCCTATGGACTGGCATGGCTGCTTCAACTGGGCGCGGAACTGCGCGAGTGGGATGATCCAGAAGCACGCGATATGGCGGCGAACTTGCGTCCGCTGGAAGAGGCTGCGCTCAGACGACTGAATGACTGGCTTCCCAAGCTCTCCTATCCGGTGCGGATCGGGGAGCATGCGCAGACCGCTTTCGCTCTCGGCTTAATGCTCGACTATGCACGCGCAACGGGGGATACGAAATTTGCGGACCTGCTGGCATCGAAAGCTCGGCAGTTCTACCTCGGCGACAAAGATTGTCCACTGGGGTATGAGCCTTCCGGCGA
>JBEKYF010000152.1:0-5259 GCA_049511255.1 Terriglobales bacterium | reverse complement strand
AATAGTGATATTGGGGACGAAGTGCCCGTCCATGACATCCACGTGGATGACCGTGCCGCCGCCTTCGATTGCTCCACGAACATGCTCCGCCAGATGCGCGAAGTCAGCCGATAAAATCGAAGGTGCCAGTTCAATCAACTCGGGCCCCCGTTACGGAAATGTTCCGGAATCTTACCACTTCGGGTTGCGCGCGACAAACTACTTTTCCTGCAAGGGCTCGCTTGCGATGGGGTCTTTCTGCCAAGATTTTGTGATGTACCTCACATTGATCGGTGAGGGTTGTCACAGACATCCTGTGACATATGTCCTAATATTCTGCGCGCCGTCTGTCGGGGTTCCAGTTAAAAAGTGGTGGACGCGTCATTTGTGGCATTCGGTTGGTTCAACTTTAAAGGAGGACTTCATGATCTCTTCCGGGATGAGTCGCAGGTCAATCGTCACGGCAAGGAGAACGAAGTTCTGTCGGCTGCGCACGGAGTGATTCCCCCGTACGTGGATAAGAACCCAGCGCCATCAGCCGCCCCAGCCGATAACAAGTCGCCCGGCGGTGGCCACTAAATGAATTCCAAGACCCATAAGGAGGGAGTACTCAAATGCGCACGAAGCAAATGCTGCTAGCTCTTTTAACGCTGCTCGTATGTTCGTCCCTGATGTGCCCGTCCCTGATGTTCGCTGGAACGGTTAGCGGCAAGGTGACCTACACCGGCACGCCCGCCAGACAAAAACCCATCGATATGGGCAAAGAACCAAGCTGCGCCAAGGAGCATGCCACACCCGTGACCACCGAAACGGTTGTGACCGGTCCCAACAATGCATTGGACAACGTGGTGGTGTACGTTTCGTCCGGAGCTCCCGACGATGGTCAGGTTCCGGCGCAGGCCGTCACCTTCGAGCAGAAAGGTTGTCAGTATCTTCCGCACGTTCTGGTCATGCACACCGACCAGGAACTCAAGATCACCAACGCAGACCAAACTTCGCACAACATTCACCCGCTGCCCAAAGTGAACCGCGAGTGGAACAAATCCCAGCCTCCCGGCTCTCCGCCCATCGTCGAGAAATACCCTAGAGAAGAATTTATCTCGGTGAAATGTAACGTCCACCCCTGGATGCACGGCTGGTTCGCGGTGCTCAAGACGAATCACTACGACGTAAGCAAGGGTGGAGGGGACTTTAAGCTGCCAAACCTGCCTCCCGGCAAGTACACCATCACTGCCTGGCATGAGGACTACGGCACCCAGACTGCCGACGTCACCATCACCGGCAACGAAACCAAGGACGTGAACTTCACCTTTAAGGCGAAGGCCTACTGACGCACCGGCGGCGGAGATCAACTTCTCCGCCGCAGGCGCCTTTAAGCAGGCCAAGCGGAGATAACCAATGGGGAAAGTTTTTTGCAGTCACTATTGCAATTATCGCGATTCTGTCGGCCATCCCCGTCGTCATGAATTTCGGTTGGAAGCTCATAAACCGGAGTGCTGCTCCGGCGGCTCCGGCTTCTCAACAATGAGCCTGCGTCCCCGGTGGAGAGTTGATTTGCGAACTCAGAAAGAGCGGCGTCATGAATAACGAGGAGAAGAATTCAATGAAAGCGGGATGTAAAGTCGTAGCACTCGCCTCACTCTTGCTAATTTTCGCATTCGGATTGTTGTATTCAGGAAGAAGTGTAAGCGCGGCTTCCGCAGGCCAGATCACAGGTACGGTCAAGCTTGACGGCACAGCTCCACACCAGAAGCCGATTGACATGGCGAAGGAGCCGAGCTGCGCCGCGGTTCACAAGGACAAACCGCTCACCACAGAAAGCGTAATCGCAGGTGCGAACGGAGGGCTGGCGAACGTTGTCGTCTATATCACGCAGGGCCTGACCGGTAACGAGCCCGTTTCCACGCAGCCGGTCGAGATTAACCAAAAAGGTTGTCAGTACCTCCCGCATGTGGTGGCCGTCGATGCCGGGCAGCACGTGAAGATAGTGAATAGCGACCAAACTTCGCACAACATTTTCTCGCAATCCACAAAAAGTCCCGCGTGGAACAAGTCGCAGCCGCCGGGAGCCCCGCCCCTCGATGTGACTTGGAACAACGAGGAAATTGCCATACCAATCAAGTGCAACGTTCATCCTTGGATGCACGCCTACATTGCGGTAGTAAAGGGTCCCTACGGGGTGAGCGACGACAGCGGTTCTTTTAAGCTCGACAACGTGCCGCCGGGAAACTATACTCTGACAGCTTGGCACGAAACGTACGGAACTCAGACTCAGACTCTGACGGTTGCCGCCGGGAAGCCCGCGACCGTCAGTTTCACCTTCAAGGCAAAGTAGCGAACAACCGAACCAAAGTCGTTGCCGTGGGGGCATCGACTGCGGCGGCCGCCCAGCGAACTTGAGGAGGCGGCTCCGAGACAGACCATAAAGCGAGGAATCTCATGCCGGGTAAAGTTTTTGCGTTCGTAGTGGCGATCATCACGCTGGCTATCGCCTATTGCGTAATCGCTCACGTGTGGTGGATGCCGGTGGATATTTCCGTCCACGGACCCAAGATCGATGGCCAGATAGAAGAAACCATGTTGGGCGCAGGCATTCTGTTTATTGCCGGACAACTGGTGCTGGCGGCATTAGCCTTTCTGTACGGCGACAGCAAGGGCACGCGCAAGATGAAACCGTTTCCCGGTGGCGCGAAACCTCTCATCATCTTCGCCTGTGTCGTGGTCGGCATCGAAGTTCTGGTGCTCTCGTTCGTTGGTTCCAAGGCGTGGGGCTCGGTCTACTTCACGCCGCCGGACCCCGACTCGCTGCGCGTCGACGTTCAAGCGGGGCAGTTTGCCTTTTACTTCCGCTATCCTGGGCCGGATGGCAAGTTCGGGCCGCTTCACCCCGAGCTCATTAATGAGGGAACCCAAAATTACTTTGGTCTCGACCCGGAGCACGATGCGGATGCGAGGGACGACATCGTGACCGCCGGGCTGGCGATTCCGGTGAACAAGCCGGTGCTGCTCACCCTGCACTCCAAGGATATGGGGCATTCCTTCGATGTGCGGGAACTCCGTATCCAGCAAGACTTCGTGCCCGGGATCGTGATTCCGATCCACTTCACGGCGAACCAGACCGGAAAGTTCGAAATTGTGTGCACGCAGCTCTGCGGTCTTGGGCATTACAACATGAAGGCGTATCTCGAGGTGATGTCCCAGGCAGACTACGACAATTGGCTGAAGCAGCAAGCGGCCATGCAGTAACTGAAGTGCGTAAATGAAGTACGTCTGCTTCCGAAACGGGAGGAGCGGACGAAAAAACATCTCTCGTGGGGTGAGATCACATGCACGATATGTCAGCGCACGCGGCCGCGCACCATGCGCCGCCGAGCGGTTTCATTCGCAAGTACGTCTTCAGCGTGGATCACAAGATAATCGGGATCCAGTACACGACCTTGAGCCTGGTGGGGGCGTTCATCGGGATGGCGCTTTCCTGGGCCATGCGTATCCACCTGGGCTGGCCGTCGGCGAGCATTCCCCTTCTGGGTTGGCTCTCTCCCACTGGCGCTCCGGGGGGCGTTCCGACGCCGGAGTACTACTTGTCGTTGATGACCATGCACGGCACGATTATGGCGTTCTTCGTGCTGACCGCGGCGCCGATGGCCGGGTTCGGCAACTATATGCTGCCGATCCAGGTGGGTGCGGCGGACATGGCGTTTCCCCGGTTGAACATGGCGTCGTTCTGGGTCACGCTCGTCGGTTTCGTTCTCGCCTGCGCGACGTTTGTCATCCCCGACGGCCCGCCGCTTTCCGGCTGGACCGCATACGCGCCGCTGAGCGCTGTGGGCCAGGTTGCGGGTCCGGGTCAGGGCCGGGGCCAAGATCTCTGGGTACTTTCGATTGCGCTCTTCTGCGTGGCGTCGCTGCTCGGCGCGCTGAACTTCATCGTGACCACGATCGATCTCCGCACCAAGGGCATGACAATGTCGCGGCTGCCCGTGTCTACCTGGGCGTGGTTTATAAACGCGTGGGTGAGCTTGCTGGCTTTTGCCGTGCTCTTGCCCACTGGCCTCCTCCTGCTGCTCGACCGCGTCGGCGGAACCAGCTTCTTTATTGCTGGGGGAACCGTGGTCAATGACAAGGTGCTGCCGCACTCCGGCGGTTCGGCGCTCTTGTACCAGCACCTGTTCTGGTTCTTCGGACATCCCGAGGTTTACATCATCATTTTGCCGGCGTTTGGAATCATCGCGCACGTCATGCCGACGTTTACCCGAAAGCCGCTGGTAGGGGGCTGGAAGGTGATCACCTTTGCCATGATCGCCATTGGTGGCCTGAGCTTCCTCGTTTGGGGTCATCACATGTTTGTGAGCGGGATGAGCCCGCTTATGGCAATGGTGTTCTCGGTGCCGACACTGATCATCACGATACCGTCAGTCATTGCGGTGCTGGTGTTCGCGTTCTCCCTTTACGGCGCCAACATCCGCTTTACTACTCCGATGCTGTTCTGCCTCGGTTTCATCTCGCTCTTCATCAGCGGGGGAATCGGTGGATTCTTCCTGGCGCAGCCGGCGGTCGATTCCTATCTGCACGCCACCAGCTTCGTGGTGGGCCATTTCCACTTCACCATGGGCCTCTCCGCCATATTTGGGGCTTTTGCCGGCTTCTACTATTGGTTCCCGAAAATGTGGGGCCGCATGATGAACGAGACGCTCGGCAAAGTGCACTTCTGGCTGACTTTCGTCCTCGTGTACTCTGTTTTCATGACCATGCATTTGATGGGCCTCACCGGGGTGGTTCGCCGCTATTCGGCGTATGTGGCCGACTTCATGGTCCCGCAGATTCCCACCAACCGGTTCATGACCGTCGCCGCCTTGTTGCTGGGCGCGACGCAGTTCATCTTCTTGTTCAACGCGATTTACAGCCGCTTTAAGGGACCCAAGGCTCCAGACGATCCGTGGCAAGCCACCACGCTCGAATGGGATACGACATCGCCCCCGCCCTTCGACAATTTTGGCGGCCGGCAAATGACCGTTTACCACGGTCCGATGGAATACGACGGCGATGCCTTCGTGATGCAGACTTCGCCGGAGAAGTCCATCGCAGGAACCTAACCGGGGTGCAACTGCCGGTTCATAACAACAGGGGTCGAACAACACTCGGAGGGAGGCATCGTGAGCCAAAGCGAACTGACCATGGGAATGGGGCATGAAGTGGTGATGGAAGCTTCTCCATACGGCATTGAAAAGAAGAAGCTGGGGATGTGGATCTTTATCGTCTCCGACGCCTGCACGTTCGCCA
>JBEKYF010000151.1:0-5296 GCA_049511255.1 Terriglobales bacterium | reverse complement strand
TCCAAGTTCAACCGCGCCACGCAGGCGCTGCGCCAGGTCGGGTCGTCTTTCAAGCCGTACGTCTATACCGCGGTGATCGACCAGGGCGGCAGCCCCGACGACACCATTCTGGACGCGCCGGTAACGTTTCAAACTGCCTCCGGCCCTTATTCGCCGCACAACTACGACGACAAATTTGAGGGAATCATCACGCTGCGGCGCGCGCTCGCGCAGTCCAGAAACATTCCCGCGCTCAAGCTGGCCGACCGCGTTGGCATTAAGACCGTGATCGAATACGCGCACCGCTTTGGCATTACCGCCAACATTCCCGTCTATCTTCCCGTGGCGCTGGGCTCGGCGGAAATCACTCCGATTGAACAGACCTCAGCCTTCAGCGTGTTTCCCAATGACGGCGTGCGCGTCGCTCCGCGCTACATCACCCGGGTGACCGACTACGAGGGCCGCATTCTGGAAGAAGATTTCTCCGACATCAAAGACGCCGTCAGTTCGCGCACGGCGCGCGTCATGACATCGATGCTGCGGGAGGTGGTGCTCCATGGCACCGCGGTTGCCGCCGCGAAGATGCCGTATCCTCTGGCCGGGAAGACGGGGACGACCAACGATTTCACCGACGCCTGGTTCGTGGGCTTTTCTCCGTCGCTGACCTGCGGCGTCTGGATCGGCTACGACGAAAAAAAATCCCTCGGCGAAAAAGAAACCGGAGCTCACGCCGCCCTGCCCATCTGGATGCAGTTCATGAACGTCGCGCTGGCCGGCAAAGATCCCGGCGAATTCCAGCCAGCGCCGCTTCCCCGGAACTCAGCCGTCGCGCAGAAAGTGAATACTCCAGACGTCGCGCCCGGCGACGGCGAACTGCACTAATTGCACTAATGGAGAGCCGGGCGTCCCCGCCCGGCTGGACGGGCGAGACGCCCGTCCCTCCACCAACAGATTTGAGTTTCGCTCAAAAGGACAACTTCCGCAGCAGTCGGCCAATCCGCACGATTCGATAAAGAGGGAAAAGCGCTTCCGGCAATCGCACCGCCGCAACGTCTCCTGCGCCCGGCGTCCAGACCAGCCGCCAGAGATATCGCCAGCGGTCGCGGCGCCGCTCGCGCAGTTTCAGGATCAGGCGGAAGTATTCCGTGGATTCGAAATCATAGGCCGCACCGCGAGCGAGACGCTCGGCGAATTCGCTACCGAGAGCGGGCACCCGAGGATCGGCCGCAATCATTTCTTCCGCGGATTCCGGAAGCTCCGCCTGAAGCACGTTCTTCACCAGCCAGAAACTTACGCCGAGAATGCGGGCGATTCCCAGCGCGCGCGCCTGGGAAAATACCAGCGAGTAGTCGATGATCTGGTTTCGGGATTGAGACCGCAAAGTCTCCGCAATGTCCGAAAGCCAGATCAGCCGCGTCCAAAGATGTTTGGCGGCGTGCAGGCACAGCACCAACACCGAATCTTCGGGAGACAGGCAAAGCATTTCGTACCCCGCGACGACGGTGCGGCCGGCGCGCGCCAGCAGATCCTCCACGCACAGATCAACCGCATAAAAGCGCGGCAGCAACGCCCACTGCAGTTCGACCAGGTTCTTACCAGCCGCGCCGTCAAACGAACGCTCGTAGCCGGTCCGCAGCCACAGCCGTTCGGCGGACGCGCTTTCGACGGCCGGAGTAACGTCCGCAGAAGGGTTATATCCGATTTCGGCAAGAGCCTGCTTCGCTCGCTCGAAGTCCGCAGAAGAGATCAGGAAGTCGAGATCCGAAAAACTTCGCAGCCCCAGATCGCGGTAAAGCGATTGCGCCAGCCCCGGCCCTTTGTACGGGATCGCTCGCAACTCTCTGCGCTCGAACTGCTGCATGATGCGCGCCAGATCGGCGGTGAACCACAAGCTGCGCCGTAGGTTCGCTTCGTACGCAGATCGCAGCGCGCGCTCGATTTCCGGCGGAAGGGCGCGACCTTGTTCGACGCAACCGGGTTCAACGCAAAAAAGTTTGACCAGGTTGCGCGCCGCCAGCGGAAGAACTCCATGGTGCTCAGCCAGGCGAAGGAATTCGCTCCAGTCGAGTGCGGAAAGATTCCAGTTCGCAATGCGCTCGAGGCGCTCCGGAGGCAGTTCCACGGTCGCCAGGGCGCACAGCAGCTCAAATTCGTCTTCTTTCTGCAGCCGAGTGCTCGACAAGGGAGACGTAGGCAAAGGTTCGGTCATGGAAGCGGATCCCGACGAATAGACAGACGGCTGCAAACCGGAATCAATACGATCGCGAATCGCCACTATAATACAGAGTCTTCGGCGCGCGTCCGAACCTCGCTTCGCAATTCGCCGTTCGAACTTTTGTCGTTCGCGCTTTCGTCGTTCACTTTCATGGACCGAGTCGTCTTCGAATCCGTTCGCAAGATCTTTCGCCATCGTCCAGCTCTGTTCAATTGGCTGGGAAGAGAGCGGGGCGGCGAAACCGTTGCCTTGAAGGACGTTTCTTTCGCGGCAGCCCGCGCCGAGGTCTTAGTGCTGCTCGGCCCGAACGGCAGCGGAAAAACCACGGCCCTGAAGCTGATCTCGACCGTGCTCCTGCCCGATGCTGGTTCGGTGCGCGTGGGCGACTTCGATGCTCGGCGCGAGGCCGGTGAAGTGCGGCGGCAAGTCGGCATCGCCGTCGCCGCCGAGCGCTCGTTCTTCCCTCGCCTCTCCGCCCGTGAGAACCTCGATTTCTTTGCCGCCCTCGACGAAGTGTCGCGCGGCGAGCGGGCGCAAAGGATCAAGGAAGTTCTCCGCGATACCGGGCTCGAAGAGCAAGCCGACACGCTGGTCATGAAGTTCTCCAGCGGCATGTACCAGCGACTGGGGATCGCGCGCGCCCTGGTCAAGCGTCCCAGCGTGCTTTTGCTCGACGAGCCGACGCGCAGCCTCGATGCCGGCACCACGGCACACTTCTGGGCCACCATCCGCTCCTTGGCACGGCAAGAGACGACGGTTCTGCTCGCCACCCACAATTTCGCGGAGGCGGCAGCCGTCGCCGACCGGTTGCTTCTGCTGCATCGCGGCGAATTGCTCGCCGATCGCTCCCTGGGCGACGGCGAAAGCGCGGACGCGCTGCGCGCTTTCTACTTCCGCATGACCGGCGAGATCGATGAGAAAGATTTGTAATATGGAGATTTTGTAATGGGGTAATCGGGTAATTTTGCAATTCAAAACCCTACTGAAAGGTATGGGAAGGGGTTGTTAGATTACCAAATTACCCAATTACAAAATTACAAATTGTCTTATGCCTTCGACACTCGACAAGCTCCACGCCATCCTGCGTCGCGATCTGCTCACGGCCATCCGCCATCGCAGCGGTTTCGTCATGACCCTGGTTGGAGTGTTCACCGAATTGGCGGCTTTTTATTTTCTATCCCGCGCCATCGGCCCCGGCTTTCGACCCGGTGGCGTCGAGTACTTCCCCTTTCTTCTGGTGGGCACCGGCGTCTACACTTTTTTCGTAATGAGCGCGCAAGCCTTCCTGAGCGCGGTGCAGGAAGCGCAGCAGACCGGGACGCTGGAAGTGCTCATGACGACCTCGACCGCCCCGGCTGAGCTCGTCATCCTCAGTTCTATTTCTGCCTTTGCCGGAAACCTGGTCAATCTGCTGTTCTATCTTTTCGCGGGGGTGGCAGTTTTCCGGGCATCGATCCACGCCAATTTTTTTTCCTGCGTGGCAGTATTGATTTTTTCCCTGGCGATCGCCCTGGCCCTGGGAATCGCGGCGGCCACGCTTCAGGTTGCGTTCCAGAAAGGCTCAGCTCTGCTGTGGCTGCTCGGTTCCGGACTCTGGTTTCTAAGCGGAACCATGTTCCCCATCCAGAGCTTGCCCCGACCGCTCGAGCTTCTCGCTCGTGCGGTTCCTCTCACTTACGCCATCGATGGAATGCGCAAGGCGCTGCTTGAGGGGCAGTCCATGGTGGCGATGGCTCCGACATTGGTCGTCCTGGCCGGGTTTGGCGTGGTCCTGCTGCCACTGGCACTCGCCGGCCTGTCGCTGAGTTTGCGGCGAGCGCGGCAGGATGGAACTCTGTCATTTTATTGAGGATGTTGATTCGCCTTTTTCGGTCTGCGACGCTGCCAAGTCATATCCTTTCCTTGCCAAGGCGGATGATTTTGCTGTACATTCGGGATGAACTGTAGCCTTGGGGGCCTCTGATGGACGACTTCTCCCCCTCGGGTACGAGGCCTATCCTGAGCTGTTCCTGGATAGGGATCATGCTGCGCACATAGGCTGATTACATCTCTTTTGGCTTGGACTACGTCCAAGAATTTCTGTGGCACCCGATTAGGGGGAACAGCATGAACTCCCAGAACCGTTATTCCAGCGCGTCAATCGCCGGCGTTGTGTTTGCCTGCGCCGCTCTGCTCTCTAGTCAGCCATCTCAGGCTCAGCAGATCGGCTTCCCGGAGGATTGGAGCCACCGGCACGTTGTTTTCTCCAACCCCGGCACTTATCGAGAAGCGATAGAGAACGGCTCGTCCGAGAAATGGGTCAGGATCAATTAATGATCCACGCTTCATCATGCAGCGGATGAAGCGTAACGCGGATGCATCGGCAAGCAGGAGTCAGGAGATCACCGCTGCGCCTGTAAGCGAATTGAGAGCACCCCTGCGGACCCCGTTGAGACTACCCGTGCGGACCCGAAAGAAAATACAGCTAGCGCCGTTGCTCCGGGATTGGAGCGTGAGTCTCGGTGCGGGGGGTGTCGCCGCAGGGCAGTATCCCGCAAAATTCACTTTCTACCCAAACCTGACTCCGAGCTGTACTACCGACTTCGCTGTATACGGTGTGAATGCCGCCGGCGCTCCCGTTGGTCCCGGTGCTCAGGCCAACATCGTGGGTTTTAACCAGCTTTACGTCAATTCGACTATGACCGGCATTTGCGGCACTGGCACTGCCACCGCACCCACGGTGTATTTTTCTTACTTTGTTGGCACCGGCAAGGTTCAGACTTCGCCGAGCATTTCAGTCACTGGCACCAAGATCGCATACATAGAGAGCGTTGCTGGCGCTTCCAAGCTGCACGTGACTACCATAGGGACGACCGGGAGCAATGGCACAAGCGCCACCAGCCCAGTTGTGCCGGGAACCGGAAACAATGCTGCTGACATTGCGATAACTTTGAATGGCGGCGTCAACGTCAGCGCGTCTTCACCGTTTGTGGATTACGAAGACGACATAGCCTACGTCGGTGACGACAACGGCATATTGCACAAGTTTACGCCCGTCTTCAACGGCACGCCCGCGGAAGTCATTGGGGGCGGCTGGCCCGTCACGGTGGACAGCGGGAGAAT
>JBEKYF010000150.1:0-6193 GCA_049511255.1 Terriglobales bacterium | reverse complement strand
ATGGCGAAAGAAAAATTTGAACGGACAAAGCCGCACTGCAACGTAGGGACGATTGGTCACATTGACCATGGCAAGACGACGTTGACGGCGGCCATCACGAAGGTATTGCAGAAACACAACCCGAAGATCGTGTTCCGGTCGTTCGACTCGATCGACAACGCTCCGGAAGAAAAGGCGCGCGGCATCACGATTGCGACGGCGCACGTGGAGTACGAGACGGCGAACCGGCACTATGCGCACGTTGACTGTCCGGGTCACGCGGATTACATCAAGAACATGATCACGGGCGCGGCGCAGATGGACGGCGCGATTCTGGTGGTGGCGGCGACCGATGGTCCGATGCCGCAGACGCGCGAGCACGTGCTGTTGGCGCGCCAGGTCGGCGTTCCTTACATCGTTGTTGCGCTGAACAAGTGCGATGCGGTGGACGATCCTGAGTTACTCGACTTAGTCGAGCTCGAAGTGCGCGAGTTACTCAAGAGCTATCAGTTTCCGGGCGACGACGTGCCGGTGATCCGGCTGTCGGCGCTGCTGGCGTTGAACGGCGAAGAGAAGTGGGAGAAGCAGATTGATGCGTTGATGGAGGCGGTGGACAAGAGCGTTCCGCAGCCGGCGCGCGAGTTGGACAAGCCATTCCTGATGCCGATCGAGGATATTTTTTCGATTCAAGGGCGGGGCACGGTGGTGACGGGGCGGATCGAGCGCGGGAAGATCAAGGTGGGCGAAGAAGTGGAAATCGTCGGCTTCCGGGAAACGCGCAAAACAGTCGTGACCGGCGTGGAAATGTAGATCAAAGTGGGCGAAGAAGTGGAAATCGTCGGCTTCCGGGAGACGCGCAAGACGGTGGTGACGGGCGTGGAGATGTTCAAGAAGCAGCTGGACGAAGGCATGGCGGGCGACAATGCCGGGTTGCTGCTGCGCGGCACCGCGAAAGAAGACGTGGAGCGCGGGATGGTGCTGGCGAAGCCGGGATCGATCACGCCGCACACGAAGTTCAAGGCGGAAGTTTACATTCTGACGAAAGAAGAAGGTGGACGGCACACGCCATTCTTCAAGGGCTACCGTCCGCAGTTTTATTTGCGGACGACGGACGTGACGGGGATCGCGGAGTTGCCGGCGGGGACGGAGATGGTAATGCCGGGCGACAACGTGAGCCTGGTGATCGAGCTGATCACGCCGGTGGCGATGGAAAAGGGATTGCGGTTCGCGATCCGCGAAGGCGGCCACACGGTGGGCGCGGGTACGATCGCGGAGATTATTCAGTAAAGTCAGAAGTCAGAAGTAAGAGTGCAGAAGTAAAAACCTTAAGGTTCAAGCTGGTAGCTAAAGGCTAGCAGCCGGAAGCTAGGAGCGGTTGAAATGCCCCGAGAGATCATTACGTTGCAATGCGGTGATTGCAAAGAGCGGAACTATTCGACGACCAAGAACCGCAAAACGACGCCGGACCGTCTGGAGCTGAAGAAGTTCTGCAGCCGGTGCCGCAAGCACACGCTGCATAAAGAAGTGAAGTAGATTTTGTAATTGTGTAATCGGGTAATTTGGTAATTGAAAAGCGCGTGCTGTTGGTTTTCAAATTGCAAAATTACGAATTACAAAATTACCAATTGGTTCTAGGGGCGTAAGCTCAACGGTTAAACTGTCGGTCTCCAAAACCGAACTTGGGGGTTCGAATCCCTCCGCCCCTGCCAGAATTTGGGCCCGAGAGGGAGCAGTCGAGGAAAGCGGGAAGGTATGGCGACAGCGGTAGAACAGAACGCGATTGCAACCACGTTGAGGTCCTGGCCCGAGCGGATCAGGTCTTTTTACCACGACGTGCGTACAGAGATGAAGAAGGTGACTTCTCCCTCGCGCAAGGAAGTACAGGGAACGACAACGGTGGTGATCATCACTGTGTTCCTGTTTGCGTTTTATTTTTGGCTGGTGGATTTGGCGATCAGCAACAGCCTGGAACGGATGCTGCATTATTTCTCGCGCCGTTAGGCGGCGAGCGAAAGAAGCGATTGAATGCCGGATACGGATTCGAATACGAGTAAAGAAAAGAACGAAAGCGCCGCGGTTGGCGCTGGCTCAGAAGGCGCTGGCCAGCAGTCGCCGCCTCCATCGCCTGCGGAAGTAGTTCCGGGTGGCGAACCCCCGCGCAATCCGAAGATGAAGTGGTACATCATCCACGCCTATTCGGGATTCGAGCGCAAGGTGAGGGAGTCGCTCGAATCGCGTGTGCAGGCGTTCGGGTTGCAGGACAAGATCGGCAAGGTGCTGATTCCAACCGAGTCGGTCACCGAAGTCCGAGGCGGCAAGAAGTACACCTCGGAGCGCATGTTCTATCCCGGCTACGTGCTGGTTGAAATGGACATGGACGATCACGTCTGGCACGTCGTGAAGTCGACGCCGCGGGTTACCGGATTTGTGGGCACCGGACAGCAGCCGACTCCGCTGTCGGAAGAAGAAGTCAACCACATCGTTTACAAAGTGGCCGACAGCCGGGAAAAGCCGAAGCTTAAGGTGAAATTCGAAAAGGGCGAGACGGTGCGCATCGGCGAGGGCCCGTTCGCAACTTTTACGGGCGTGGTCGACGACGTGAACGAAGATCGCGAGACTTTGAAAGTGATGGTCACGATTTTTGGGCGTTCGACGCCGGTGGAGTTGGAATTTGGGCAGGTGGAGAAAGTCGCGTAGCGATTTTCTGTAGAGACGGGGCAAGCTCCGTCTCTACATACGAAGCACGGGTTGCAAAGCGCTGAGCCGAAAATCCTAGACTCAGGGCTGACGCTCAGTTCAGGTACTGGAAAGGCATCATGGCAAAGAAAGCTACAGGGTCGGTTAAGTTGCAGATTGCGGCGGGCAAGGCTACGCCGGCGCCTCCGGTAGGACCGGCGCTCGGTCAGGCGCAAGTCAATATCATGGAGTTCTGCAAGCAGTTCAATGCCCGCACCGGGCAGAAGGAACTCGAAGGGTTGATTGTTCCGGTCGTGATCACGGTGTACAGCGACCGCTCGTTCACGTTTATCACCAAGACGCCGCCGGCCTCGGTATTGCTGAAGCGCGCGGCCGGCATCGCCAAGGGATCGGGTGCTCCCAATAAAGATAAGGTCGGCAAGGTGACGCTGAAGCAGGTCGAGGATATTGCCAAGCAGAAGATGCCGGATCTGAACGCCGCGTCGGTCGATGCCGCCATCAGGAGCGTGCGCGGCACGGCGCGATCGATGGGGATTGAAGTGGTTGGATAAAGTTTTGGGTGGAAGCGGGGCTCCGCCCCGCTTGGACGGGCGAGTCGCCCGTCCCCACACGAGCAGTTATTGTCACAAACACCACGGCTCTTCGGAGCAAAGGAAGCGCGGTGGGAGACTGAGGGGAACATGAAGAAGTCAGGAAAGAATATCGAGAAGTCGCGGAAGGCAGTCGAGCCGCGGCCTTACACGCTGCAGGAAGCGGTCCCACTCCTGCAGAAAGTGAAATACGCGAAATTCGACGAGACGGTCGAAGTAACGTTGCGGCTGGGCGTCGATCCAAAGCATGCCGATCAGATGGTGCGGGGCACGGTCGTGCTTCCCCACGGACTGGGCAAGTCGAAAAAGGTTCTGGTGATCGCGACCGGCGAGAAGGTGCGCGAGGCCGAGGCGGCGGGCGCGGATTTTGTGGGCGGCGAGGACATGGTCGAGAAGATCACGAAAGAAAACTGGACCGACTTCGACGCGCTGATTGCCACGCCCGACATGATGAAATCGGTCGGCCGTCTGGGAAAGATTCTCGGGCCGAAGGGTCTGATGCCGAATCCAAAAACGGGCACGGTCACCATGGACGTTGCGCGCGCCGTGCAGGAAGTCAAAGCCGGTAAGGTCGAGTTCCGTACCGACAAGACGGCGCTGGTGCACGTGCCGGTAGGAAAGATTTCCTTTACGCCCGACAAGCTGATCGACAACGCGACCGTGCTGATCTCGAGCGTGATCAAGGCGAAGCCTTCGGTCGCCAAGGGCAAGTACATCAAGGCCTGCTACCTGAGTTCGAGCATGGGGCCGGGGATCGCGCTGGACACGACCCCGATCGAGGTTGCGGCTAAGGCGTAGCTGCCGGGCTTTGCCCGGCGGACGGGCGAGTCGCCCGTCCCCACACTAGACATCAAGAGTTTTGAAAGGGTTTTGACATGGCGGTTACTCGAGCTAAGAAAGTTGCGCAGGTTGAGAAGCTGGGTGGCGAGCTGAAGAACGCTTCTAGCATGATCGTGGCCACCTACTCCAAGCTGACGGTGGCGCAGGACTTCGAATTGCGGAAGGCATTGCGTCCGACCGGGGCGAAGTATCGCGTGGTGAAGAATACTTTGGCGGAGCGCGCCGGCAAGGGCACCAAGGTCGAGGAAGCGCTGAAGAACCTTGAGGGTGTGACCTCGATCGCCTATACCGAAGGCGATCCGGTGGCCCTGGCCAAGGCGCTTGCGAAGTATGCCAAGGACAATCCGCAATTCAGTTTCAAGGCCGGTGTGGTCGAAGGCCGCGTGATTACGATCAAGGAGATCGAGTCGCTGGCGACCATGCCATCGAAGGACGAGCTTTACTCGAAGCTGTTGTTCCTGTTGAACGCTCCATCGCAGCGTCTGGTTACGGCGATGAATGCGGTCGGACGGAACCTGGCGGTGGTCATGAGCCAGGGCGTGGAGCAGAAGAAATTCAAAGAGGCGTAAAGCCTCGGGTGGAGCGACGGGCGTCCTCGCCTGTCCAGTATGAGGGTGCCGGGCGAGGGCGCCCGGCGCTCCACCGAAAAAAGTTCGGGTCGGTGAGAGCTGACCGAAAAAGATTTAGCTATTGCTAGGCAAGGGGTGGCGCAGTCGGAAACTTTGGTGTTGTCTGGCGCCGGAGTTGAAGACCTGGTCGCACTGGAAACCTGGCACAGCGATAGCGAAATCGCAAATCTTACATAAAGCGGAGAGATTCACATGGCGGATCTACAGCAGTTGGAAGAGTCGATTGTTGGCCTGTCGTTGCTGGAAGCGGCGGAACTGGTCAAGAAACTGGAATCGCGTCTGGGCGTTTCGGCGGCGGCAGCGGCCCCGGTGATGGTTGCCGGTGGTGCAGCAGGTGCGGGAGCGGCAGCTCCGGCGGAAGAAAAGACCGAGTTCACGGTCGTTCTGAAGGAAGTAGGAGCCAACAAGATCAACGTAATCAAGGCAGTACGCGAGGTTACGAGCCTTGGCCTAAAGGAAGCAAAGGACCTGGTGGACGGCGCTCCCAAGAACATCAAAGAAGGGGTTTCGAAGGACGAGGCCGAGACCATCAGGAAGAAGTTCACTGAAGCGGGCGCAACTGTCGAAGTCAAGTAATTTGGGCGGCGGGTGTGTGGAAGCGGGGCTTTGCCCCGCTTGGACGGGGCAAAGCCCCGTCACCACACGAGCTGTCCCCGCTAGCAATTATTTGACCGAACAGTAGCTGAATCCTGGGGAGTGGTGTTAATATCTAATAAATAACCCGCTTACCCTGGCTTCACTGCGAGGCGACGGCGACCCGCATCCTCCAAATAGACCCAGGAAGCGGAACGGAACCGGGTCGCTGGAATAGAAGTATGGCAGCCGGTCCCGCGGGCGGCGGGACGGAACAGGCCGAGTGAACTGGCGCGGAACTTTAAAAGTTATCCAGGATTAAGCGTCGCATGCGGCGCCCGAGGACAGGCATGTCCCTGCGGGGGCTTTTGTCTTTTTTCCGTGTACACCGCTCGTTAGCAGTATTTTGGCGCCACTTTTTGCGCCCTTATTCCGCTTGATACCGCAGCCCCGGGCTGCCTGAAAGCAGGAGTTCCTGAGAATGACAAAGCACAATATCCATCGCAAGCGTTTCGATTTTTCCAAGATTCCAGCCACCATCCAGATCCCGAACCTGATCGAAGTTCAGAAGCGCTCCTATGATCGCTTTTTGCAGATGGATAAACTGCCCAGCGAGCGCGAAGACGGCGGACTGCAAGCAGTATTTCAGTCGGTGTTTCCGATTACCGACTTCCGCAACGTTTCCCAGCTTGAGTTTGTGGACTTCGCGATTGGCAACTGGGAGTGCAAGTGCGGCCACCTGAAAGGGCTGCATCACTTGCGCACGACTTGTAAGAATTGCGGATCGACGGTGATCACGGACCCGTTTCATCCCGGCGAAGTTCTCTGCCACAAGTGCGGCACCTACAACGCGAACACTCCCGACTTCTGCAACAAGTGCGGCGA
>JBEKYF010000149.1:0-5470 GCA_049511255.1 Terriglobales bacterium | reverse complement strand
ACTGGGCGATGCTCCTTAGATCGGACTGCTGTTGTTTGGAGAGTAAGATTTCACTGCCAGTGGCCATGACAGCTTTGATGCTAACAGTCTAGTAATGGTTACTCTGCGACAAGCCACTAGTTGATTGCTTTCCTCCCCATTGACTCCCCCGCCCGCCCGCGCTACGCTGATCTCAAATGGTTGGTAACCGCCCCGTCGTCGGGGTGCGCAATCCGGTCCGCTTCACTTCTACATCCAGCTATTTGCGTGCAAAAAGCGCCGGCACGGGTTCGCCCGCATCCGGCGGTAACTTCCCCGTGACCCACATCGCATCTTTACAACGACGAGTGAGCCCTGTCTGGCTGCTGGAGGCGGCGCGACAATCCTGAATGAAAAAAAACATTGAACTCAGCCCTAACATCGAGACCCTGTTCGGCACCCGCGATGAAAATCTCCATGTGCTCGAAGACGGCCTGAACATCAATATCGATCTGCGCTCGAATCGCATTGAACTGGAAGGCGCGCCGCGCGACGTGGCCCGCGCGGAACAGCTATTCGCCGACTATGAGCATCTGCGGCGCACCGGACACCAGTTCCTGAACGGCGACCTGAGCAGCATGTTGCGCGTGGTCGTCGGCGACCCGAACGTGACTCTCCGTGGACTGGCCGAGGCCGGACGCCAGCGGTCGTTTGGCCGGCGGACGGTACAGCCGAAAAGCCCCAATCAGCGCCGCTACCTCGAAGCCATCGAGAAGCATGACATGGTGTTTGCCGTCGGCCCGGCCGGCACCGGAAAGACCTACCTCGCAGTGGCCATGGCCATCTCGGCGCTGCTGAACAAGCAGGTCAACCGAATCATTCTGGCGCGCCCGGCGGTCGAGGCCGGCGAACGTCTAGGCTTTCTGCCCGGCACCTTGCAGGAGAAGATCGATCCCTATCTGCGGCCCCTGTATGACGCGCTTTTTGACATGCTGGAGCCCGAGCGCGTCGAACGCTATCTGGAAAAAAATATCATCGAGATCGCGCCCATCGCCTTCATGCGCGGGCGCACCCTGAACGATTCGTTCGTAATCCTGGACGAGGCGCAGAACACGACCTCAGAGCAGATGAAAATGTTCGTGACCCGCCTGGGATTCAATTCCAAGGCGGTGATCACCGGCGACGTCACGCAAATCGACTTGCCCACCGCGCGCCGCAGCGGTCTGATCGAAGCGGCCGAGATTCTGCAAGGCGTAAACGGCCTCGCCTTTGTGCACTTCGACGAAAGCGACGTGGTGCGGCATCATCTGGTGCAGCGGATCATTCGCGCCTACGACGAGCACAAAGCGCGCTTGGCGGAGCAGCAATTGTCGCTGCTGGAACCAAAGTCCGGCGCGCCGCAGGCGAACATTGCCGAAGCTGCTCCGCGACCAGCGTCTTTGTCGGGACCGGCGGAAGAGCCGCACCTGCGCAATTGAGTGAAGGGGTGGCGCGGACGCTCTTGTGTCGTGTTCCGCAAATGCGCGACATAAGTTTAAGTTGTCATCCTGAGCGAAGCGAAGGACCTATGCATTCCGCGGCCAAATGCATAGGTCCTTCGCTTCGCTCAGGATGACAATATGGTGGGGAGTTGGTCATCTTTCAAAAGCGCGTCCCAGATCTGACCCAGTTGGCGCTGAACCGTTTCCTGGCTCGCGCCCGCCGCGCCGCGGGATTGAAGGGCGTGGTCAACGTGCTGGTGACCTCGAGCGCCGAGATGAAGTCTCTGAACCGCCGTTTCCGCGGAAAAGACAAACCCACCGACGTGCTCGCGTTTCCCGCCGAGCCCGACGCCCGAAAGAAATTCGCAGGCGAAATCGCTATTTCGGCGGAGATCGCGTCGCAAAATGCGCGCTCTCTCGGACACTCTCCCGCCGAGGAAGTTAAGATTCTCGTGTTGCACGGCGTCCTGCATCTGCGGGGCTACGATCACGAGTGCGACAATGGAAAGATGGCCCGGCGCGAAAAACAGTTGCGCGCGAAACTCCATCTTCCGCTGGGACTGATTGAGAGAGCAACGACTTCCGTTGCTCGGAGGAAGCACCAGCAATAACAATGATCGGCGTCAGCCTCGCTCTCGTGCTCCTGTTCGGCCTGCTGACGCTGGTCTCCTACGCGGACCGTCTCTACCAGGAGATCGGCAAATTCCTCTCCCGCGATTTCCAGGACAACATCGACGCCTTCGAGCAGCTCGTCGAGCCGCGCCTCGGAGTCACGCGCGAGCGCGCCTCGCTCTCCATGGCCATTCTGACGCAACTGATCACGGCTGCCATCGCCATGATCGTCGGCTTCACCGTGTTTCGCGACCGCGCCTGGAGCATCTACGAAGTCCTCGAAGCCACGCTCAGCCTGGTGCTGATCATCATCTTTTTTAGCCGCCTGCTGCCGTTCGTCTTTTTTTCGCGAACCCGCGGACGCTGGCTGGCCAACTGGACCCTGCTCTTGCACCTGCTGATCTATCTGGTGCTGCCGGTGACGCTGGTGCTCGGATTCTGCCAGTCCGTGGCCTCGCTCACCCACGGGCACGCCGAAGCGCAGCCGGAAACTTCCTCCGAAGCCGTCGACGCCTTGATTGAAGCGGGACAGGAAGAAGGCATCATCCAGGAAGGCGATCGCGAGCTGATCCAGTCGGTGGTGGAATTCAGCGGCAAAACCGTTCGCGAGGCGATGAAGCCAAGGCCGGAGATGGTGGCCGTCCCGGCGGACTACACCGTAGAGCAGGTAGTCGAGTTGCTCCGGGGCAAGCATTTCTCGCGCATCCCCGTCTACGAAGGGTCGATTCACCACATCAAAGGCATTCTTCACACCCAGGATGTGCTGCAAGTGCCCGACGCGGAGGCGCACACGCGGAAGGTTGCGACCCTGATGCGGCAGGATGTTTACTTTGTCCCGGAAAGCAAGTTAGTAAGTGACCTGCTACGCGAGATGCAGCGCAGTAACATCCGCATGGCGATAGTAGTGGATGAATACGGAGGCGTAGCTGGCCTGGTAACCATCGAAGACCTGGTAGAAGAAATCGTAGGCGAAATCGGCGATGAGCACGAGAAAGCGCAAGTCGTGCAGGAAAACGCCCACTCCTACATAGTCCCCGGCAACATGGATATCGACCGCCTCGATCAGCTCTTCGGCATGAGACCGGAAGGCCACGAGTCCTCCACCATAGCCGGCCTGGTCAGCGAACTCGCCGGACGCATTCCCCAGAAAGGCGAAGTCATCGAAGACGAAGGCCTGAAGTTCGAAGTCCTCGACTCAACCGATCGCCGGGTAGAGCGCGTGCGCATCACAACCGCCGAGCCCAAGCAGATGAAGCTGATCTAGAGCGTGGTTCATAAATGGTTCTGAGCGGGTTTGTGTCCGGCTTTAGCCGCTGAGGGACTGCACCGGAGATGATCGACGTGCAACCCGGCGGCCATGAAGGTAGTCAAATTCCATATGCTTCTTCTGCCCCGGATGAAACTTGCGGCGTTGGCCGCGGGCTTGCTGCTCTTCTCCGCCAATCACCTCAGTGCTCAGGTGAACGGGTTTCACGTCAAGATCGAATTGATTCCTGAGAGTGCTGCGGCCGAAGCCCGAAAGCCATTCTGGGTGGGACTGTTGTTTCGCCTGGATGAGGGTTGGCACATTTATTGGCAGAATCCTGGAGATGCCGGTGAGCCGCCTAGAGTTCAATGGGAACTACCGCCGGGTTTCACCTCCGGCCCCATTCTTTGGCCGCAACCGGTTCGACTCGGAACCGGATCGGTAATTGACTACGGCTATGAGAACCAAGTGTTGCTGATGACGCCCATCGACCCCTCCGCAAGCTGGGCGGCAAGTTCCACACCTGCGATCAGTGCAGACGTCAAATATATCGTGTGCCGGGAGATGTGCATTCCCGGTAAAGCGCATCTTGCGTTATCGTCTCCGTCGTCTGCCCAGCAAGCAACCGAGTGGCGCCAGCTTTTCGAGCAAACGAGAGCACAGCTTCCCGGACCTGCGCCGAAGGCCTGGAAGCTCTCGGCAAGAATCGACAAGGGCAAGGACAGGGACAACGACCACTTCATTTTGTCCGTTCGGACCGAGTCGAGAGTGCGCGCGGCGACATTCTTTCCCCTGGAACCCGGCCAGATCGAAAACTCGGCTGCCCAGAGTTTCGCACCTACGGCAAACGGATTCCGCCTGAGCCTCAAGAAGTCCGACTTGCTGGCGAAACCGATTACTACGCTGAAGGGCTTGCTGGTTCTGGGGCCGGGTCGAGCATTTGAAATCGCTGTTCCCGTGGCTCCACGATAGGCGAGTCGGTTTCGCAAATTAGTTTTGCGAGTTGTGTTCAGGGATTCAGTTGTAGAGAATACGGAGATCGGAAATCGGGAGGTCACAAATGAAAAAGCGACTTGCGGCGTTGGTTGTGGCAGGCATTGCGCTCGTGATCGGGTCGTCATCTGGGTGGGCTGCGCGGGTGGGCGATCACGTGCCCGATTTCACTGCCACAGACAGCAACGGCCAGGTTCACAAACTGTCCGACTATCAAGGCAAGTTCGTGGTTCTCGAATGGACGAACCGCGGCTGTCCCTATACCCAGAAGCATTACAACAGCGGAAACATGCAGCGACTGCAACGGGAATGGACGAGCCATGGAGTGATTTGGCTGACCGTGATTTCCTCCGCGCCGGGAAAGCAGGGATACGCGACCGGCCCGGAAGAGAATGCATATTTGAAACAGGTCAATGGCGCTCCGACCGCTGTCCTCCTCGACCCGACAGGCGCGCTCGGCCATCTTTACGACGCCAAGACCTCGCCGCACATGTTCATCGTCAATGCTAAGGGAATTCTGATCTACAACGGAGCGATTGATGACCGGCCGACGACCGATGTGGCAGACGTACCCACTGCCAGGAACTACGTCTCTCTTGCCCTTGAAGAGGCCACATCCGGCAAGCCGGTTAGCAATCCGATTACTCGTCCATACGGTTGCTCAGTGAAGTATCCGGACTAAGGGTTGCAGAGAAGTCGATGATGCACGTGGTTTTGGGGTGGCGCAGCGGTTCACCGCTGCGATCCTGGCTGTCAGCCCCGACGGCTTCAGCCGAGGTCAATGAGTGTAATGGGGATTTTGCAACAGCTAAGGTCTGCCGGGTTTTGCGCTGTGGCTCTTGGCGATCACCGCACATCAAAATGTGACCCATTTCACTGACAGGGCGCGCTCATTCGTATTGAATCAAAAAGGAGATTCCCGAATGAAGAGCAGCACGATTTTCACCGGTGTGACGGTGGCTCTCCTCAACGTCGCCCTGTGCACTGTCGCCGTTGGGCAGGACAAGGCAACCGCTCAGGAGGTCGTCGCTAAGGTAAGGGAAGCGGCCAGCACCCTATCGAAGACGGGTGACGTGGCACAGTTTAACCAGAAGCAGAGTCCGTGGGTGTGGAAAGACACTTATATCTTTGTCGAGGACTGCGATAAGAAGGTCATGGCGGCTCACCCCATGCGTCCGGA
>JBEKYF010000148.1:0-5871 GCA_049511255.1 Terriglobales bacterium | reverse complement strand
TCCGTGCGCGCAGCTTCCAGGCGAGCGGAGCGGCGCTCGCGGACAAGATCGAAATCGAGCTTCACGCCCTGAACGTCGGGAACGTCGAAAGGATTGCTATAGATGCGTCCGAAGCGATCGCCGATGGTGGCAGCGGCCAAAGCCGCCGCGGGCTGCCCGTTGTCTTGCGGGGCAAACATGTTCCGCAGTGTGACGTCGGGATACCCCTTCACGCTGAGCACGCCATTCATGCGGTAAGTAATGTCCTCGCCGTATTCGTTGGTGCCGTGCAGCGCGTTGAAGACGGTAGCCATCATGGCCAGCGGGCTGAGCCGCGCGTTGTTGAGAATTTCGTAATGGAATTCTTTTGTCGAAGCTCCATGTTCCCCTTGAACGTGCATGGCCACGGTCACCGGAATCATTTTCGATTCGCGGCCCGGTACGCCCATAATGCCGTTCTGGCGGTCCTGCACGAACGCGCCGACCGTCTCGGTCGTGTTGACGATCTTGAACGCATTCAGCGGCGAAGGCAGCGTGGCCAGCACTGTAGCTTTCGTCATGGGCAGGTCCACTTCGCCAAACTGCAAGAGCGGATGCCCGCAGGCAAGCAAGCGCTGCGGATCGATGTAGGTCACAGTGCAGGTGGCGGCAATATCCATATCGCCACGAACCAGCACGGCGCTGACGGCGGATCCTGCCTCGATCGGTTCCGGCTGCTTGCGATCGCTCGCGGAGCCAATGCCCATCACCGGAACGATGCCCGCCGCAGCGAATTGCGGCGCGTAGCGCTGCAAGGTCTCGTCAGAAAAACCGTTGAAAACTAGAGGAGTTTCGATGGGCTTCAGGTAGTTGCTGTAGTTCTGCGCCGGAAGCGCCGCGCTTTCACCGGGGCTGGCGGTTGGCGTGGTTCCGCTCTGATTCGGAAGACTGGCACGCATCGGCGCCGGGGCCGGACGTTGTGCCGGACTATGATCGAGCACATTGATCTCCAGCATCTCTTCGATCGGCGTCACGCCCGCAATCGGTTCCTTCGAGAACTCGCCGATGCGGAAGGCAAGTGCGCCCGCCAGTTTGCCGTCGAAATAGACCGGGCTTCCGCTCATACCGGCAACCACGCCGGTATATTCGGGCTTGGTGCCATGCAGACGGACCAGGATAATGTTGCCCTTGGGACCGTTCACGTTGCGCATCACGCCCAGAACTTCCACGTCCATGGATTCGGGTTTCACGCCCTGGAACACGGTGAGCGCGGTGCCTTTCATGCCTTCATGGATCTGATCGAGAGGCATGATGGCGGGCGCTGGCCGGTCTTGTGCGGTAACCCAGACGGAGGACAATAGACACAAAAGGGTGGCGAGTGATCTTGCGGCTTTTCTCATGAACAGCCCCGGAGGTCAGAAAATGACCTTAGCTATTTCCTTAGACTCCGCGCGCTGTCAGAAGGTTTTGCCAGGAGAGGCGGCGCTTTTTAAGGCCCGCAAAATATCCCAACCGCAGAGTTCTTGCATCTATACTAGCACAGTAGTTTTTCGAGGACTTCCCTATGTTTTCTGGCATATTTAGCGGGCAGAGCCAAGTGCCGTCGGCTTTCCGTAAGCGTGTGATCCTACTGGCGTTTGTTCTTTTCTGGATGGCTGCGGCGACTTTCCTGGCGCAAGCTCAAGATACGTCGCAGCAACCCCCGGCGAATCCGAACCAGCAGGAGACTCCGCCCGAAGCCGGCGGGCCGCAAAATGACGTCGGGCCGTATGTGATCCCCAAGAAGAAGGAAGAGCCACCACCCCCGGCCCCCGAAAAACCGAAAAAGATCGAGAACATGCCCGACTATTCGATCAGCGTACAGGTGCCGCTTGTGAACCTGGATGTGCTGGTGACTACCAAGGACGGCCAGACTATCCCAGGCTTGAAGAAAGAGAATTTCAAGATCATGGAAGATGGCGCGCCGCAGCAGATTTCGACCTTCAATCAGACCGAGGCTCCGATCACGGCCGTCTTGCTGGTCGAATATGCCTCGACCAACCTGCGCTATATGTATGACGCGCTGAATGCCTCCTACACCTTCGCCAGCGGGTTAAAGAAGGATGATTGGGTCGCCGTAGTTTCCTACGACATGAAGCCGCAGATCCTGGTGGACTTCACGCAGGACAAGCGCGCCGTCATGGGCGCGCTGAATATGCTGCGGATTCCAGGATTTTCGGAGCGCAACCTTTTCGACGCGCTCTTTGACACGCTCGACCGGTGCGATCGCATCGAGGGAAAGAAGTACGTGATTCTGGTTTCTTCGGGACGCGACACCTTCAGCAAGCTCAACCTGGATCAGATTATAAAGAAGATAAAGTCCACCAAAGACGTGACCATCTATGCCATCAGCATCGGATGGCAGTGGCGGGAAATGATGGATGCGCACGGACGCGCGGGAGGGATTCAGCAAGTCGATTGGTTGCAGGCCGATAATCAGCTCAACACTTTCGCTCACCTGACCGGCGGACGGGCGTACTTCCCGCGCTTCGAAGGCGAACTGCCGGAGCTTTTTCACGACATCGCGGCCGACATCCGCAACCAGTACAGCATCAGTTACCACCCCACCAACACCAAGCTTGATGGCACCTATCGCAAGTTGAAGGTCGAACTCCAGGCGCCGGACGGTGGTCCGCTGAAGGTTCGCGATCAGAAGGGCAAGGAAGTAAAGGTCATCGTTTACACCCGAGAGGGGTACACGGCGAAGCACACGGTGGAATAGGCGGAGGAGTTGGTGCCTTAACACAAAGGACACGAAGGATCACAGAGGAAGCCCTCAGTGGATTGATTCCTTCGTGTGACTTCGTGTCCTTGGTGGTTCAAGAATTTTGGACACTACCCCAACGCGCCGCATTTCTCGCCACGTGCCCCCCTGATTTACAATCCCCAGTTCCCCCTCAGGAGAGAGCGCCGTGATCCCACGCTATACCCGGCCCGAGATGGCTCGCATCTGGAGCGACGAGAACCGCTTCCGCACCTGGCTGGCGGTCGAAGTCGCCGCGACCGAGACGCTCGCCGCCGCCGGCATCGTGCCGAAAGATGCCGCCAAGGCGATCCACGCGCGCGCCGACTTCAACGTTGACCGCATCTTCCAGATTGAAGCCGAGGTCAAACACGACGTCATCGCCTTCACGACGGCAGTGGCCGAGATCGTTGGCCCGCACGCGCGCTGGTTCCACTATGGCCTGACCTCGAACGACGTGGTCGATACGGCGCAGGCATTGCTTATCCAGCAAGCCTCGTCGCTGATCGCCGGAGACCTGGAGCGTCTGGCCGAGGTGCTTGAACACCGGGCGTTCGAGTTCAAGGATACGCCGATGATCGGCCGTACTCACGGCATCCACGCCGAACCGATCACCTTTGGCTTCAAGATCGCCAACTGGTATTCGGAGACGCAACGCAACATCGCGCGCTTCCAGGCCGCTGCCGAAGACCTGCGTGTCGGCAAGTTCTCGGGCGCCGTAGGGACGTTTGCCCACCTCACGCCGGAACTCGAAGAGAAGATGTGCGCGCGCCTGGGATTGAAGGCCGCCGCGGTGTCGTCGCAGGTAATTCAGCGCGACCGCCATGCCCACTATTTGGCGACGCTCGCCACCATTGCGTCGACGCTCGACAAGATCGCAACCGAAATCCGCCATCTGCAGCGCACCGAAGTCCGCGAGGCCGAAGAATACTTCAGCGAAAAGCAGAAGGGCTCGTCGGCCATGCCGCACAAGCGCAATCCCGTCACCTGCGAACAGATCTCTGGACTAGCGCGCGTAGTGCGATCGAACGCGCAGGCCGGATTCGAGAACGTCGCGCTCTGGCACGAGCGCGATATTTCGCACTCATCGGCCGAGCGCATCATTATCCCGGACTCGACTACGCTCGCCGACTACTTGCTGAACAAGACAGCGAACCTGATCGAGACCATGTTCGTCTATCCTGAACGGATGATGGCGAATCTCGAAAGCACGCGCGGCCTCGTCTTCAGCGGACAGTTATTGCTGGACCTGGTCGAGAGCGGCGTTTCTCGCGAGGACGCATATCGCCTGGTGCAAAGTCACGCTATGCGCGCGTGGAAAGAGAATCTCGATTTCCATGAGCTGATCGTGAACGATCCCGAGATTCGCGGACGAGTGCCTCGGGCGAAGATCGAGCGCGCCTTCGACCTGAAACGGCAGCTCAAGAACATCGACAAGATTTTCGCGCGCGTGTTTCCGAATAAGGCTGCCGTTAAGAAAGATGCTGCATCGCAAAAGAAGAAAGTTGCAAAGCGGAAGAAATAGAGCTGAAAGTTTTTACTCGGCGCTCTTTGCGTCTCGGCGCTGAAAAGCCTTTCCGCCACGCACCAGTTCGAGCAGCTCGATCAACTGCTTCAATTTTTCTTGTGGGACGTGGCGGAGCATCTCACGCCCCTGTTTTTCGATGGGCACATCGAGTTCGCGGAGCAGTTTCAACCCAGCAGCCGTGATCTTTCCGTAGATGACGCGGCGATCGTGCCTGGCGCGCGTGCGCTCTACGAAGCCGCGATCTTCCAGGCGATTGAGCAGACGCGTAATGTCCGGATCGCGCGTGATCATGCGCTCGCCGATTTCGCGGCACGGCAAGCCGTCCGGCACAGCGCCGCGCAAGATGCGCAGCGCGTTGTACTGCGTGCCGGTGAGTCCGAACTCTTTGAGCCGGGCTTCGACCCGCGCCTGGAGCGCATCGGCCGTACGCAACAAAGAAAGATAGGCTTCCTGTTCCCGGCTGGTAAATGGGGCTTTTTGCTTGAGTTCCGCTTGCAGACCTTCCGCTTGCAAATCTTTCGCTTGCAGACCATGGGGCATGGGGCGAGATTAGTCGTTATGACAAGCATTTGTCAAACATCGTTATCGAGTACTTGGGTGAGTTAGAGTCTCACTGGCTGCCCGCTCCGGGTTTCCACTTGTTCAGGAATGCCAGAAAATCTTCCGCGGTGAGCGCTCGCGCATTTTCGAATTCGCCATTCTTCTGGCTGTAAAGCAGCTTCCCATTGGCATCGAGCACGGCCAGTCCTGGAATGCCCCGTTTAATCGGGACCTCGTACTGCTTCATCAGGTCCTGATTTTTCTCTCCCCGTCCGATGTCCACGTGCACAACTTCATAGTTGGCGGCAAGTATCGGCGCCAGATCGGAACGATGAAAAGCCTTATCGAGCACGCGGCAGTCGTAGCACCAGTTGGCTCCAAACACGACAATGACGCGCTTGTGTTCCGCTGTGGCCTTCTCCAGAGCCTCTTTGATTTCGGCGTGCGCATCGGCACTTTCGGAGTAAATTTCTTTCTCTGCAACTGCCTGGCTAAAGCAGACTCCGCTCGTGGCTGCCACAGTAATCGCGATGCTCAGCGTCAAAATCCACCGGTAGAGGTTCATCCTTGGTCTCCTGCACCTGAGAGGTAACGCCCGAGTATAACTCGGGAAAAGGCGCTATTAGCTCTTGGCCTTTGGTTCTTAGCTAAAAGCCAAAAGCCCAAAAGCTAAAACCGATCTTCAGTTCGCCTTGCGGGAGTGCACCAGCTTCAGGCTGTCGCTCTGCAGGATGCGCTGGATCTGATGTTTGGCATGGACGGTCCAGGGGCCGGTGGTGTCGAGCTTCACATAGGCGCGCCAGTGTTGCAGCGCCTTGCGCGGCTCGCGCGTCTTCTCGTAGGCCAGCGCGATGTTGTAGTGCGCGTCCGCGTAGGTGGGCGCGAGTTGAATCGCGGTCTTATAAGTGTCGATGGCTTCTTCGACGCGTCCGGTTTCGTCGAGCACGTTGCCCAGGTCGAAATAGGCGAGCGCGTAGCGTGGATCGATCTCAATCGCCGAACGGTAGTGCCTTTCGGCGAGCGCGTATTCCTGACGGTTGTAGTAGAGCGTGCCCAGATTGAT
>JBEKYF010000147.1:0-11508 GCA_049511255.1 Terriglobales bacterium | reverse complement strand
GACTGGGCGATGCTCCTTAGATCGGACTGCTGTTGTTTGGAGAGTAAGATTTCACTGCCAGTGGCCATGACAGCTTTGATGCTAACAGTCTAGTAATGGTTACTCTGCGACAAGCCACTAGTCGGCTGGCGTCTACCGATCGTGTCCGTTCCGGTCGGATGACGGGCAAGCCAGAAGTAATCCCAAGGTAAGGTTAGCCGACAACTCGGGAAGTGGCAGCAACCTGCACGATTGTCGGATTGAATCAAGTATCCGTGCTCGGTCTCTGGAGATCGTTCATCGACGACCGATCTGGTGCGAAACTTAGTTCAACGGGCCCAGATACTGGTCGAACCAATTCAGCGTCTCTTTAATGAGCTCATTTCGGGGGATGTTGTGACCGGTGTCATAGAGCAAATGCTTTTTCTGGTCCTTCTTTGATCCGAGCATCCGGAAGAACGGTTCCTGCGTCGATTCCACCGGAAAGAAGAAATCGTAACGACCGTTCAGCATCAACACCGGCTGCTTTACGCGCGAAACGAAGTTGATGGTCTCGACTTCAGGAAGTGATCGCTGGAAGTCGAGCCCGCCCAAAGCAAGCACGCAAGCCTTGAACCTTGGTTCCACGGCCGGCACAATGGCGCCCATTTCCGCGCCCCAACTATACCCATAGTAGCCCAGCTTCTCGTGGTCAAGGTCGGGACGAGTTTCCGCATAGTCGATTGCCCGCGAAGCGTCTTTGACCCACATGACGACGTGGTCCCTCCAGGTGCTCGTGGTGTTGGCCACATCTGACTCCATGCCGTCGCCGCGTTCATACGTTCCCTTGTACACGGGATAGAGCACCGCGCGTCCACTCCTGAGAATGCCATCCAATGCAGCCGTCGGGTAAACAGAGAACGTTCGCAGTAGAAGCGCATTCGATCCAGGAAAGAAGACGACCGTCTGGAAGGGCGGCTTGCCCTTCTTGGGAAGAAACAGATAAGCAACTGCCGTCTCGTGTCCGTAGGCAGCCGTGTACGTGATTCTCTCGGTCTTCCAATCCTCTTCGTCCTTGCCAAAAGGCTCGACGGTGGCGTTCAACGGGATTTTGTCATAGGAGTACACGCTGCGATAGGCGCGGAACAATTCATCAGAGACGGGTTTTTCCTTGCTCAAGTCGCGCCTGGGCGTAGCCATAGGAGCCGCCGCGATCTTGAGATCGGCTTCTGCCTCGATGTACTTCACGCAACGAAAACCAATGTTCGCGGTACGCAGAAACGGCGACTGCGCATCCGGATCAATGAACATGTAATTGGGCTCGTCCCAAGCTCCGCCGAGCACGTAGCGCTTACCAGAATCTGCTTCGTTCCAGATCCATTCTTTGACATTACCGGCCATGTCGTAGTTGCCCCAGGGACTCATGTCCGGCTTGCTCCCGACCGGCAAGACACCGGCGCCGCCAAAGTTGCTCGCCGGCACGATAGTCGCGGCGGAGAACGGACCCGCAGCCCGGTTCCAGTGATAGATGGTGGGCAGGCTCTTGCCCGCAAACTCGGCGTAGGCCGCGGCTTCGTACCAGCTGATGCCGGTCACGGGAAAGTCATCCTGTCCTTTCGGATACTCGCCCTGGATCCAATCCTTCGGCCCCGGCCGTCCAGTTGCGTCGCGGAACAGCGCCATGGCCTCGTCCCACGAAAGATGCTTCCCGTCTCGCTGGAAATCGACTTTCCAATACTCACGTTTTTGATATCCGCCCTGGTCAACAAACGCCTTGAAGCGCCGGTTTGTGACCTCATATTGGTCGATCCAATAGTCTTGTAACGCTAACTCCGGCATCTCTTCATAACCCGGGATGTATAGGGTCTTAGAATATTTTGCGGGCGATACCCGCACCATGCCGAGAGGAATTTTCCCGGCCTCGTCGAGAGTGACGGTTGCCGCTACGGGCTGACCGATAGGCGGTGGATACCAGCCAAACAAGGCAGCGGTCGTCCGCAAAACAGTACCGAATCCCGGCTTCTCGAACTTCCATGCAAAGTCGCCGCGCGGCTGGCGGACATTTTTGAACGGCGTGCGACCGACCAGTTCCCACGGCGCGTTTACGTCGCTGTACGCCCTGCGGTAAACATTGACCCCTGCCGGTGTTGTCTCGACCGCAGTCTGATACGAGATGACTGGCCATAGCTGGGCCAACACGGGATCGTCGGGAATCGATTTCTCCGCCTTAACCGCAAGCTTGTAGGCTTCACCAAATTCGCCAAATCTCCCCTGCTCGGCGAGTCGCGAGATCTCGGGCACAGCCACCTCTCGCGCCCAGCGTGCATCGCGGTAGCGTTTTACGAGCCAGGTCGCCCCGCTGCCAAGGATGATGACCGTCAGTAGGAGCGAAACCAGCGCTCGAGGGCGCTGCACCTCTCTGACAATTCGTGCAGGGCTTAGCATCGCGCCCGACTCAGGGAAGAGCAGCTCGCGACAGTTCTTGAGTTCGTGCGCGAGCTCATTGCCAGAGCCGTACCGGGTAGCCGGGTCTTTTCTTAGGCAGTGGGCAACGATCCGGCGCACCTCCGGCGGGACATCTCTTTTGACTTCGCTCAGCGGCTTCGGATCATCCCTCATGACGGCCGACAGCAGCGCAGCGCCGGATTGGCCCTCGAAAGCTCTCCTGCCGGTCAGCATCTCGTAGAGCACCGAACCGAAGGAGAAGACATCGCTGCGTGCGTCGACGGACCTTCCTTCAGCCTGCTCCGGCGACATATAGGCCACCGTGCCCACGATCATCCCAGGCATCGTCGCCGTGGTCGCAGCCTCGCCGTTCATCGCGGTTGCTGGCGCTGCAATTCTGGCCAGCCCAAAGTCCAGGACCTTGACCAGTCCGCTCTCGTCCACCATGATGTTCGAGGGTTTCAGGTCGCGGTGTACGATGCCTGCGGCGTGCGCGCAAGAGAGAGCCTCGGCAACTTGTACGGCGTACTTAATAGCCATGTCCGCTGCCAGGCCATCTGGGGGAATCAATTTGTCCAGGGTTTGCCCGTCGACATACTCCATGACCATGAAGTCAACGCCATCCTGAAACCCGACGTCATGAACAACGCAGATGTTGGGATGTTGCAGCCCCGAGATGGATTTCGCTTCTTGCTCGAAGCGCGCACGCAGCTCTGGGTTGGAATACAGATGAGCGGGCAGGATCTTAATCGCTACCGTGCGCTGTAGCCTTAGGTCTCGGGCGCGATACACCTCTCCCATGCCGCCTGTGCCGAGGAGAGCAGCAATTTCGTAGGGGCCGAGTTTCGTGCCAGGGATCAGTGCCATGGACCATGGCGATTATACCTTCGGAGTCCGATTGTTCTTGAAAATGCCGGGCTGATAGCGGAATTCGTTCAGACGCTCGACTCCAGGCAGCGGAACCGCTAATCAGGTCTTGGCACAAAGGATTTCTTGGCGGTTAACGGGCTAAGCGGAAGTAATCCACTTGCTCGGTTAACGGACATCTATCCGGAAAGATGAATCTGCCAGCCACTTCTGGTCTTCGATAGTGCGTCCACTGATCCGATCGCGGCCACAATGAATAAGCCCTGGTGCCTTCATCCTGGAAATAGTTGAATCAGTCTGTGGTAGACCATGCCTCTTGAGAGAATCGACGACTACCTTGGATGTAATACCAGCAGCGATGGGAAAGAGTTGCTGCCAGAACAGTTGATGAGCAGTCCATGCTAACTTACGAGCGAATGGCTTCGCACCGCTCGGTATGGTTGGTAGCTGCATGGTATCTCCCTACTTTAGTAGTAGCCGTGCAACATAACCATCGCGCAGTGTATCCCGGCGTTGACCACCGACGTACTCGATACTGTCTTTTAGACCAGCATACTCAAGCGCAGCGGTGAAACACTTAAGCACCGCGTCCTCAATCTGCGCATACGTCGCTTCAGCCGGGAGCGTGCATACATTGGCAAGGGCGATTGCTTCGCGCTCGTCCAGCGTGTAGGAGAAGAACTGCATCTCCGTGCGCGTCAGCGGACGGAATACTGTGCCGTGGTCTTGCTCGCTTGCCGCGCCGGTTAGATGACGCATGTTGCACCTAAGTTATTCATCGTTTTCTCCCCAGACTTGGTAGACCGCCATCGACGACTCTCGGTAACGACCGCGCTGTGATCCATTACGAGCCGCTTTTCTCGCGACTTCGCAGTTCCTTTCAGCAGTTCAGCAAAGCACTCTTGGCAGCCGCCCGCCAAACGGCAGAGCATGATTCTGGAAAGGGACCTCGGCTTGGAAATCAGCCGCGCAACGCTGGACGGTTGGGTCCTCAAAGTCGGCGAGTTGCTGATCCCGATGGTCGCGGTGATGAGGCGAGAATTGATCAGCGGAAGTTACATTCAGGCGGATGAAACCCCAGTCGATGTGCAGACACGCGAGGGCCGGGGTAAGAACCACCAAGCGTACCTCTGGCAATACAGCCGCCCCGGAGGAAGCGTGGTGTTCGACTTCCGTCTAGGTCGTGGACGCGATGGGCCGAAGCGGTTCCTGGGACACTTCGAAGGCATTCTCCAAACCGACGGCTATGCAGCGTATGACCAGATCGGTGGGCCGAGAATTGTACATGCCGCTTGTTGGTCTCATGCAAGAAGACAGTTTTTCGAAGCGGTGCAGCTAAGTCCCCGAGATCCGGTTGCGACCCCGATTGTGGCTCAGATGGACGAACTATTTGCCGTCGATGCAGAAGCTCGCCGCAAAACGCTGACTGCTGCGGCGCGCCATATCCGGCGTCAGGAAACAGCGAGACCTCTTCTCGATGATATCCGCAGCAAGATCGAGGCAGCGCAGTCTGTTGCATTGCCTTCCAGCGCACTCAGCAAGGCGTGCCAGTATGCGCTCACTCTTTGGAGGAAACTCACCCGATTTCTGGAATATCCAGAACTTGAATTGAGCAATAACCTGGCGGAGAACTCCATGCGTCCGGTAGCTCTTGGTCGAAAGAATTGGTTGCACATCGGCAGCCCACAAGCGGGACCGAAGGTTGCGGCGATTCTCTCGGTCGTGGAAAGCTGCCGTCGGCTGCAAGTCCCGGCGCGGGAGTACTTTTCCACGATTCTCCCCGGGCTTGCTGATCTCTCGATCCGGCGCCTTCCAGACCTTACTCCGGCTGTGTGGGTCGCCCGGCGTTCATAGACTTAAGCGACCGGGGGATTAGCGTGAAGTGATTTTGCGACCAAAAACCCATAGTTTCCTGTTCGCCGACAAACCGGGAGTTATCTTCCGCCTCAACGGCTACTCCGTCATAAAGCAAGTGTTCTGCGTTCGACATGCTCCTGCCAGAGCCGCCATTCGTTGACGTGCCGCTACCGGGTCCGTAAGATGAAGCGACTGGAGCACGACTTTCTCAACACCGAGAGCGAGTACCGCACGGTTCAGATCAGCTATGTGAACCTGATGGGTTCTTACCTGACCGCTGCTAGTCAACTGAACTTTGCCGTTGGCCGGGAGGTAATCCCATGACAGATAATCTCCGTCGACAGGTGGCGCTGATGCCTGCGTTGTTTCTTTTGGCCCTCGCGGTTGCCTGTTCGGGTGGCAGCAAGGCCGCGCCTACCAAATCGGAAGTCACCGTCGACCCGAACCTCTATCATGTCGATCATCCCGAACTATTCACCCTGGCGAAGGTCGGAACTCAAAATCTTCCCACTCTGCTGAACGCGAACGGAGCCGTGACTCCCGATGTGAACCGAAACATCCATGTCACCTCCCAGGGCTCGGGACGGGTGGTGGATCTGCGGGTGAAGCTGGGGGATTCCGTCAAAAAGGGCCAAGTGCTGCTCACGATCTATAGCGCCGATCTTACCGGAGCATTTTCCGACTATCAGAAAACCCAAGCCGACGAGCGTCTGTCCAAGAAGGCTCTGGAGCGTGCGCAACTGCTCTATTCCCATGGTGCGCTGGCTCAGAAAGATCTGGAAGTCGCTCAAGATACCGAGGACAAAGCCAAGGTGGACGTGCAGAACACACAACAGCATGTCCGCTTGCTCGGCGGCGATCCGGCACATCCCAGCTCCGTGATCGAACTGCGCGCTCCTTTGTCGGGGACGATCGTGGAGCAAAACGTCTCGGGATTCGAGGGCATCAAAAGTCTGGACAACAGTCCCAACCTGTTCACCATCCGCGGAGGTCCGCCTGGCCGCATATCCTGGCGAGGTGTACCACGGCAAAGTGGCGGATATTTCACGCGTGCTCGACCCCAATCTTCGCTCGGCCAAGGTCCGAATCGTGCTGCCCAACCCCAATGGGGCCCTGCGTCCGAATATGTACGCGGTGGCAACTTTCCGTTCCACCCGACTGCGCCTGCGGCTGGTGGTGCCCACCACAGCCGTAATGCGCTTGCAGGACAAAGACTGGATTTTTCGTAAAGAGAGTTCGAATCAGTTCCGCAAAATCGAGGTCCTCAGTTCCGGTGCAACCTCCGATGGATTGCAGGAGTTGCAGGATGGCGCGCTAAAGACAGGCGACGAAATCGTAGCCAATGCGCTCGAGTTTTCTACCGCCCTGGCGGAGACCAAAGAATGATTCGCGGCCTCATCGATTTTGCGCTTCGTGAGCGCATCCTGGTGCTGAGCGTGGCGCTGGTTTTGTTGATCTGGGGCATTGTCTCTTTTCATAACCTCCCCGTCGAAGCCTATCCCGATGTCGCTGACACCTACACCCAGATCATCAGCCAATGGCCGGGGCATGCCGCCGAAGAAGTGGAGCAGCAAATTACGGTGCCTCTCGAAGTGCAGTTGAATGGCGTGCCGCACATGACGCATCTGCGCTCTGTGTCCTTGGCGGGGTTGTCGGTAATCACCATCATTTACGACGACGAGATCACCACCTTTACCGCACGCCAGGAAGTACTGGATCGCCTGGCGCAGGCGACCATGCCCGCCGGGGTAAATCCAGGATTGGGTCCCGATTACAGCCCCACCGGCCAAATCATGTTCTACACGCTCAAGAGCACCAATCCGAAGTATGACGTGATGGAGCTCAAGACGCTGCAGGACTGGTATGTGCTGAACCAGTTGAAGTCGGTGCCCAACATTGTCGAGGTCAACATTTTCGGTGGGCCCACGCGCGAATACCAGGTCCAGCTCGATCCCGGCAAACTGGTTTCCTACGGTCTTTCCATAGGGCAGGTCGAGCAGGCCCTGACCAACAACAATCTCAATGCCGGCGGGGGTTTCATCGAGCGGGGAGAGCAAGCTCTCAACGTACGGGCCGTCGGACTGATGGCCAACACCGACGATGTTGGCGCCACCGTGGTCAAAGCCCTAAATGGCACGCCGGTTCGAGTGCGTGATCTGGGTGTGGTCGTCCAGGCTCCCAAGGTCAGGCTGGGACAACTCGGCAAAACCATCCGCCATGACGACGGAACTGTCCTTAACGATGACGACGTGGTGGAAGGCATCGTGCTTCTGCGCAAAGGAGCGGAAGCGGATTCGACGCTCGATGCGCTGCATAGGAAGATCGACGAATTGAACACTGACCTGCTGCCTAAAGGCGTGAAGTTCGTTCCCCATCTCGACCGCAGCATCTTGGTGCACCACACCACCAGAACCGTGCTGCGCAACTTGACCGACGGCGTGCTGCTGGTCAGTCTCATTCTGTTTCTTTTCCTGGGCAACGTCCGCAGCGCCCTCATCGTTACCATCACCATCCCGTTCTCTTTGCTGTTTGCCGCTATTCTCCTGGATCTCAGCCACATCCCGGCGAATCTGCTCTCGCTCGGCGCCCTCGACTTTGGCATGGTCGTAGACGGCTCGGTCGTCATGGTCGAAAACATTCTGCGTCATAGCGAGCTCGGCCGTGGGAAGAAAACATTTTTGGAAATGATTGGGACGGCCGCGCACGAGGTGCAAAGGCCGGTCTTCTTCGCACGCATCATCATCATCGTCTCCTACCTCCCTATCTTCACCTTGCAGCGCGTGGAAGGCCGCCTCTTCCGGCCTATGGCTTGGACGGTGGCCTTCGCGTTACTGGGAGCTCTGCTATTTGCGCTGCTGGTCGCGCCCGTGCTATGCACGTTCTTGTTTAAAGACGACATGCGGGAATGGCGCAATCCGGTCCTGCACTTTGTTCAGGAACGTTACGCCCGCACCCTCGACTGGTGCTTCGATCATCTGAAACTCACGCTCGGTCTGGGCGCGGCGAGTGGAGCTCTGATGCTGTTCCTGTTTTTCAGCGGGGCTGTTGGTTCTGAATTTCTGCCCCACCTGGATGAAGGCGCCGTTTGGGTCCGCGGCACGCTGGCTCCCAGCACCGGCCCGGCCGTGAGCATAGCTCTGGCTAAACAAGTTCGCCTGGTGCTGGCCAACTTTTCGGAAGTCACACAAGTGGTGAGTCAGGTTGGCCGTCCCGACGATGGCAGCGATGCCAGCGGCTTCTACAACACGGAATTTTTTGTCGATCTGCTGCCACGCTCCGAATGGCGTTCTCAATTCAGAACTAAAGAAGAGTTGATTGCCGAGATGGACAAGGAGCTGAGCAAGTTCCCCGGTGTGGACTGGAATTTTTCTCAGCCCATTTCGGATAACGTGGAAGAAGCGGTCAGTGGTGTAAAGGGCGAACTGGCAGTCAAGCTTTTTGGCACCGATTTGAAGGTGCTGGAACAAAAAGCCATCGAGATGCAGGATGTCATGAGCAAGATTCCCGGGGTCGCGGACTTGGGAACGTTTCAGGTACGCGGTCAGCCTAATGTCAACCTGGTGGTGAATCGCGCCACCGCCGATCGTTTCGGAATCAATGTCAGTGATGTCCAGGACGCGGTAGAAACTGCTGTCGGCGGCAAGGTGGTCAGCCAGGTTCTCATCCGTGAGCAACGCTATGACCTTACCGTCCGCTATCAACCGCAATTCCGCAAGACGGTCGAAGATATTGAAAACATCCGCATTCTCGCCCCTTCCGGCGAGCGGGTGTCCCTGGGACAACTCTGCGATGTGAAGCTGGAAGATGGAGCCTCCACCATCTACCGGGAGGGAAATTCCCGCTATATTGCCATCAAGTACAGCGTGCGCGGACGCGATCTGGGCAGCACGGTGCGCCAGGCGATCGAAGAAGTCCACCAGAAGGTGCCCTTCCCTGAAGGCTATCACCTGGATTGGACCGGCGAGTACGAAAGCCAGCAGCGCGCCAATCGTCGGCTGGCGATCATCGTTCCCCTCACCATCCTGCTGATGTCTTTCATTCTGTACTCGGCTTTTGATTCATGGAAGTGGGTCGGACTCATTCTGGTGGTCGTGGCCCTCTCCCCGCTGGGCGGCTTGTTCAGCCTGTTGCTGACGCACACGCACTTCTCGGTCTCTTCGGGCTTGGGGTTTCTGGCACTGATCGGTGTGTCGGTCGAGATCGGCGTGATTATGGTGGAGTACATCAATCAACTTCGTACACGCGGGATGAGCCCGCGCGAAGCCGCCAAGGAAGGCGCATCCCTCCGTCTGCGGCCTATCATGATGACCATGCTGGTGGCCACACTCGGGCTTCTGCCGGCAGCCATGTCGCACGACATCGGATCGGACTCGCAACGCCCGTTTGCCATCGTAATTGTTGGTGGACTCATCGTGGAGCTGTTTATCAGTGTGGTGTTGTGGCCCGCCTTGTATGTCTTCTGGGCGCGGCCAGGCGACAAGCTACCGCCACCCGAGATCGGCTTTATTGAAGAAGGGGAACACGTGGATTAGCTTAACTGGTAGAGCGGGAAGAGAAGTTCTCTCGTTTGCGACGCATGCGGGGCGTGGAAATCATCCTAGAAGTGGGGGAAACTGACCGCAGAGTCTTGCGGACGACTCGTTGAATCTCGGGATTTGCCAGGCCGGGCCGGCATACTGGCAGGATTGCGGAGTCTGTTTGCGGAGAATGGACTGCCAACATCGCCTCGGCGACATCTCAATCAAATGGACTGGAGCCATTAGCAATTTGAAACTGAGCTATTCAGCGCGTGTAGGCCTACTGACCGTGTCGATCTTATCCTCTGCGGCTTTTTGCGCAGGTCAAAGCGCCCCGCAGGCTCAAACCTCGGACCCTGCCCAATCCGCCCAATCGCCCGCGACCAGTTCTTCTGCCCAGAGTAATTCTCAGGATCCAAACAGCCCGGTCCAACAAGATACAAACCAAGATACAAAGAAGGTCAAGGACGACCGGATGTTTTACGTGATGCCGAACTACTTGACGGTGGATGGTCAATCACAAGTGAAGCCAATCTCCTGGAAAGAGAAGTTCGCCATCTCGGCCAAGGGATCCTTCGACCCCTATGAATTCACGATCGTGGGCATCGTGGCGGGCATCCGGCAAGCGGTAAATTCCTCTCCGGGTTTCGGACAGGGTTTTGAGGGTTATTCGAAGCGGTATGGGGCGGCCTTCGCCGATCAGGTGGATGGCAATGTGATGGTGGGCGGCGTTTACCCAACGTTCCTAAAAATCGATCCTCGCTATTTTCGATTGGGCCGGGGCTCGTTCGTACACCGCTTTGGCTATGCTATCAGCCGTATTTTGATCGCTCGAAGAGACTCCGGCACCAATATGTTCAATATTCCCGAGTTTGCGGGCAATGCAACGGCGATTGCCATTTCCAATGTGTATTATCCCGCCTCCGATCGTAGTTTTGTATCGAGTTTCAACGGCTGGGGAACACAGATGGGCCTCGACGCCCTGGGGAATGAATTGAAGGAGTTTTGGCCCGATATTCACCACTATTTGCAGAGGAGACACGACCGCCACCTGCAGAAACAGCAGCAGAAGGAACTCAACTGACCCAAATCCAACCTTGAGAAAACTGGCTGGAATTGTTTGATTGGCCCTGTATGCGGCGGCGGCCAGCGGGTTTTCGCCACAGGCCTATGTGGAACTTTTTGACCGTTCGGCGGAAACGAATGGAAATAGGGGGAGTGTTCTCAATGATTTCTTCGGGACGACAACCTCGAATCTAAGGCGCGTTCGGGAGATCAAAAAAGCTCTCAAGCAGCTCCCGCAACCATGCCGGGAAATTGTACCTGCTGCTTCGGCAGAGTTCTGCACATGGCAGGCCGCGGTGATGTCGGACCCTGATTTGGCCCGCCGATGAGAGATGCAAGCAGGATGAAAGCACAGATGCATTCTCCCGCTTAGGTCCTCGCCAGGAAACCTCGCGCCACGGAAATAAGGAGGGTGCACGTGTGTTGTCGTATTCTGTAAATGTGAGATTAGTGGAAACCGTTAACTGGTAGTAATCCGCCCTGGACCACGCTGGTTTTGCAAACGCTGGAGGGAGATAGTGGGTGAAATCGGGTGTTGCGCCGCCTGAGAATTTGCTGGTGAAGTGGGCGAAGTCACGCCGACTGCAGATTCAATCTGTCAACGGTGTGTTTGGTCTGACACTTACGATGGAAACACGTTGAACACGTTTTTGCTAACGAGACGTTTATAGGGCCACCCACTGCTGTCCAAATTAGCCGGGATGGAAGTGTGGGACTGAAGAAAAATGGGGCATTTCTGGTCTTCGCAGCTCGGTTCCAGGTTGAGGTTGCCATTCTGCTGTCCAAGTTGGGTCACCAA
>JBEKYF010000146.1:0-6460 GCA_049511255.1 Terriglobales bacterium | reverse complement strand
TCGCCGAACGGACAGTTTCTGACTTTCTCCTGGATGCGCAAGTACGGGCCGGGAGAGCCGGGTTCCAACGATCTTTATTTGATGGACGTCGCCAGCAAGCAGTGGGTGCAACTCACGCACGACGCGGGGCGCAACGATTTCCCGTGCTGGTCTCCGGATGGGCGGCACATTGTGTTTCAGTCCCACCGCTCGGGCAGCGACCAGATATGGACCATGCTGGCGGACGGCACGAATGTGAAGCAGTTGACTTTCAAGGGCGCCAACACGCAACCCAATTGGAGTTGGAAGTAGATTGGTTTTGAAGACTTGGTTTCGAAAACTTTGTTATTAAGAAAAGCACGGTTTTGCGGCTGGCCCCAGAGTGCGCCCTGCCGTGAATCTGCAAATTGCACGCCACAACGCGGGCGCACAGAAAAGAGGAATCAGGTGAAGCACAAAATGACAACAACGACGACGAGATGGGCTGCCCTGGTATTCGCATTCGGCGCGATCATGTTCCTGGGCGCATGCGCGAAGAAGGTCGCTCCGCCGCCGCCCCCGCCGCCACCCGCATCGACGGCTCCCACGGCCTCGCTGTCGGCGAACCCGAACACTCTCGACCAGGGCCAATCGACAACGCTGACTTGGCAGACCACGAACGCGACCGACGTCAGCATCGACGGAATCGGCCCGGTAGACCCGAGCGGCTCGCGTCAGGTGACTCCGAGCGACTCGACCACCTACCATCTCATCGCCAAAGGTCCCGGCGGAACTCAGGACGCGACCGCTCGCGTAACCGTCAACGCTGCGCCAGCACCGCCGCCGACAATGACCTCTAACGCCACCGAAGAGGAACTCTTCTCCCGAAACGTGAAGGACATCTACTTCGATTACGACAAGTACGATTTGCGCGCGGACCAGCAAGGCTCGCTGCAGGGCGATGCCCAGTTCCTGCAACAGCATGCCAGCATCCACATCACGGTCGAGGGACACTGCGACGAGCGCGGCTCGACCGAATATAACCTTGCCCTCGGCGCCAATCGTGCGGACGCGGTGAAGAACGCGCTCGTCCAGGCTGGAGTTGGCGGCAATCGTATCAAAACCATGAGCTACGGCAAAGAGAAACCGTTCTGCACCGAGTCGAACGAAAGTTGCTGGCAGCAAAACCGCCGCGGACACTTCGTGTATGAAAAATAAACTGAAGTAGTGGAGGGACGGGCGTCTCGCGAGCTTGCCCTGTTTTGCCGAAGCCCCGAGCGAAGCCGAGGGAGAAGCCGAAGGGTCCAGCCGGGCGGGGACGCCCGGCTCTCCACCGACAAAGATCAGGTTCCATCCGCTGGACGCTCAGCGGGCTTTTGACATCCAATAGGTTAACTATGAAATCCAATCGCATTCAGTTCGTTCTCGCGCTGCTGCTCGCGTCGTTTCTCACTATCTGGATCGCTCCCGCCTATGGCGCCAGCAAGGAAATCATCGAACTGCAAACGCAGGTCGGCCAGTTGCAGCAGCAGATGACCCAGATGAAGCAATCCTTCGACGAGCGCATGGGCGTCATGAAGAATCTGCTCGAGCAGAACACCGATGCCGCCAACAAAGTGACCGCCGCGATCAATGGCCTGCAGGCTTCCATCAACAGACAGGCGCAGGACCGCGCCGCGCAGGTCGACCAGATCTCCGGGCAGATTCAGGCGCTGAACGACACCATGGACGAGCTTAAGGTCCGTCTCGCCAAGCTGAGCAAGGAATTCGAAGACATGCAGGCGGCGCAGCAGTCCATGGCCGCGCAGCAATCACAAGCGCAGCAACAGGCCCAAGCGATGGCTCAGGCCCCTCCGCCCGACGTGCTCTACAACAACGCTCTGCGCGACTACAACGGCGGGAAAAACGATCTGGCCGTTCAGGAATTCAACGACTACATCAAGTTCTACCCGAACACTGACCTGGCCGGGAACGCATATTTCTATCTAGCCGAAATTCAGTTCAAGGCCGGCGACTACCAGAAAGCAATCGCGAGCTATGACCTGGTCCTGCAGAATTTTCCCAGCGGAAACAAGGCTGCCGCCGCGCAGCTCAAGAAGGGATTTGCCCTCCTCGAGCTCGGAAACGAAGATGAGGGCATACAACAATTGAAGCACGTCATCCAGCGCTACCCACGCACAAACGAAGCCACGCAAGCCCGAGAGAGATTGCGGAAGGCGGGAGCAGGAACCGCTCCCAAGAGCCACTAGAAAGGTGGGGGAATGGCCGAATACAACTTCCAGTTGCGAGGCTGGCAGGCTCTCATTGCTATCCCATTACTGCTCGGCTTTTGGGGCGTTGAGATGTACCTGCACGTCCGCCCGGTGGACGATGCGATGCGAGATGCCCTGCGCGCGGAGTTGCTCAACGAGTATTCAGGACGCGGCCCGAAGGATGTTGCGCGCCTAGTCGCGGAGGCTCGCGCAGGTTCGCCGGTCGAACCTGTGCAGCCGCTCGTTCAGCGGGACGTGGAATTCACCTCGATTGCAGCGCGCGGCAAGATGGGTGCACCGGTGATTTTCGTTCGAGCGGAAATCACAGTGGACGGAGGTCCACCGCCGGACGGCCGCTCGGTTCGATATTTCCGCATGTCAACCAAGTTTATCGGCGGCGGGTGGATGGTAGTCGGCGAAGGTGATTCCTACGGCTATTTCATGCAACTTGCGCCCTGATCCAGCTGGGTGCCCCACTCATCGCGTCCTTTGCGATGAGTGGGATTTCGCCGCCGCCAATTAGATGACATCCGCCGCAGTTGCCTTCTCCGCCGTCATGCCGCTGGGCCGCAGCGTGAGCCAATCGGTCTGCACGTGGTCCCATCCCTGAATCAGGAAGCCGTACGATTCGAACAACTGCCGGATCTGCGGCCGCTGCCAACCCGCAATATCTTCCAGAATCGGCACCAGCGTTGCCAGGGCATTGTCGCTCAGCACCGTCCGCTTCGCGATCTGCGCCACCAGTTTCGATTCCGACACGGCAATGGTGAAGCCGTCGCGCCGGTTCACGTGCAGCATAACGTTAAGGTCAGAACTGCCGTCGCCCACGTAGACAATATGGTCCGCCGGAATGTCGAGGTCTTCTTCGAGCTGATCCAGTCGCGTCACCTTTCCATAACCGGCCGTGGCCCGCACCAGGCTTTCGATCTCACCCGAGGCTTTGTATTTGAACTCGGTGCCAAAGATGTGGTCCTGCGGCACAATCCCCTCCAGCGCCGACTGGATCACCTCTACCGGCGCCGCCGAGAGCACATAAAAATCAAAGTGAAATCCGTCGATCCGGCGGTCGAGTATCTCGTATACCTGCTTGATGTTTTCTTTGAGGCGAATGCGCTTGCCCACCTCGAACAGGTGTTCGCGCCGGATGCGCGAATGGAACTCGGGATCATGCAAGAGTAAATAAGAAAGTTCGGCGCCTTGCTGAACCAGGTTTAACTTCGCCATGCCTTTGGCTTTGCGCTCGAATTCCTTGACAGAAATGCCGAGCAGTTCGCTCAGTACGTAACCCGTATCGTTGAAGGTCAACGTCTGATCGAAGTCGCTGGCAAACAGATAGCGCCTTCTATAATTGCTAGCCATGTCCTATATTAGATTCAAGATCACATTAATTGACTATTAAATTTACCTATTGTAACTATTACAACAACTTGCACGGGCAGATGGACATGTCCCCATGGAGCTGGGAAAGAACGAGCATTGCCCGCTGCAAGCTTTCGGCGTAGCCTAATCCTGTAATCATTCTTATCGACGCACGCACCTCGAAAGGCCTGCCATGCCAAAAAGTGCCAGCGACCATCTTCACAATGATGCCGACCGCGGGAAGGGTTCCCAAGAGCCCGACGACCCGACCCAACCCGGTAACAATTCCATGAGAGACCAACTTGGGCACCGTAATCCCGACCCCATGCAGGACGGTGCCGATAGCGATTTCCCTGAGCCCGGCCACAGCCCCGAGCACTCGTTCGAGGGAGAGTTGAAGAAAATCAGCTAGAACTGGTCCCATAAATGGCTCTGGTAGGTTCAGGGTAGGGCACGGCTTCAGCCGTGTCGGCTTAGAGCCACAAGAACTGCGGGCTTTAGCCCCTGAGGGCCAGACGTCACGCCCTGAAAATCATTTGGGGGACCAGTTGAAATGGTTCGACTCCCGCAGCATCGAGGGAAAGCGCTGACTCAAGCCTGAGTCCTCCCTGTATCCCCGCACATCTGATTAGTTTTGCGCTCCGTATCTCCATCGACATTTCCGTCAATCGGAATTCATGAGGAAAAAATTATGTTGCGAATGAAGGCTGTCCAAATCAGCAAAGCCGGCGGCAATCTCGAACTCGTCGAAAGGAACATTCCCGAGCCCGCCCGCGGCCAGGTCAGGATTAAAGTCGAAGCCTGCGGCATCTGCCACAGTGACGTCTTCGTAAAGGAAGGCCTTTGGCCCGGCATTCAATATCCCCGCGTTCCCGGCCACGAGATCGCCGGCCGCATCGACGCCGTCGGTGCCGACGTTGCCAACTGGAAACCCGGCCAGCGCGCCGGAGTCGGATGGCACGGAGGCCATTGTTTCACCTGCGATCCCTGCCGCCGCGGCGATTTCATTAACTGCAAGTTCGAAAAGGTTACCGGCATCAGCCATGACGGCGGTTACGCGGAATACATGGTTTCGCCCGCCGAGGCGGTCGCCGCGATCCCAGACGATCTCCCCGCCGCCGAAGCCGCGCCGCTGCTTTGTGCCGGCATCACAGTTTTCAACGCCCTTCGCAACGCAGGCGCGCGAGCCGGCGATCTCGTCGCCGTTCAAGGCATCGGCGGACTTGGCCATCTCGGAATCCAGTATGCGCGGCAGATGGGCTTCCGCACTTTCGCCATCGGCCGAGGCAAAGACAAGGAGGCGCTGGCGCGAAAACTCGGCGCCACTGGCTTCGTCGATACCGCCGCTGGCGATCCGGCCGTAGAGTTGCAGAAGTTCGGCGGCGCCCGCGTGATTCTCGCCACTGCGCCTGATGCGAAGTCTATCTCCGCGCTTGTGAATGGACTTTCGATAAACGGCAAACTGGTGGTCGTTGGCGCCAGCGCCGAACCGATTACCGTTACGCCTCTCCAGTTGATCTCGGGCCGCAAGGCGATCCAAGGCTGGCCGTCCGGAACCGCCAAAGATTCCGAAGACACCATGCAGTTCAGCGCCCTGTCCGGAGTCCGTCCGATGATTGAGCGTTTCCCACTCGAAAAGGCTGCCGAAGCCTACGAACAAATGATCAGCGGCCGCGCGCGCTTTCGCGTGGTGCTAATCATGGGTGGGTAATGCTCGTGTGGGGACGGGCGCCCTCGCGAGCCTGCCCTGAGCGCAGTCGAAGGGTCCAAGCCGAGCGCAGCTCGGCAGTTGCCTGTTGTCACAGCAACTCTGGATTCACTATAAACAATTTGAGCCGGTCCCGAGAGGAACCGGCTCAAATCTTGCCGTCCGCCCAGAATCCTCACTGCAGCTCTTCCATGCACTTTGCCAGGGCTTCCCTGCTCGGTCGTGTTGCCGATTCCGGCAAAGTCGCCAGCGGCTCATCGGCGACGTTCAGCATGTCGATAAAGCTCGGGGCTTTTTCATTGATGTAGAACACGCCGGTCAGCACCTCGCCTTCCGCATGAGATTCCATCAGCCGCTTCACCGCCTGAATCTTGTCCGTCGGATCATACTCCTGCTCCAGCTTCCGCAACCGCAGGCTCGACCCGTCGTGCATCGTGACTTCTAAAGTTGTCCCATGATCGTAGTCCACGTTGATTTCCTCAAACGACGGCACAAAACTGATTTCCTGCAGTGGCTCTTCATGGGCCTGCATGTATTTGTAAGACTTAGTCGAGCCCTCGTGGTCGTTGAAGGTCACGCACGGAGAAACCACGTCCAGCATCACCGTGCCATTGTGAGCGATGGCAGCCTTGAGCATAGTGTGAAGCTGCCGCTTGTCGCCAGAGAACGAGCGGCCCACGAACGTGGCTCCCAGCTGAATCGCCATGGCGCAGGTATCGATCGGAGGCAGGTCGTTCACCACGCCACTTTTCAGCGTTGACCCCAGATCGGCGGTCGCGGAGAACTGGCCTTTCGTCAGCCCGTAGCAACCGTTGTCCTCGATGACATAAATGATCGGCAGGTTGCGCCGCATCAGGTGGATAAACTGCCCCGCGCCGATCGAAACCGTGTCGCCGTCGCCGGTCACACCGAGTGCGATCAGGTTCTTGTTCGCCAGCATCGCTCCCGTGGCTATCGAAGGCATGCGGCCGTGCACGGAGTTAAAGCTGTGCGACCGGTTCATGAAATAAGCCGGACTCTTCGACGAGCATCCAATGCCGCTGAACTTGGCGACGCGCTCGGGCTTCACTCCCATTTCATACATCGCGTCAATGATGCGTTCGGAAATCGCGTTATGCCCGCAACCGGCACAAAGCGTCGTCTTCCCGCCCCGATAGTCGATAACTTGCAGTCCGATGCGGTT
>JBEKYF010000145.1:0-6751 GCA_049511255.1 Terriglobales bacterium | reverse complement strand
AACGCCGAGGAGATGGCGAAGCAGCGCGAGCGCTTTGTGCAGGGAGCGACGCAGCGCGGTTTTCCGCCGAGGAAGATCGAAAAGATTTTCGACCTGATGGCTCAGTTTGCGGGATACGGGTTCAATAAGTCGCACTCGGCGGCGTACGCGCTGCTGGCGTATCACACCGCGTACTTGAAGACGCACCATCCGCTCGACTTCATGGCGGCGTTGCTGACCTCGATCACGGGCGACACAGATAGTGTGGTGAAGTACATCAACGAATGCCGGGAGATGGGGATTGCGGTCGAGCCGCCTGATATCAATGTGAGCGACGCGAACTTTACGCCGCACGGGCAGGCTATACGCTTTGGGCTGGCCGCGGTGAAAAACGTTGGCGGAAATGCGATCGAATCGATTGTCGCGGGACGGAAGAAACTCGGGCGGCCTTTTCGGTCGTTCTACGAGTTCTGCGAAGAAGTGGATCTGCGGCTCTTGAACAAGCGCGTGCTGGAGTCGCTGATCAAGAGCGGGGCCCTGGATTGTTTCGGTCGCCGGGCGCAGCTCATGCAGGCGCTCGACACGGCGATCGAACAGGCCCAGAAAGCGCAGCGGGATGCGGAGTCGGGACAGCACGGGCTGTTCGGCGTATTTGCGGATGAAACCGCGCAGGCGGCGAACGACGCGCTTCCGAACGTGCCCGACTGGGATGAACATACGCGGCTATCGGCGGAAAAAGAAATCCTCGGGTTTTTTATTACCGGGCATCCGATGGAAAAATACAAAGAGAAGCTCGCCGACCTGAATGCGCTCTCCACAGAAGACATTGCCGCCATGAAGAAATCTACCGCGAAGGATGAGAACATCACGACTGCGGGTTTGATTTCGGGATTGCGAGTTGCAAAATCAAGAAGAGGCGAGCTTTGGGCGCAAGCGGCGCTTGAAGATAGGTTTGGGAAGGTAGAACTGCTGATTTTTCCCGAGGCCTACAAGAAACTCGCGGAGAAAGTGAAGCTCGAGGTTCCGGTGCTGATTCGGGGGGGCGTGCGCATTGAAGAAGGCGCTAATCCAAAGCTCACGGCCAACGACATCATCCCGCTCGACGAAGCTCCAGTCTCGTTGCCCAAGGCAATCCGCATAACGATCTCTGGGCAAAGCACCGAAACTGTCGATGCGTTGCATGCGCTTTGTAGGGAGCGGACGGGCGGGGCCAAGGTTCTCTTCGATGTCGATCGTAAAGGTGATTTCATGGCGGTCATGGAAGCCGAAGGCTATACTGTTACGGCGGACCGCAGTTTTAAAGGTCGCGTGGAGCAACTGTGCGGGTCCGGCAGCGTGCGCGTCATCAGTTGATGAATCCTATGGTGAAGCGACGGGTGTCTCTCCCGTCCCAGCAGCATCGCGGCCGGGCGGGGACGCCCGGCTCTCCACCGGCGAGCTTGAACCGATCTGGCCGATGAGACGAGCGAAAATAAAGCGGGCAGAAAAGTCAGGTCGTACCGCGAAAAATGGCGCGGAGAATGCTGCCGTCGCCGGTACGGACTTTATGCTGTCGATTGTGGAAGCGCATCATACCCAAAGGAATGGAAACGTCATCAAGATGGATTCTGGACTGAAGGCGCAGCAGGAACTGGGAAAAATTGAGGAGCAGATCACGCGACTGCAAGCCGTGGGCGGGCAGAAAGCGGAAACACTCCGCCAGATCCAGCAATTGCACGAGCGGGTGAACGACCTTCGCCGCGAGATTTCTTCGCACCTGAACGCATGGGAGCGCACGGAACTGGCGCGGCATCCGCAGCGTCCCTACACGCTGGATTATGTCGAGCGCATTTTTTCCGACTGGAGCGAACTTCACGGGGACCGCGGCTTCCGCGACGATCCCGCGATTGTTTGCGGCATGGCCCGCTTTCACGGGGAGGAAGTCATCGTGGTGGGCCAACAGAAAGCGCGCGACGCAAAACAGCGCGTGTATCGCAACTTTGGCATGCCTCACCCGGAAGGATATCGGAAAGCGCTGCGGGTGATGAAGATTGCGGAGAAATTCAAGCGGCCGATTTTGACGTTCGTGGACACCGACGGCGCCTATCCCGGACTGCACGCCGAAGAGCGTGGGCAGGGAGAGGCCATCGCCCGCAACCTGCTGGAGATGGCGCGGCTGGAGGTGCCAATCATCGCGACCGTGATTGGCGTCGGCGGCAGCGGCGGGGCGCTGGCGATTGCCGTGGCCGATCGCGTGTTGATGCTGGAAAATTCGGTTTACTCGGTGATTTCGCCGGAGGGTTGCGCCTCGATCATGTGGCGCGATGCCAGCAAGAAAGATCTGGCGGCGGAAGCCATGAAGATCACGGCAAAAGATTTGAACGAACTGGGCTGCATTGATGGCATCATCCCGGAGCCTCCCGGAGGCGCGCACACCGACCATGCGCAGGCAGCGGAGTTGCTTGACCGGGCGCTGCAGCAGCACCTGGCCGCGATCAGACTACTGCCGGTCAGCGAGTTGCTTGAAACCCGCTACAAGAAATTCCGCAACATGGCGCAGTTCTTCCTGGTGGATGCGTAGTTGCAGTTACTCGAAGCGGAACTACGAAACTGCGATCTTAGGACGGGCGAGGACGCCCGTCGCTCCACCAACAATGCCCTCTACAGGATTGGCAGATGCAAACATGGCTGCACCAGGAAATCCAGCGAGTTGATCTGCTGTAATGCTTGTTCCACCAGCGATGCCTTGCATTCCTCCAGCGTAATCAGAAAGGGCAAGTGTGATTTCGGGCAGCCCGGTTTCTGCAGCACCGAATCGATGTTGATGCCGCAATGGGAGAGAATTGTGGCAAGGCTGGCGATGATGCCCGGCCGGTCCTTCACCAGAAAACGCAGATAATGCTTGGTAGTGAAATCGGCGGTGACTTTTGCAGGGACTACGGGCGTTTTCTCGACCGGCTGCCCGGCGTAACTCATCCCAGCTTGCTTGGCGCGAGCGATGGCCAGAATGTCGGAGACGACCGCGACGGCGGTTGGATGCCCGCCTGCGCCGTGTCCTCCAAAGACGGTCTCGCCGCCGTAAGTTCCGGTCGCCATCACCAGGTTTTGGCTGCCTTCGACGCGCGCCAAGGGCGATGCGAGTTCGACCAAGGCTGGTTGGACCGCGGCAAACAAGTTGTCACCTTTTAGCTCGGCCCATGAAATCTGGCGAATCGTGCAACCAAGCTGGTTCGCGTATTCAAAATCAACAGAGTCGACCGCTGCAATCGAGCGCGCCACGATGCTCTCCGGTCTGACGTTGCAGTGCAGTCCGACTCGCGCCAGGATGGTGAGCTTGGCCCGCGCATCCAGGCCGTCGATGTCTTCCGTCGGATCGGCCTCGGCGAAGCCAAGCTTCTGCGCCTCCCGCAGAGCGGTGGCGAAGGGAATGCCGTTCGTCTCGATCTGGCTGAGAATGTAGTTGCAGGTGCCGTTGAGAATGCCGCAGATCTTGAACAGTTCATCGCCGGCCAATCCCTCATGCAATCCAGAAATCACCGGCACGCCTCCCGCTACCGACGCGCCAAACTGGATCTGCTGTTTCATCCTCCGCGCCAGGCCGATCAACTCGGGGCCGCAATGCGCGATCAACTGCTTGTTGGCCGTGACCACGGACTTGCCCGACTCGAGCGCGCGCCGGATCCACTCTTCGGTGGGCTGAAGGCCGCCCATCACTTCGACCACGATGTCCACGTCGGAGGATAGAATGTCGTCGATATTCTCCGTCCACTGCACCGAGGAGGGAAGCCAGTCCACTTTTTTCCTCGCCACGTTGCGATTGAGGACGTTCGTCAGGCGCAGGTGGGTGTTCGAGCGCTCGCAAAGAATTCGCGCCACCGAACTCCCGACGGTGCCGAAGCCAAGGAGGGCCACGTTGCAGTTGTGTGCGCCATCTTTTTTTTCTCCAGCGACAGCGCTGTTGCCGCGGGCATCGCGTTTAGAGAGACCTGTCATCGTTCTATTATCGCCGAAGCGGCATCGCGGCTGCGTGTCTTGCACACCGATCCTCACCACGGCGCCAGTTCTTCCAGGCGTGAGGCGAGCAGAATGTGGTGAGGCTTCGACAAAATCAGCGCGAAATCCTGGCGGGACATGAAAAGGCCGGGTAAGCTCCGGGACTCTTGCGTATGTACTTACTCAACCCGGCTGCGATCCACGCGCATGCTCGGTGTAGCACGCGGGGCAGAACGTCTCGCCACAACATTCGCAATACTCCGAGTGATGCCCGCAGATTTCGCGGCGGCACTTGATGCAGTGAGCCAGATGCGAACGCACACATCCGGCGACACTGCAACCCCCCACCGTGTGGACCGTGTAGTCGTTGTATCGGGTCGTCATACATCGCTCCCGTGACAGACACGTCTCATGCCGGGAGAGCTGGAAAAGAGATCGCTTTCGATGCCTCCAACTATTGCATCTCGGGTGCTGTCCTGTCAGTGATAAGTTTAAGCCCCAAGGCACGGCGTGAAGTATGCTGCGAAACCTGGTCCCTCTCCTGACGCACGGACAATTGTGATGTGCGAAAAACCCCGCCCCAGCGGAGCTTGGATAGGCACCTGATGAGTGGTGTGGTACATAAGCCGGGCCGCCCACCCCCATCGCCTTGGGACGCGTATAATAAAGGGTTTTCACTCTTCACTCCGCAAGACTTCCGGGCGACGGGGTTTGCCCGGTCAATGCTTTGCACGTTTAAGACAAGGAAGGCACAGGGATGGCCACTACGGATGTCGTGCCCCAGGAATCGTCCGGCCAATTGGGGCATAGGCGTGTTGTTAATGACATGAGCATTCAGGTTGCTACGGTGAATGGCTCGGGGTCGCAGAGTTCCAACACAGTTTTGTTGCGCAGCATCTTCCAGATGGGCGTGCCGATTTCGGGGAAGAACCTGTTCCCTTCGAACATTGCGGGGCTGCCGACCTGGTTCACGATTCGCGCCAGTAAAGATGGCTATATCGCGCGCAAGAAGGAGATCGACCTGCTCATCGCGATGAATGCGGAGACGGCGCAGGACGACGTGAAGACGCTCGCGGCGGGCGCGGCCGTGCTCTACGACGAACCGCTGGCGCTCGATAAGGTGCGCGACGATTTGATTTATTACGCGGTGCCTTACGACAAGCTGGCGGCGTCGGTGGGTGCGGAAGCCAAGCTGCGCAAGCTGATCAAGAACATGATCTATGTCGGCGTCGCGGCGCAATTGCTGGAAATCGACTTTGCCGAAGTCGAGCGGGCGATCCGCAAGCAGTTTGCAAAAAAAGTAAAAGCGGCAACCTTGAACCTGGCGGCCGCCAAGGCAGGCTACGATTATTCCGCCGCGAACCTGAAGAAGCGCGATCCGTACTACATCCAGCGTATGGACAAAACGAAAGGCAAGATCATCGTGGACGGCAATTCCGCCGCTGCCATGGGATGCATGTTTGCCGGTTGTACCGTGGTGACTTGGTACCCGATCACGCCTTCGTCATCGCTGGTCGAGACGATGATTGATTACATGAAGGAATACCGTGTCGGGGCGGATGGCAAGGCGAGTTTTGCCATCGTGCAAGCCGAAGACGAATTGGCGGCGATTGGCATGGTGATCGGGGCGGCGTGGGCAGGCGCGCGCTCGATGACTGCTACCGCCGGTCCAGGCATCTCGCTGATGGCGGAGTTCACGGGCCTGGCGTATTACGTGGAAGTTCCGGCGGTGATCTGGAACATTCAGCGGGTCGGGCCATCGACTGGCTTGCCGACTCGTACTGCCCAAGGCGACGTGCTCTCGACCGCGTTTCTCAGCCACGGCGACACCAAGCACATCATGCTGTTTCCGAATTCGGTGAGCGAGTGTTTCACGATGGCGCAGGATGCTTTTGATTTGGCCGAGCATTTTCAGACTCCGGTGTTCGTCATGTCAGACCTCGACCTGGGGATGAATAACTGGATGTCGGATCCGTTTCCTTATCCTGACAAGCCCATTGATCGCGGAAAAGTGCTGAGTAAGGCGGATCTGGAGAAGGCGGGTGGATTTGCCCGCTATAAGGATGTGGATGGCGATGGCGTGGGCTATCGCACGCTGCCGGGCACGGATCATCCCGCCGCCGCATATTTTGCGCGCGGCAGCGGACACAATGAAAAGGCGCAGTACAGCGAACGTCCTGACGATTTCGAGCGCAACATGGAACGGATTAACAAGAAGTTCGAGACAGCTCGGTCGTTTGTGCCGCGGCCGGAACTGATGGGCGGCGGTAAGGCGAAGATCGGCATTATTGCTTATGGCACGTCGCACTGGGCGATCATCGAGTCGCGCGATCAATTGTCCAAAGACCACAAACTGGAAACCGACTATCTTCGGGTGCGCTCGTATCCGTTTACGCGGGAGGTGCACGATTTTATTGAGCGGCACGACCGCATTTATGTCGTCGAGCAAAACCGCGACGGGCAGATGGCCAGCCTGCTCAAGCTCGACATCAAGCCGGAATTGGCGCCGCGTTTGCGGTCGATCTGCCACATCCACGGATTGCCCATCGACGCGCGGTCTGTAACCGATGAACTCACAATGATGGAGGGCAAGTAACATGGGGAACACACCCACTAACACGCCTATGGCTGCTCCTACTCAAGTTCCTACTCCGACTCCTCCTCCTACTGCAAAGACTAACCGCATCGGACTGCAAGTTATCGACTATCGGGGCGGGAAGACGACGCTTTGTGCCGGTTGCGGGCATAACGCGATTTCCGAACGCATCATTGACGCGATGTATGAAATGGGAGTGAAGCC
>JBEKYF010000144.1:0-6771 GCA_049511255.1 Terriglobales bacterium | reverse complement strand
GCTTGATGCGGTCGGCGTCGACGCGGTTCAGGAACTCCTGGAATCCGAGGACGGCGATTCTGATGCGCGCGCCGGCCACAGTCTTGGCCGTCATCTGGCGGGCAAACAGCCACCAGATCAGGACCGAAACTAGAACGCTCCCGATCAGCAGCGGAACGGAATAGAACAGGTTCATCCAACCCATGACTTGCACGGCGACCACGAGGATCGCGATGGCAACGCCGGCGGCGATGCTGTAGCCATTGGCCGATTCCGGGTCGAGCGTGTAGATGCCTTTGCTCTTTAGCGAGGACATGATGTCCTCGCGCACGATGGGAATCACGGTGTAGAAGCGGTTCCTTAGATCGGAAAGGCGGACTCCGGTCCCGCTCAGGAAAATGTTATCCATCATCACGCGTTCGTGCGGCGTCACGTCGGGGCCCCACTGCTCGCGCGGCTTCAGCAAATGGAATACATAATCTTTGTGGTGAAACACCAGGAAGGTGTCGACTTTTTCCTCGAGCTTGATGTAGCCGCGCACGGCGAGATCGACGATGGTGCTGGTGATGTCGCGGGGATGGATGGTGTCGTCGATTAAAGTTCCGGCTTCGGCGGGACAAATTCCTTTGGGCGGCTCGTACTGCGGGGCCACGGAGACGCCCGGATCGGGGTCGCGCCCGACGGAATACCAGAGGGCAAACATCACGACCAGCGTAAACAACGGCAGGAACACGACGGGATTGCTGCCGAGAAACCAGCCCAACTTGGTGAGTGCGGACGGAGGCTTGAGCACTCCCTGCGGAATATAAATGTCGATGGTGACGCCACCGCGCATGGGAAGCGGGTGGGTGGTTTCGAAAAGAACGTCGGCGCCTTTGACTTCGGCGGTCGCTGCGCTTTGCCTGGAACCATAGGCTCCGGTGAAGGCCTGAGCGCGTAGTCCTCCAGCGGCATTTTCGGGCAGGGTCACAAAAGCCGAGGCGTGGTCGATGGGAACCGGCCAATCGTTGCCGGTGACGTTCCAGTAGAACTCGGCGTAACTATCGTTGTTACTACCGAAGAAACGGACGCCGTTGCGCACGGAGTAATCGATATTGACGACGCGCGTCGTGTTGACCGCGCCGGGAATGTAGATCTTGAGATCGCGGTAGTTTCCAGACTTGCTTGAATCGTACTTCAGCTTGTTTCCGTTTTCGTCGGTGACGCTCATGACATCGAGAAAGAGCGTGTAGTTGGTTCCTTGCGGTCCGGGATACTCGACCGGAATGGTGCGGTGAATGCCGTGCCACTCGCCGACGAAAGCGAGGGTGATTTGTTCGCTGACCAGGGCGGTGCCATCGGCGGCGATGGAGATGGTGTCCTTGAAATCGGCGACGCGCCAGTTGCGAACCTGGGCAGAGGCGTTGGCAGCGAGCGCGAGCAGTAAGACGAGCAGTAAGAATCGAACGAGGAGTCGGCGATGCGTATAAGCTCCGCGGAACTTTCTCAGAACATCACCTCAGAACTTCACCGCGACTGGTTCGCGATCGGTAGCAGCCGCTTCGAAGAACTGCTTCTGCTGGAAGTTGAACATCCCGGCCAGAATGTTGGTCGGGAAAGTTTGAATCTTGGTGTTCAGGTCGCGCACGACGGCGTTGTAGTAGCGGCGGGCGTTTTGAATTGCGTCCTCGATCTCGCTTAGAGAATTTTGCAGCTGCGTGAATTCCTGCGAGGCCTGGAGCTGGGGATAATTTTCGGCGACGGCAAACAGGCTTTTGAGCGCGCCCGTCAGTTGATTCTCGGCGGCAGCCTTGTCGGCGGGGCCGGTGGCCTGCATGGCCATGGAGCGGAATTTCGCGATGTCCTCAAACGTACCCTTTTCGTGGGTGGCGTAGCCCTTCACGGTTTCGACCAGATTCGGGATCAGGTCGTGGCGGCGTTTGAGCTGAACATCGATATCGGACCAGGCCGATTCAGAGCGCACGCGCAACTGCACCAGGCTGTTGTACATCGCGATCAGGAAGATGGCCAACAGAACTATGACTGCGAGAACAATCAAAACCATGTGGACGCTCCTTGATACGGATTCAAAAGGACGTTAGCACAGCGAGCGGCGGCGAGCAATGCACGGTTTGATTCGCGGGTAATGTCTTAAATTCGTCAAGCACAAAGGGCACAAAGGTACATCAAGGCGTGAATCCCGAGAAAGTTCAAGGTTTCTAGGACTCGGAGCAACTTTGAAAGCTTGCATTGCTTTACTGCCGGGGAGCGTAGTATCCGCGGCGGGCGCGGACTTGCAGATCCTTTTTCAGGACGGTGATTTCAATCGAGCGGTAGCGTCCGTCGGCATCGAAGTCGGAGGGCTTGTAGGAGATGTCGTACTGGCTGCGCAGTTCGTCTTCGATGGCGGCGAACGAGCGCGTGATGTCTTTCATCTTGTAGGGGAAGAAAGCGCGGCCGCCGGTGGCGGAAGCGAGGTCTTCGAGGACTTTGTCTCCGCGCAGGATCAGGCCGCTGTCGTCGGTGGAGATGGCATAGATGAGAACTTCGGCGCGCTCGGCCATTTCAATGGCCTGGGCGCGCGTGTATTCGCTCTGATTGTCTTCGCCATCGCTGAGGATGACGATGGCTTTGCGAATAGGACGATCGGAATGTTCGCGCAGCAGCTTTTCCTTGCACGCTTTATAAATTGCGTCGTAGAGCGCGGTGCCGCCGCCATTGTTCAGACGCTGCACTCCGGCGGCGAGTAATGGTACCTGATCGGTGAAATCCTGGGTGAGGCGGCTCTCTTTGTTGAACCCTACGACGAACGCGCGGTCGTAGCCGGGACGGATGATGTGCTGCAGGAATCCGGTAGCTGCTTCTTTTTCAAATCCAAAGCGACCCTGCACGGAGCCGCTCACATCCATGAGCAGTCCGAGTTCGATGGGCAGGTCGGTCTCGCGACGGAAGTTGAGGATGGACTGCACGGGCTTGTGGTCGTCGAAAATGGAGAAATCGGTCTGGTTCAAATTGCGGACGAATTTGCCGTGGCGATCGGTAGCGATGAACAGCACGTTGACTTCATCGACACGTTTCTTGATGGTGAGGATTGGCTCGTCCGCCTCGTCGCTGGCCGCGGGAAAAGCCGCGGCGCTGCTTGCGTCCGCCGCAACAGTGGAAGCGGCGATGACGTAGGGACTGGTTTGGGCGTATGCGGAAACGGACAGAACAAGAACGACGGAGACCGCGAATACGATGAGTGCGAATCCGCGTGGTGGCAGCCCGAATTTGTTGCGCTTCGTCATTACTTTATTCTTGCGCCTGGTTCGAAAATCCTATTCGGACGCCCAGTGGATATCGCAACTTTCAAATACTTCGATGCACGCCAGGGGCCGAAGACCCAGCGACGCGATCCAATTGACTGTAGGCCGTTATTGGGTGCAAGTCCAAGTTACAAAAGGAGTACGCAGAGGGTGCGTCCTTTAACCATAAGCCAATCAATAGGTTGGGAATAATTCTCAGGAAATTTTTTTCATGATTGGGTGAGTTTCGTGCAAAAACTTCTGAATGCCGGGCTCACATCTAGACCTGTATTTTTGTTCTACAGCAGCACGCAGGCGTCCTAGTTCACCGTTGCACCCCGCGCGGAGGGCGGAAGGTTCGCGTCGCGATCAGGTCCGGAGTGGTGAATCTTCTTCATGGAGTACATGCGGCGGTCGGCTTCGGCGAGCAGGCGCTCGACGTCGAAGCTATCCTGTGGACAGAACGCGGTTCCCACGCTCAGCGTGACCAGATTGCGGCCGGCAATTTTCCGGCCTGCTTCGACCGCCAGTTGATTCAGACGGCTGGCTTTTTCGCTCGAAGCTTCCAGGCTTAGCCCAGGAGCAACTATCACGAATTCATCCCCGCTCATGCGGGCAACGTAATCGTACTCTCGGCAGGTCTCCTTCAGTTGGTCGGCAAAATCCTTCAGCAGGTTGTCGCCTTCGAGGTGACCATAGAGATCGTTAATCTGCTTGAAGTTGTCGAGGTCGCAAACCATCACCGCGAGTGACGTGCCGGTGCGACGGCAGCGTGCCAGTTCCCGCGACAGATGAACGAACAACGAGCGGGCGTTGGGCAGTCCAGTTAAGTAGTCGGTGGTTGCCGAGTCCTCGGCCTGCTGATATTTGAGTGCATTTTCGACCGAGAGCGCGATCTTCGAGCTGACCGCGAGCAGGATGCGCAGATGATCCGCCGAGAAAGCGTCGCGGTCGGCACGGTACATAGCTAGCACGCCAACCACGCCATTGAGTCCTTCGAGCGGCACGGCGAGAGCCGAGCGCAGTGTGGTGAATTTCGCGGGATCGCTCACATATCCGGCTTCGGCCTCGGGGTTGCCATTGACGATCGGCTTGCGTTTTTCGGCGACCCAGCCGCACAGCCCTTCCCCAAGGCCAATGTTCAGCGACGAGAGCAGGCGGAAGTTGTCGCCGCTCACCAGTTCGGGCGCCAGCCTGCCGTCCTTCAAAAGAAACACGACCATCGAATCGTAAGGAATCATCTTGCGCAGCCGCATGGAAAGCACGGAAAGTGTTTCGCCGAGGCTCAGCGAGTTGCCGAGATCATGGCTGAGCTCGAACATGGTCTGCGCTTCCTGACGTGCCGAGGCAATCGAGGAGAGAAAGTCCGCCTCGTTCGCCGGGCCGGCAATCGGCACAGACGTCTCGAATCCCGCGGCCGGTTCCACGCCAGTCTCAACACGAACGTCGTCCGACAGGGTCGCCTCGTCCGCGGTGATCGAATCCGACTGCACCATGAGGTCCAGTTCTCGGTAACGGCGTTTCAAGACCTCGACCACCCTGGGCTCGAAGGCCGAACCCGACATGGAGGCGACGTTCTCCATGGCGGCATCGAGCGACATGGCGTTGCGGTACTGGCGATGCGATGCCAGTGCGTCCAGGCAATCGACGGCCGCGAGCACGCGCGCGCCCATCGGAATCTGCTCACCTTTCAGTCCGTCGGGATAGCCCGCTCCATCCCAGCGCTCGTGGTGCGAGCGAACGATGGGCGCCACCGGATAGGGAAACGCGACGCGCTGCAAGATTTCGGCGCCCACCAGCGGGTGGATCTTCATTTTCTCGAATTCTTCCGGGGTCAGGCGTCCGGGTTTGTGGATGATGTGTTCGGGAACCGCCAGCTTGCCGATGTCGTGCAGCAGCGCGGCCGCCCGCAGCGCTTCGATTTCGTCTTCGGGAAAACCCAGTTCCTTCGCGACCGCAACCGCAAACACGCGCACGCGTTGCAGGTGCTTGTGCGAGGTGTGGTCCTTGGCTTCGATGGCCAGCGCCAGGCACTCGATGGTCCGCAAGTGGAGCGAGGGAGCCTCTTCGGCGTGGCGTTTTTTGATCTCGACTTGTTTCTTTTCCGCCGCCAGCTTGGCAAGATAAAGGTGGTACGAGCGATAAACAAAGTAGACCAGCGGCAGAACCAGAAGCGAGGTCTGCCATCTCACTGCGACCAGCAGGTGGCCGACAAATCGTGTCAGGTCGACACTCTGCCAATGCCATCGGGCGTACCCCAGCGCCAACATACCGAGCACCGCCGTTACTCCGATAAACAGTCTTGCCCGAATGGACATAGGCTGACCCGCAACTTCTGCTTGCACCGCCTGCAACTGCACATATCCACGCTGGTGATTTTCACTACCTCGGTCACCGCGTTAAACCCGCGACAGTTTTGCTTCCCAAGCCCGCGGCTGAAAATCTGGTGCTCCCGTGATATCGAATAGTAGTTCAGTAGCTGGAGAATCAGATACCTTACCGAAGTAACTGCCGATGTGGGAGGCAGCAACGGCACCGTAAGACGAGAAGTCCAAGCGAGGGTGATTCTGGAGTAAGAGGTGTAAACTAAAGCCGAGCGGACAACACACTTCTGTAACCTGTCGTAACACTGTCCTTTCGTGCCATCCTCTTCTTGCCCGTTAAAAGGCCATCGACCGCGAACCGCAGGGCCAACTCCCGCTGCGGCTGCGGAACTCAAGTGAGGTTCATTCATGTTGCAGTCTCCGGAACCGAAGTACTCTCCAAACGCGGCCCCCACCAACACTTACACTCCGGTCAAGCCGGCCACCTCACCCATGGATCAGGCCAACATCGGACGCTCGCTCGTCATCAAGGGTGAAGTGACGGGTGCGGAATCGCTTTTCATTGACGGACGCGTCGAAGGCTCCATTAGCTTTCCCGACAATCGCGTCACCGTCGGCCGCAATGGAAACGTTGCGGCGAACATCATTGCCAAAGAAGTCGTCATCATGGGCAAGGTGCAGGGCAACGTCGAGTGCGAGGACCGGTTGGACATCCGCAGCGAAGGCCTGCTCACGGGCGACGTGATCACGCATCGCATCAGCGTCGAAGAAGGCGCGATCCTTAAGGGCGGAGTCGAAGTGCGCAACCCCGAAAAGAAAGATCAGAAAACGCAGGCGCAGGTGCAGGTCCAGCACAAGCCGGAAGCACCCAAGGCAATGGCCGCGACCGCGGGCAACGCGTAATTTCGCGAAATTGAAATTCAAATAAGAACGATGGAGCGACGGGCGTCTCGCGAGCCTGCCCTGAGCGAAGTCGAAGGGTCCAGCACAATGGTGGCCGGGCGGGAGCCTGCCCTGAGCTTGCCGAAGGGACGCCCGGCGCTCCATCGTTTTCTTTTTCTGCTGGATCTTCTTTTGTGGGATCGCTTACTTCTTCGGCTTGAAGTCGAGGGATGCCGAGTTCATGCAGTAGCGCAGCCCGGTCGGCCCGGGACCATCCGGAAACACGTGGCCCAAATGCGCATCGCAGCGGGCACAGCGCGCCT
>JBEKYF010000143.1:0-6872 GCA_049511255.1 Terriglobales bacterium | reverse complement strand
CCGATCTCGTCGAGAAAGAGCGTGCCCCGGTCGGCAACTTCGAACAGCCCCTTCTTCGACGCAACCGCGCTGGTAAAGGCGCCTTTGACGTGCCCGAACAGCGTGGATTCGAGCAGATCGGGCGGCGTGGACCCGGAGTTGACGGGGACGAACGGCCGGTCGCGGCGCGGGGAATTCAGATGGATCGCTTTGGCGATCAGTTCCTTGCCCGTCCCGCTTTCGCCTTGCAGCAGTACGGTCGAGCGGCTGGGCGCCACCTGGGCGACCAGATCGAAAATCTTCAGCATGGGCTCGCTCTTGCCCACGATGTTTTCAAAGTTGTAGCGCTGCTTGAGCGCGCGCTTCAGTTGGATGTTTTCTTCTTCCGCCTTCTGGCGGGCGACGGCGGCGCGCACGTCCGCCAGCAGTTTCTCGTTGTCCCACGGTTTCTGGATGAAGTTGGTGGCGCCCGACTGCATGGCGCGGACCGCGTTCTCCACCGTTCCGTAGGCGGTGATCATGATGACCGCCTGCTGCGGATGCAGCAGCCGAATTTCAGAGAGCACGTCCATCCCGTTCTTGTCGGGCAGCGCTAGGTCGAGCAAAACCACATCAAAAGTGCGCTGCCCAATCTCCGCCAGACCTTCGCGTCCGGCTCCTGCCACCACAACGGTGTAGCCCTCGAGTTGAAGCAGAGTCTCCAGCGACTCCCGGATTTCCGCTTCGTCGTCAATGATGAGGATTCTGCCCGCGCTTTGCGGCGTGCTTTCCGGGGTGCCTCGGCGCGCGAGGGCTGCTACCTCAGACATCGCAATTTCAGACATGGAGTGCCTTCCTCGTCGATATCAATGGAAAATCCAGGGTGAAGGTAGTGCCTTCGCCCGGGCGGCTCTCCACGCGGATATTGCCCGCGTGTTCCTGGATGATGCCGTAGGTGACAGAAAGTCCAAGACCGGTGCCGCGATTCTGGCCGTCCGCGGGCGATGTCTTGGTGGTGAAAAATGGATCGTAGATGCGATGAATGTTTTCCTGCGCAATGCCCGAGCCGGTGTCAGAAACGCGCACGCTGACAAATTCGCCGTTCAGCGTCGCCACGTTCAGGACTCCGCCCCCGGCCATCGCGTCCTTGGCGTTTAAGAACAAATTCAGAAACACTTGCTGCAGTCGCCCGGCATTGCCCTGAATCAAAGGAAGGTTCTCGTAGAGCTCGGACTGCACCCGGATGTGCGCCACCTTGAACTGGTGATCGAGCAAGGCCAGAGTATCCGCGATCACCTTGTTCAGACTGACTTCCGTTAATTCCGTGCCCGTGGTGCGGGAGAAGTTCAGCAGATTATTGACGATCTCCGAGGCACGGAAGGTCTGCTTGGTGATTTTTTCGAGCAGCCCCACTTTCTGCGGATCCGACTGCAACTGTTTGGCCAGCATCTGCGTGTAGGAGGAGATCACGGCCAACGGCGTATTCACTTCGTGCGCCACGCCGGCGGCCAGCAGTCCGATCGAAGAAAGTTTGTCGGCTTGGGTGAGCTGGACTTCAAGTTCGATCCGCTCCGTGATGTCGTCCATGATCACCAGCCGCCCCACCACGTTGAACTTGCGGGTGACCAGCGGCGCCATCGCAACATTCACGATGCGCGATTCCCCGGTGGGAGTGACCAGCCTGAACTTGTAAAGATTGTGGATGCCGGGATTCTGCCGCACGCGGTAGAACTCCTCGACGAAGGCGGCCGGAAAAACCTCGTTCAGCGAACGTCCCACCACCTGCCAACGCGGCTGGGCATACATGACTTCCATCTGCGAATTCCAGGACTCGATGCGATCTTGCAAGTCCACGGCCATGACGCCGACGTTGATGGATTCCACAATGTTCTCGTTGAAATCCTTGAGCCGCTCGTACTCGCTGACCTTTTGCTCCAGTGACGCGTACAGCCGCCCGTTCTGGATGGCGATGCCGATGTATCCCGCCAGCGCTTCGAGCAGCTCCACGTCTTCGCTGGAGAGGAAGTCGCCTTGCATGGTCTTGCCCAGTCCGAGGAAGGCGATCGTTTTTTGCTGCGCGTGGCAGGGAATGTAGTAGTTGAGATCCAGGCGTCCGATGGCTTCTTGGGCGGTGGCATTCTCACGCGGCAACTGGTGCGTGTTCTCGAAGAAGATATGCCCGGCAGCGTCCTCGATTCGCGGCTTCGCGAGGAACGACAGGTCGAGACCGGTGACGTGGGCGATGCCGAACGATTTTGACAGTTCAAAGCGCGAAGAGTCGCTGTTGCCGAGGAAGATCGCGATGCGATCGACCAGCAGTGTGCGCGCCACCCGGTCCACCAGCGAGGAAAGCATTTTGTCGAGGTCGGTCTCCGAACTCAACTCGCGTCCGAACTCGATCAGCGTGCGCCGGTAGTCGTAGCCGGTGCGGAAGAAGAACTGGTCAAGCTTTTCCTGAATCCATTTCCGCACCGGATCAAACAGCAGCGCGGTGACCACAACGGCGATCATCAGCCCGTATGGTCCGGAACTGGGCACGCGCGTGTGCACCAGCTCCGCAATCGCGGCCACGCCGGCGAAATACGCTCCTACGATGGCCGCCGCCGCCAGCGTATATGCCATGCCGCGCTTAAAGATCAGATCCACGTCCATCAACCGGTAACGGAAAATGGCGTATCCAAAAGTTAGCGGCAGCAATCCCAGCGATAGCACCGACACCTTCATGGTGGGAGAAGGCATCACTCCGAACAGATACGGCAGAACATAACAAAGCGTGAACGGCGTGATGGCGAGGATCGTGCCGCGGGTAATCCACTTGAGTTGTTGCCGCAGAATCGGCATGGTGGCCTGGCGGTAGCTGCGCCACAGAACCGCCGCTGCCGAGACGAAGAAGATCGTCAGATATGCCCAGTGCACCCCGTTCAGCTTGAAGAGCAGCGAAGCGCTGGCTCTCAGGAACTGGAACGCCAGGACCTGGATTCCGAGCAGTACCACGCCCGGCAGGTAGAGCAGCGGAATCGACCAGCGATGCTTGCTAACGAACTCCCGCCGTTCCGGGAAGGTCAATGCGAAATGCAGGAACAGCGCCGGTTGCAGCAGCCACGCGACTTCATTGGCCCACAGAACGGTCCAGTCAAAAGCGTTGAACTTGCCGGTGTAGTGCAGCGAGTAGAAAATGAACGATACCAGGCAGAAAATGTAAAAGTGCGTCGACCCCACCGCCGTCCAGCGCCGCAGCAGCACATACAACCCAATGCCCAAGTAGATGAGCGCGATCAGCCGCAGCCAATCGTTCATGGAGCGCTCGGCCGGAGCCAGCACCACTTCCACATCCAGCGGAACCGAGCCGCGGACCAGCGAGTAGGTTGCCTTCGACCAGACGCCGGAATAGTAGATCTGCCGCGTCACCGCTGCCGCAGTTTCCACCGCGCGGCCGTTGACGCTAACAATCTCGTCCCCGCGGCGAATTCCGGCCCGCTCTGCCGGACCGTTCGGCTCCAACCGTTCCGCTACCAGGCGCCCGTTCCGCTCCATCCACCACGCGCCGTCGTCGGGAACCGCGTACTGATGTTCGATCTTGTAGTTGAAACCGGCGAAAAGTATCGCGGCCGCTGTGAGGAGAGTCAGCAGGATGGCAGTAAACCGGGCCTCAAATTCGCGGTTCATGGGCTGGGATGGTAGCGCGGCGGCGCGGCCAGACACTCGTCGCCATTCAGGCATGAGCAACTTCACTGCCACCCTCCAAGCTTGTCCCGTGATCGTAAGTCACGTCCACAGAGCGACTTCCACAATTATAGAGACGAGTTGGAATGTCCGCTATGAATTATGGAAGGTCGCTTCTACTTTTTTGGATGTCATTTGACTGGCGGGAAGAGGTTCTGGGTGCGTTTCGTTCTACAATTGAGCGCATGTCTCGCCTCGATCAGATCGCCGATCTTGAACAGCGCTTTCTTCTCCCAACCTACAACCGCTATCCAGTTGGCTTTGAGCGCGGGAAAGGTGTCTTCCTCTACGATTTCCAAGGTAAAAAGTATCTCGACTTCGTGGCCGGCCTCGGTGTGAATGCGCTAGGGTATGCTCACCCTCGCATCGTGAAGACCATCCGGGAGCAGGCGGCCCGGCTCATTCACGTGTCGAATCTCTATTACAACGAATACCAGGGACAGCTGGCCGAGCGCCTTTGCCAGCTTTCAGGTCTTGATCGCGTCTTCTTCTCGAACAGCGGCACTGAGGCGATGGAAGGCGCCATCAAGCTGGCGCGTCTCGGCGGACACAAGGCCGGCGGCGATGCCAAGTCCCACCTGGTGGCGCTCAAGGATTCGTTTCATGGCCGAACGTTTGGCGCCATGTCCCTGACCGGCCAGGACAAGTACCGCAAGGGTTTTGAGCCTCTCCTCGAAAATGTGACCTTTGTTGAGCAGAACAACATCGAAGCGCTGCGCGCTGCGGTCAATGCCAACACCTGCGCCATCGTGCTGGAGCCCATCTTTGGCGAAGGCGGCATCATCGAGTGTTCCGAAGACTTCCTGCGCGCTTGCCGGACGCTTGCCGACCAGGACCAAGCCGCGCTCATTTTCGACGAGATCCAATGCGGCCTCGGACGCACCGGCAAGATCTTCGCCTTCCAGAGCTTCGGCGTGGTTCCCGACATCGTAACTATCGCCAAGCCGATAGCCGCGGGGTTGCCGCTTGGCGCGTTCCTGTCGAACCAACATTTGGCCTCCGCGATTTCGCCCGGACAGCACGGCACCACCTTTGGCGGCGGTCCGCTCGCGTGCCGCGTCGGGCTCGAATATCTGGCGATCGTCGAAGAAGAGCACCTGCTCGAAAACGTCGTGAAGGTTGGCGGCTATCTGCATCAACAACTCCAGGAACTGGTCGAGAGGTACGTCGCAGCCCGCGAAGCGCGCGGCCGCGGATTGATTCAAGGCCTTGTGCTCGACATTCCCGCGCGCCCACTGGTGGAGCAGGGCCTGGCGGAAGGCGTTGTCTTCAATTCGACCCAGGACACGGTCCTGCGCTTCCTGCCGCCGTTTCTGCTGGAAGAAAAGCACGTGGATAAAGGCATCAGAGTGCTGAAGAAACTGCTGGGCAAGAAGCGGAAGAAGGCGATGTAGAGACGGCGCTTGCCCCGTCTCCACTGTGGAGCAAAAAAAGGGGGAACCAGAATTCAGCTCCCCCCAAGCTAAAGAGGCGATATCAATTAGTAAGACTCTGTCTGCGAGGATTTCGTTGCCCACCGAAACGCAAAATCCCGAAGAACAATTTATCCCAGCCCGCAAGCGCAAAATGAGCCCGGGCACTGTGGTAAATCAAACAGCCATTGAAGAGCACTGGCTCGAACTCGCCGACGGACGCATGCGTTACCTCAAGGCCGGATCAGGCCCAGCGATCATCCTGATTCATGGGCTGATGGGATATTCCTTTTCCTGGAGATTCACCATCCCCGCACTGGCGCCCCATGCGACTGTCTACGCCATCGACAATTTAGGAGCCGGCTTGTCGACAGCAACTGAGGGCATGGACTGCGCCGCACCCGCCACCGCCGAGCGCGTCCTCCAGTTCGCGGATGCGCTCGGCATTACCGATTTCGACCTGCTGGGTACTTCCCATGGCGGCGGCGTCGCCATCATGGTGGCAGCCATCTGTGTTGAGCGCAAGGATGCCCGCCTGCGGCGCCTTGTGCTGGTGGCGCCCGTCAATCCCTGGTCGCCGCATGGCAAGCGACTCGCGCCCTTTTTGGGCACCGCCTTCGGTTCCATGCTCTTCCTTAGCGCGTTCGAGCGCTGGCCCTCGCTCCACGACCTCGGGCTGCGCCGTCTGTTCGGCGATGGATCAAAAATTCCTCCCGATTCGCTCGCGGGCTACCGCATCCCCCTGATCAAGAATCACGTGTTCCGTCATGCTTTGCGCATCGTGAGGAATTGGACGGCAGACCTCGCGGAACTGGAAGAAGCACTCCCCAAGATTCGCGATTACCCCACGCTCCTCATCTGGGGGACGAAAGACCGCGCCGTTGATTTTCGATCCGCCGAGCCGCTGCGCCGGAATTTTCGCGATGTCCGTCTGGTGGCCTTCGAGGGCGTCGGCCACCTGCCCTACGAAGAAGCGCCCGAAGACTTCAACCGCGCGCTCATCGAGTTCCTTACTGGCGGAGAGAGGCCTAGCACCGCGACCGCGTGACGACTTGTATGGTGGAGTGACGGGCGTCTCGCCCGTCCAGCCGGGCGGGGACGCCCGGCTCTCCACCAGCGCTCCGGTTTTGCTAATCTTCCATACTGATCTTCAATTCATGTATCCCACGATTTCTCACTGGCTGCGGGCATTCGTCGTCGCCTACGGTTACTGGGCGATTGAAATCTATCTTCAGTCACTTCCACTCCCTCCTCCTCCGTCATATGCTGGCATAGGCATCGCCCGGCACTGGAGAGCCCTGTGATTTCCGAACGCACGCAAATGAACCCGCGACCCTCAACTGCGCCCCGCTTTCCGCGGCTGGGACTTTCGCAGGTCTGGGTGCGATTCCTACTGGCCCTGGTGGGCCTGATGCTGGCTTTCGGTGCGGCGCTGTTTTCCACGGTGTCGCGCGAAGCGGGCAGCGTCTGGGAAACCGTCATTCTGGCGTCGGTGGCGCTGCTGCTGGCCACTTTCGTCGGCCTGACCACGGTGCCCTACCTGGCGCGGCGGGTCGTCGCGACCCGTGTCCGCGAAGCCATGGACTACGACGTCACTCGCGCCGGCCTGATCTACATCCTGATCAGCGTCGTGATCGGAATCGCCGCCATAAATACCGGGAACAATCTGCTTTACGTCGTCGTCGCCGCCCTGCTCTCTGCCATTCTAGTTTCCGGCATCGCCTCGGCGCTGGTGCTCCGTAGTCTCCAACTCGATGTCCATTTACCCGAACATGTTTT
>JBEKYF010000142.1:0-7354 GCA_049511255.1 Terriglobales bacterium | reverse complement strand
ACGCCGATGCTGGTGGTAGAGATGCCGTTCGGCAAGGCGGCACACATGATCTATCGTCCGCTGGCCTTGTACTTCCAGGCGGTCAAGGAGCGGGCCGCACAGCAGGCACCCGCGGCGGAGGTTGTTCCCCATGCCGTCTGAGAAGTCCCAAACCCCACCCGTGGGTGCTGCCCTGGTCGTGGGAGGCGGTATCGGCGGCATGCAGGCGGCCCTCGATCTCGCGAGCGGCGGCATCAAGGTGTACTTGGCCGAACGCGGCCCTGCCATTGGCGGGGTCATGGCGCAGCTCGACAAAACCTTTCCCACCAACGATTGCGCGATGTGCACCATGGCGCCGCGTCTGGTCGAGATCGGCCGGCACAAAGACATCGACATTCTCACCTTGACTGAGGTGGAGCGCGTCGATGGGCAGGCGGGGAATTTCACCGTCAGTATCAAGCAGGAGCCGCGTTTTGTGGACCCGACAAAATGCACGGGGTGCGGCGCCTGCATCACGGAGTGTCCAGTAACGCTGCCCTCCGAGTTTGATCAGGGGCTGGGAGAGCGGAAGGCGATCTACCGTCCGTACCCGCAAGCCGTCCCCAACATCTTCACGATCTCTCGCCGCGGGGTCGCTCCCTGCCAGGCTGCATGCCCCGTTCATCAGGACGGACAGGGTTATGTGACGCTGATCGCGCAAAAGCGCTTTGAAGAAGCACTCCAGGTCATTTTGCGCGATAACCCACTGCCCTCCATCTGCGGCCGGGTTTGTACCCACCCCTGCACCGCTGCGTGCACGCGTGCCGGAGTGGACGATCCGGTGAATCTTCCCGCATTGAAACGCTTCGTCACCGACCAATGTCCCGACTATAAGCTGCCGCAACCGAGCGTTCCCGACCGTCCGGAAAGAATTGCCATCGTGGGTTCAGGCCCGGCCGGACTCGCATGTGCCTACCAGCTCCGGCAACAGGGCTACCGTCCAACCATCTTCGAGGCGCTCTCCACTGCCGGCGGCATGCTGGCCGTCGGAATCCCTTCGTTCCGCTTGCCACGCCGGTTGCTGAATGCGGAAGTGGACCGGATGCGCGCCATCGGTATCGAGATCCTGCTGGATACGCCGGTGGGCCGCAGCATCGCCTTCGACGATCTTCGAAAAAGCTTTGCCGCTGTCTTTCTCGCCATCGGCGCCCACGTCGAACGGAAACTCGCTGTTCCCGGAGAAACCCTGGTTGGGGTCACCGGGGGCGTGGAGTTCCTGCGCCGGGTCAATCTCGAAATGCCGGTCATCCCCGGACGGCAAGTGCTCGTGATTGGCGGGGGAAACTCCGCTCTGGACGCGGCCCGCACCGCGCTTCGTTGCGGAGCCACCGACGTCACCATCGTTTATCGCCGCACCCGCGCGGAGATGCCTGCCGACCCGCGTGAGATCGAGGACGCGCAGCGCGAAGGTATCAAGTTGATGTTTCTCGCTGCCCCGAAGTCGTTCCAGGCCGACGCGAACGGGCGCGTTGCCGGTCTGGAGTGCCTGAAGATGAAACTCGGCAAGCCTGACACCAGCGGCCGCCCCGCTCCCGAGCCTATTCCCGGCTCCGAATTTGTTTTGCCGTGTGACGCCGCCATCGTTTCGATCGGCCAGTTCCCCGATGTGGGCGCGCTTGGCGAGCGCCTGGGGCTTGATATCACCAAGTGGGGAACGCTCACGGCCGATCCGCTGACGCTCGAAACCGGGCTGCCCGGAGTATTTGCGGGTGGAGACTGCGTAACCGGTCCCGACGTGGTGGTGAACGCCAAACTCGCCGGCCGGAAGGCCGCAAGATCCATCGATCGCTGGCTCAATCGCCAGGACCTGCGCATCGGGCGCGAACTGGAAGGGCCCTATCGCACCGAATACGAAGTGGATACAACTGGCGTGCTGATGCAACGCCAGATACACATGCAGGCCCTCGACCCCGCGACTCGTGGAAGAACGTTTGCCGAAGTCCATGTCGGCTACACGCCCGAGGAAGCGATCGCCGAGGCGAAGCGCTGCCTCGCGTGCGGTATCTGCTGTGATTGTCATCTCTGCGAAACCGCCTGCGAGGCCAACGCCATCGACTACACACAACGGGAGCAGAAGATTGATCTGAACGTGGGCGCCGTCGTCCTCGCCCCCGGATACGAGATCTTCGACGCCCGATTGAAGAAGGACCTGGGTTATGGCCGCTTTCCGAATGTGATCACGGCGCTGGAGTTCGAGCGGATTCTGTCCGCCTCCGGACCTTACTCCGGCCATGTGCTCCGACCCTTCGACCGGCAGGAGCCGAAGCGCATTGCCTTCCTGCAGTGCGTGGGTTCACGAGATTCCGATAACGACTACTGTTCGTCCGTCTGTTGTATGTATGCCACCAAAGAAGCCATCATCGCCAAAGAGCATCTCGGCGAAGGCCTGCAATGCGACATCTTCTTCATGGACCTGCGCGCCTTCGGCAAGGGCTTCGAGCAGTATTACCACCGGGCGCAAGAGCTAGGGGTGCACTATATCCGTTCTCGCGTGCCGAAAATCGAGGAAGTCCCTGGCACGCGGAACCTGATCGTCCAGTATCTCGGCGAGAACGATAAGAAGCTCTTCCAGGAATACGACTTGGTCGTCCTGTCGGTGGGCATGCAGCCACCCAAAGATGTCAAAGTGCTGGCCGAACGTTTCGGCGTGGCGCTGAACACGTTCAACTTCTGTGGGACCTCGACATTCCGTCCCGCAGAATCCTCGCGGGAAGGAATCTTTGTGGCCGGACCGTTTGCCGAGCCGAAGGATATTCCGGAAACTGTCATGCAGGCCTCTGCGGCAGCCACCCAGGTGCTCTCGCTCTTGCGGGAAGCCCGCGGCACGTTGATCACTCCCAAAGTTTATCCGCCCGAAAAAGATGTGAAGGGAGAAGAGCCTCGCATCGGAGTCTTTGTCTGCCACTGCGGGACCAACATCGCCGGCGTAGTCAATGTCCCGGACATTGTCGAATATGCGAAGACCCTGCCCAACGTCGTGTACGCGGAGAACAATCTTTATACCTGTTCCAACGATACCCAGGACCGCATCAAGGAGCAGATTGCCGAACACAATCTGAATCGGGTGGTGGTGGCCTCCTGCACCCCGCGAACGCACGAGCCGCTGTTCCGTAACACTCTGGCAGAGGCCGGACTCAATCCTTATCTGTTTGAGATGGCCAACATCCGCGACCAGTGCTCCTGGGTGCACATGCACGAACCGGAGAAGGCCACCCAGAAATCCAAAGACCTGGTCCGGATGGCGCTGGCCAAGTCCCGGCTATTGCAGCCGCTCCACCGGCAAACGGTCAGGGTGGAAAAGTCTGCCCTGGTTATCGGCGGAGGGTTGTCAGGCATGACCGCCGCGCTGGCGCTGGCACGCCAGGGCTTTGATGTCTATCTGGTGGAGAAGGAGAATGAGCTAGGCGGAAGTCTGCGCCATACCTACTACTTACTCAGTGGAGAAAATCCGCAGGACGAATTAGCGCGTCTGCGCGACGAGATCGCACAGAACACCAGAATCCATCTATTTACCGGCGCTGCCATCGAAAAGATTGACGGCACGATTGGCAACTTCAAGACAACGATCTCAGCCGGCGGCGCGACCACCGAAATAACCCACGGAGTCGTAATCGTGGCCACGGGTGCGAAGCAGTACCAGCCCAAAGAGTATCTGTATGGACAGGACGACAGCGTCATCACGCAGCGTGAACTCGAAGCACGCCTCGCTTCCGGTAATGGCTTCCTGGCGAGGGAAGGCAATCGGCCCGCAAAGACCGCCGTCGCAAAGACCGTCGTCATGATCCAGTGCGTGGGCTCACGAGATGCCGACCACCCCTACTGTTCTCGCGTGTGCTGCGCCGAGGCCATCAAGAATGCCCTGAAGATCAAGGCGCTCTCGCCGCAGACGCATGTGTACGTCCTCTACCGCGACATCAGGACCTACGGCTTCAAGGAGAGTTATTACACCAAGGCGCGCCAGCAAGGCGTCGTGTTTGTGCGGTACGACGAAAGCCAGAAGCCCGAGGTGTCGCGAAACGGCAAAGGACTTCAGGTCGCCGTCTGCGACCAGACCCTCGGGATGCCGATAACGATCTCGGCTGACCTGGTGGTTCTGTCCGCCGGCATTCATCCGCATGAAGACAACCGGAAGATCGCGCAGTTCCTCAAGGTTCCGCTCAACAGTGAGGGATTCTTCCTCGAAGCCCACATGAAACTGCGTCCCGTCGACTTCATGACCGACGGCGTCTTCCTGTGTGGCCTGGCGCATTCTCCCAAGAACATCGAGGAATCCATTCTCCAGGCCCAGGCAGCGTCCGCGCGAGCCGCATCCGTCCTCGTTCAGGATAGCCTCGAACTGGGGGCGAATATCTCGCAAGTGCTGGACGAGAGCTGCGACGGTTGCGCCTACTGCGTGGACACCTGCCCCTACAAAGCCATCACCATGCTCGAGTACATGTGGCAGGGATCGATCAAAAAAGTCGTCGAAACCGCCGACTCCACCTGCAAGGGCTGTGGCTGCTGCCAGGCTACCTGTCCCAAGAACGGCATATTCATCCGTGGATTTACCCTCGAGCAGATCGAGGCCCAGATCCATGCTGCTTTGGGAGTAGCGTAAATGGACGACACCTTTCAACCCTTGATCATCGCCCTCTGTTGCAACTGGTGCTCCTACGCCGGCGCGGACTTGGCGGGCGTTTCCCGGACCCAATACCCGCCCAGCATCCGCATCATCCGCGTCATGTGCTCGGGAATGGTGCATCCCAACTTGGTGATTGATGCCTTCACCAAGGGGGCAGACGGCGTCCTCATCTGCGGCTGCCATCCGGGAGATTGTCACTATCAGGATGGCAATCTCAAAACAGAAAAACGCGCGGATGCCATCAAGCTGATGCTCGCCGATTTCGGTATCGAGGAAGAGCGCTTTCGGCTGGAATGGGTTTCGGCGGCCGAAGGGCCGAGGTTCGCGCAGGTTGTGCGCGAATTCACCGAGCAAGTGCAGAAGCTCGGTGTCAGCCCCTACAGGTCCTAACCGAAGCTACTTGGCCGGCGGCAAGAGGTCCTCTTCCCACTTCTCCACGCCTGGCGGAACGAAGCCCTTGAGCAAGGCGACGAAAGCGTCGAGGGTTTTGCGAGCGTCGCCAATCAAGTAATAGAACGCTTCCCAGTTGTCACTATCCTCGCCGTCATGATTTGGAATCACGTATTGGAAGTGCCACGCCTCTTGCAGTTCGCGGTAGGAACTCGAGGCGCGAGTCTCCACGTTTTCCAAGTCCTTAGCCGATAGCTCTCCCTTTTGGCGCCGGGTCCGCCGCAAGAGCTTGCGTCGCATGATATCCGTGAGGAGTTCTTGCAGCGATACATTGCGCTCCGGCGCCTTTAAGTAACCGATCTCTTCCTTCGAAAGCGGGGAGAGAAAAATACTGAGTCGGTTAACCCCCACCAGGCGCGGGTGCTTCTGCAGTGTCCGCCCCACAATTGGACTCCCCTCGAAGAAGACATCGCCGCGTCGAAGGAAAGACTCGAGCTCCTGAACATCCAGCGCTTGTAGGTCATCACGCACCTCCAGTACGGCATACCGATTGTCCGTCCTTAACGCATCAACCTGAGCCCGCGTGCGAAAACGATAGTCGACGCCGTCGAGTTCGCCGGGACGGGGAGCGCGGCTGTTAACCAGCACTAGTTTCTGCAACTGAGTGTGCAGCTCCGGATAGAACTTGCCCAGCGACTTGTAGAGCGGACTCTTCCCGACACAGGAAGGCCCGCTGAGAATTACAAGACGTCCGGCCTCGTCAGGGCTCATTGTTTATTACCTCGGTTTACCACCTCGGGGGAACCGAACCGGCGGGTCGAGGTGACGCTTCCCGTGCGGGATTCCAAGTTGATTCGTCATCTGCGCGACGATTTCCGCGTAAAACAGGGCCGCAACCGTTCTCACGAACCCCACCCGGTTCGGCCTTTCGCACTGTTTCCGCAAAATTGTTGTGCTGGCTCACTCATGGAGGAGCGTTAAGGATAGCTATCGAAGCTCTCGTCGCCACGTCTACCGGTAGAAGTGTATATGGTAGTTGGCAGGGATCAGGCAGCTAACGACCAGGAGAACGATAATCAGAATCACAAGTTCCATATTGTTCCCCTCCCTCTCGATGATTGCAGAGTCGCCTTTCCCATCGCGGCGGCCATGTCCTTAGTCGCTCGGCGCTTCCGAGAGAACACACCGATTGCCTGCAAACTACAACTTCTTTATGAAACTCTGCGGAAGACAAGTCAAGAGAAAAAGAACGGAATTCGTCGATATTAGCGGAACACAAGACCTGCGTGAAGGTAAAGAAACTCCGCGAGTAGCTGAGCTACGCAGCGCTCGGGTTTCGAAGCAACGAACCATCCAAGCCACGTACCGCCGATTTCGCTGCCAACTCAAGCATACGATGCTTGACGTGACCGTCCTCGGTCAGATGTCCCCAAGCGGAATGCTTTTGCTTGCCCACCATCTGGTCGAGGGGGGGCCGCTTCTCGAAACAGGGATCAAACCGTTTGCAGAACTCGCATGCTTTTCCGGATTGAGAGTCGATGTAGCCTGGCAAGGGTCTATGTAAGTCCATATTGTTGTGCACTCACTAGGGCTGGTCTTTGTAAGCGGCACTAGCATACCTTACGCCCCGCAACCCATCAACTCCGCTAGTCACTCGGGATCGCCGACTGCTGTCTTCTAATCAGAGATGGCCCGCTTAGCTTGGGAGACAGCGGTGTACTGCTTTCTGTACTGACTCCCGCGAACCTCCTAATGATGCGAGAGCTGTGAAATGCCCTGATGCCGCCTTTTCAGCAAGTTCTGTGGGGTCAATGGCCTGCGGTTACCCCCGTTTAGTACCTAAGTTACTTTTTCGGAATTCCCATTGGGGTGACAATTTGTGTCAGTGCGAAAGCTTCCCGCTGATCCCCTCCGGAAATCAGCGCGCTTCGCATTGACCCCCGACTTCGCGGGAATACAGGAGAGATATGTCTCAGCGGCTGGGCGACCTGCTCGTCAAGGAAAAGGTCATCACCCCAGAGCAGTTGGAACAGGCGACCAAGCTCCAGAAGGAGTCTCACACCCGGCTCGCCTCCGCGCTGGTGAAGTTGGGCTTCCTCTCGGATGAGGATGTCACCAACTTTCTCTCGCGCCAGTACGGCGTGCCCGCCATCAATCTTTCTTATTTTGAAATCGACCCTGCCGTCGTCAAGCTGATTCCCTTCGAAACCGCGAAACGCTATCAGATTTTACCGCTCAGCCGCGTCGGCGCTTCGCTCACCATCGCCATGGTGGATCCCACCAACGTCTTTGCCATGGACGATATCAAGTTCATGACCGGCTTCA
>JBEKYF010000141.1:0-7550 GCA_049511255.1 Terriglobales bacterium | reverse complement strand
TTGGTGACCCAACTTGGACAGCAGAATGGCAACCTCAACCTGGAACCGAGCTGCGAAGACCAGAAATGCCCCATTTTTCTTCAGTCCCACACTTCCATCCCGGCTAATTTGGACAGCAGTGACCTCTATTACAAAGTCGGTGGAGGGGATGAAACTGGTTTGGGCTTAGTCGGCGAAAGCGATCATGAGATCGAGGCCGGGCAGTCCATCGTCTTGAACCTCGGTGGCCTGTTCTCCAAGGACGTCACCAGCCTCACGCTGATGCTGGGCAGCATTCAAGAGGGCGAACTCGGCCACGTTTGCGACGCGTATGCCGATTGCATCACCTTCAACTCAAGCGTTGACTTCAAGCCGGTGAGCATCATGTCTCTGTACTCGGATATGATCGCTCATGACAACGGCCAGCTCACTGTTACCGCCGGCCCAGGCGACGTCCTCATTGATCAACTGCAAGCCACGACTTGTACGGTTCCCGAGCCGAGTAGCTTGCTGCTGATGGGCAGCGGAGTCCTTGCCATGGCTGGAGTGGTTCGCCGCAAACTACGCCTCTAGATTTTCTGTTGTGCCCTTTCCTCCGGCAGGGTCTCACGAATTTTCTTCGTGAGACCCTGCCTCGCGATGTGACGGGCCGGTTTGAGAGATTGGCCCACGCTTTGCCCCAGCTTTACTTCACTTGCATTGACTTGATCTGCTCAGTCAGATCGCTAATGTGCCTCTCCACTTCGACCTGGTTCATGCCAGTCAGGGCCAGAAACACAGGGCCCCAAACCGGCATATCGGTGGAGCCGTGGGCGCTCTGCATGCGATCCCCGCGGATGGCTTGAATCACGCGGTCCCTGGGAAACTCGCCGCGGTTCTGTCGGCTCAGCGCGGTCAGGTCCGGAGGCTGAACTTTGAACGCGACCGCCGCCGGTCCCCCTCCCTTGCCGTCGTCGCCGTGACACGAAGCACAGTACTGCCGGAACAGCGCCTTGCCCGAGGCGCGGGCAGAAGTCGGATGACCCTGGGTTTTCGCTTGCTGAGCGGCTACAAACCAACTCACCAACAGCAAAACCAGCACAAAGCGATGCATGGGTTATCTCCTTGAACCGGTGAGATCAAGAATCTTTTTTCGTTTTTCATCCCTCTTAACCTCGAACGACACCCATTTTATGCCCACCCCGCGACGGCAACGGGGTCAATGAGTGTTAACGGGATTTTACGCCAACCATCGAGGCTAAGAGCCTCTCACACCGCCTCCCATGTGTTCCAACCCGCGTGCGGAATCACATCACACTGAACGGTGATGCCTGCCTCTTGCAGAGATTCGCCACAGCAGTACACTTATGGGCGAATCATCGCCTCGCCTCTCCGAAGAGCAGTCCCCGCCCGTTGAGACGCAGCACCCCCTGAGGCGAAGCATTCATCTACTGCAATCCCGCCCCGCTTCCCCCACGGGCCGCGGGTCGGCCTTGTGACCCTGTGCTTTAACTTTCAGTCCAACGCTTCATTGCAACTCATGAAAGGAGTTCATCATGTTTGCACGTATTCTGGAGTTCGTCCCGAAGCTGGAGAAGAAAGAGGAGTTCGTCCGGGTCATCAAGAACGAGGTTCTGCCCATTCTGACCAAGCAGCATGGCTTCCTGGAAATGCTGCCTTTTTTCCCCGAGATCAAGAACGAGAAGGCGATCACCATCAGCCTGTGGACTGAGAAGAAGGATGCGGAGCGCTACGAGCGGGAGTGGTTCCCGAAAGTCGAGGAAATCCTCAAGCCCTATCTCACCACCCCCATCACCTTCAAGTACTACATGGTGGAGACCACCCTCTGTGAGCACTTCGAGAAGGCCCTCGCCGCCTGACCGAAGCAGGTCTTTTCCCTAGGATCACCGGGCTGGAGCAGCGCTGTGCGCTCCAGCTCGGTGGGAGACCAATAAGTGTCGAGAGCGGGCGATTACACTCACAACCCTGATTGTGAGGGAAGGCGTGGAACTGACACCTGAGACCTGCTTTCCTAATTCTCACTCTCCACCGGCTTAGCCTTCGGTGCCGGCAGCGCCTTCGCTGGCTTGCCCGGTTTCGCCGGCGTGGCCGGCGGAATCGGCGGCGCGACTGGAGCAGCGACTGTGACCGTGCCTTTGCGAATCTCAATCGCTCCCTTATCGCAGTTCATCACCAGCCGCGGGCCGTTGGTTCCAATTGCACCGCTGGCGCTCGACTGGTGGTCGCGTTTGTCGACTTTGATCTCATCGAAGTCGCTCTCGATTTCTCCTTCGCGGGTGCGCGCCTCCACCTTGATCGGCGTATTCGGCGGGATCGAAACCTGCACGTCGCCCTTGCGGTTATCAATCTGGATGTTCCCCGGCTTGCGCAGCCCCACCGTGACCATTCCGTTTACGTCTTCCAATCGCAGATCCCCCGAGAAACCTTCGAGCGAGATGTCCTTCGACCGTGTCGTCAGGTGCATCGGTCCAGTCAGCGAATCGGCGCGCAGGTCGTCGGAATCCAGATCCAGCCGGCCATCCAGGCGCGAGAATTCCATGTCGGTGCGCGAAGAATGGAAGCTGACCGTCTGGCTGACGCGCATCAGGCGGGTACTCTCCCAGAATTCTCCATTCATATGGACGGCGCCATCCACGTCTTCCACCACTACTTCGTTCACCTTGCCCTGGATGGTCACATCGCCCTTCACCTGTCCCAGCCGGACGGAACTGCCGTCCAGATCCAGCAACACGTTTCCGGTCTGGTCGCTGATATTGACCGTCTGCTTGCCGAACGGTCCGCCTCCCCGGTGGTTGACCTCGACATTGCCGGTCATACCCGCGATGGTCACGTCGCCTCGGCGTGAGGTGATCACCAGCGCCGTATTCTGCGGCACATAAATATCCAGGTCCGTGGCCACGCTTTTATCGCCTGCGCCCTGGGTGTTGGCGTTCAGCGTGACCAGCTTGCCTTCCACCGTGATCGTCGGTTTGGTCTTGCCGTTGTAGCTCTCGGCGTCCCTTTGCTTTTCCGCGTGGACTTTCTTGCGCACCGAGACTTTCATCGTCTTGTCGTTCGCTTTAAAGTCGGCCACATTGACCGTAATCGTGCCCCGGTCGTCATTCACGTGCAGCGTGCTGCCCGCTGGAATTTCCTGGCTCAGCTCGTCGCTGAAGTCGAAGGCCGACCCGCCAAAGATCTCGTCCAGCTCTCCAACATCGCCAATCTTGGTGTGTTCCCCGACGCTCTTCCAGTCCACGCGTGCCAACTGGGTTGCAGTCAGTCCGGCCGCGATCAGGAACAGCATCAGGAAAACGCCGCCCACGCCAATGCCGCGCGCCGGCAGGCCCAAGCGCTTGGCCCGTTCGTATTCAATCAGCTTGATCACGCCCCACAGGATCAGCAGGGCTGGCCAGAAGCGGGCGAACACCGTCCACAGGCTGTGCCAGTTCAGTACGCCCATCGTCCCGAGCAGGAACAGCACTCCCAGCAGGATTAGCACGACCGGCCCGGCGATCGAACGCTGCGGGGGAGTCGGGGTCGGAGTCGGAGTTATCGTTGGGCTAGCCACGGTTCACCTCGCTCGTTGGCGGAACTGGCGGAGCGGGTGCAACAGGTGGCGGGGGAGGAATCGGGCCGCCTCCCGGGCTCGTGCCCGTCCCCAGCGACGGGATGTGTCCCTCCACCGACGCGCTTCCCTGCAGCAACTTCACGACGCCAACCACCAGCAAAATCATCGGCCAGGTGCGGCCAAAGTTCGCCACATGCAGGCTCTGCAGCAGCAGGAGGACGCCCACGGTCAAAAGCATCGCGGGGCCCATGAGCCGGCCGGTGCGGCAGCGCACACACTGGCAGCCCGTACAACACAAGCCCACCAGGCCCCAGTTGCGGGCAAAGAGCCAGGCGCCGAGGAAGATCAAAATCAATGGCCAGTAGCGGTCGAGGCCAAGTCCTAACCCCATCGTATGCAGCAGGAATAGCACGCCGAGCAGGATGAGCGCGATCGCGCCCACCGGGATTTCCCTGGCCTCGATCTTAGCTCCGCCCCCGAAGTTTGCTCCCAGACCGTAAGGATCGGGAGCGGGCAGACCGGACTGGATGGCTCTTGCCGAGCGCACGGAATCGATAATCTGATAGAAGTAGAAGAAGGCTATACCGAGCCCACAGAAAACGCCCAGAGCCGTGAAGTGATCGCTGTCGGCAGCGCAGCACCCGGCGATGAGTAAAACGAAAATCGCCAGATGCGCCAGTCCCTTCGCATATTGCCCGGTGTACACGGCGCCCACGCCGAAAGGAAAAAATCCGGCAAGAATTCCGGCCACGGTCGGGTTCGGTCCACCGCCGCTTCCCGGAGGAGGCGGTGGGGGAACCTGCCCGGGCGCTGCCGGGGAGGGCCCCGTCGGGGAGTAGCCGCCGGAAACAAATCCCGGACTGCCAGCAGAAGTCCCCGCCGGAACGCCTCCTATCCTCGCTTCCAGGCAATCCTCGCAATAGATCACGCCCCGCACAGGACGCATGCACTTCTCGCACAGTGCCTTTCCGCAAGTGCGGCAATAGGCCACCGCTGACGCATCCGCATGATTGGCGCAGTTCATACAAACCTCCGATTTGTGGTTACCGTCACGGCAGGTGAAGCATCCCCCGCCCCATCCCGCAAAACCGGCGTCATGGGGGCCCCGTCCCGCAGCGCGGCGAGCACCGGCTGGTTGTATTCCTGGGAGTAGTTACGGTCCTGTCTCTCCTCTGGTTGTCCACTGGTATTGTTCTTGCGATTTTCTTTCGGTGGCTCGGGGCCGGGCTCGGCGGGAGTGTTGGCCCGCTTCAGCTCGCGCAGCTTCGATTCGATCTCGTACACGAAGCGGATATTGTCGTAGTACTTCACCACCTTGATTTCCGCATCGTTGTACGCATGCCGCAACGCCGCCGGCCGCAGGTTCACCTTCGCCACGTCGGACGCCTTGACTCCCGCCACGCTCAGCGCCAGCGAGAACGAGAAGAAGATCATCCCGAACGACATCACAACCCGCGGCTGCCGCACAAAGGCCGCCACCGGTCTGAAGTATGAAGCTGCGAAGGAATCCCACCACTCCCGCGCCCGCTCCGCGAAGGGAGTCGTCCTGCCGTCGCGCCTTGCCGCCAGCGGCCGCGTGCTCGCAACTCCACTGGTGGCCGCCAGAATGTTGTGCACCAGATTCACCGGAGGCTCGACCGGCTCCAATGCCAACGCCCGCAGCCACTCGTGCCCCGCTTGCACGTCCGCAAACAGCGGACCGCAAATCGCGCAGACCCGCCGGTGAGCTTCGAAGCTCTCCCGGCGAGCCGGACTCAACTGCCCTTCACCCTCCAGGGCGCCGCCGTCGATAGCAGCGCTAAGCAGCACTTCGAACTCCGCGCACTCGATCTGGGGTCCCCGACCGGCCCGGTTTTGGCCGGGCGGGGTGGGGGTCTCGTGTTTGGTTTCATCTGGCATCACATCACCTGCCTATATGTACGTTGTAGGAGCCGCGCAAGTTCCGCTCGTCCCCGGTTAATTCTTGACTTGACGGTTCCCTCCGGAACCCTCAGAGCCGTGGCAATTTCCCGATAGTCCATGTCCTGTAAATCCCTCAAAATCAGCGCCTCCCGCAGCTCCGGAGACAGTTTCTGCAGCGCCAAATGCACCATTTCCCGCGTTTCCCGGCTCTGCACCGCGGCATCCGGCGGCAGCCCCCGGTCCCGGATCCGCTCGCTCAGGGGCTGCGCATCTTCATGCTCGGAGGGCGCTGAATCCAGCGAATCCGTGATCCGGTCGCCTTTCGACTTCCGGAAGTGATCCACCAGCAGATTGCGCGTAATGGTTGTGACCCAGGTCATGAGCGCGCCCTTGCCGGAATCGTATGTGTTTAACGTCCGATACATTTTGATAAAGACCTCCTGGGTGAGGTCCTGCGCGTTCTCGGAATCGCCGGCAAAGCGGTAGCAGATGTTATAAATACGGCGGTGATAGCGCTGCACAATCTCTTCCCAGGCCGCGGCATCGCCCCCAACGCAGCGACGGACCAGCAATCCGACAATCTGGGCTTCTTCCAACCGAGACTCCTACCTAGTGGAGCGACGGGCGTCTCGCCCGTCCAAGCCATGCCCACGTAGGGACGGCCGCCCTCGGCCGTCCAGCCGAGCAAAGCTCGGCCCCCCGCCAGCAGCAGCGCATTTCGTATCAGGATATCGCGTCAGCGATACCGTTAGTTCTTCGAAATCAGACGCCCCTTTAGGGGCCGACACCGACCGTCCGCTGATCCGTCTTTAACAGTACAAGACAACTACGTTTCTGTCGGGCAGGAAGTTCCCTTGAATCATAAAGCTAGCGATTGTAGCAGGAGAAATTCATGGGTGCGTGGATGCATCCTTAAGGGTAGTGTCTCGCCTCTTACAAAAACCTGATCGTAAAAGGGCAGATCAAGGAGGTGCCAGCCAACGGCCCTACCGTAGATTAACCTCCGGCCTTTTCATTGCATCCGGTCGGCGCGTAAGCCTGTGGGTAGTTTGCCAGGAGGTCCGCTTCCTCACGTTTCCGGTCTGCTTCGCGCTCGTTCCGGTGGGCATGAACATGCGTTGCACCTTTACAAGCAACGCATTCCACTTCGGGATGATTTTCGGTTCGGTCGCGCAAATCCCCCTGTCCGATGTAAATCGGTGACCACAGATTGTTGACCTTTTTGCAGTAGATGTAATTCCCGTTCTGGTTTGGATCGAAGTTTGGAAGTAGGCCGGAAATGTAATAGGTGTATTGGACACCAGATGCCCCGACCCATATACAGGGTCCTGGGTTCATTTTGCTCTCCTTTGGGGAAGAAGAAGCTGGGGAAAAAGCGCATCGAGGCCGCAACCATGTTACGCCGCGGCCAGTAGTTCAGCAATGGATTAAACGTGATCTGTCAAACCCGCGGCCCCGCCCACGTAGGGACGGCCGCCCTCGGCCGTCCAAGCCGAGCAAAGCTCGGCCCCGCGCTAGCAGCACATTTCGTATCAGGGTATCGCGTCAGCGATACCGTCAGTTCTTCGAAATAAGACGCCTCTTTAGGGGCCGTCCACCGACCGACGGGTGGCCCACTCAAGCCTGGTTTTGGCTTGAGTGGGGATGTCACACGTCACAGACTTAGTCCGACTGACAAACTAAGTTGTCTTCCTTGGCGGGTGGCCCAGGCTTTTGATTTCGCTGCCATAAACAACACAGGGGGTGCCCCATCCTTCGCGCACTTCGCGAAGGGTGGGAGCGGAAATGTTCGCACAACGGGACGAACCCATGTCGTATCGGCAGTATCGCTACCCGCCCTTGCAAAGGACGCAAGGACGGGGCACCCACAGTTGTGTCAGTGGAGAGGAAACCAAAACCGAAGGCCGGGCCACCCGCCATTCGGGCTGAAATTCTCAATGAGTGCTATCGCCGATTGCAACACTTTCATGGAGATTTGAATGGAGGTGAGGAATTTCCCTACTTGCTATTCGACGGTTCGAGGATTGTCGTTCCCTGTTCAAACCGTATCGACCATTCGCCTCCGTGACGAGTCCACACAGTGGTCACCCGGAGACGGCTTGGAAATGGCTGCCCCTTG
>JBEKYF010000140.1:0-7728 GCA_049511255.1 Terriglobales bacterium | reverse complement strand
GCCATGGAGCCGGTGCTCGCGGTCGAGCCGGTGATCATTTCTCCATGGCTGACGCCTTCGAAGTCACCGTGCCAAGTCTTGTCGGATGTGACCCGAGTAATGTCGTTCGCCTTCTCGAAGTCAGTGGGTTCGGCGGGAGTCATCTTGATGTCGAAAGAACCTTTGGCATGGACCATGTGCATCTCCTTCTGGGCTGCGACACTCTGGGCTGCGACACTCAGCGCGAGACTCATCACCGCCGCTGCCACTGCGAATCTCACTCTCATATCGCCCCCGAAATGCAACTTACAGAATTCTTGATCCGAACTCGATCCTATCCTTTGCCGCCGGGTGCCCCATCCCTTGCGCGTCTTTTGCGCAAGGGGTGGGATTCCACGAACGCGTCCCGCATGGGATTCTAGCGCCCATCCCCTAAATTCGCACATAAGTCCGATTGCGGAAATCTTGTCAAGCCCCCATTTTGACGATTTTCCCCGTAAGTCGATGCGTCGCCTGGGAAAATAAAGTCGGAAAACTTGTCCATTTGGAGTGGCCGAATTGATATAATAAAAATATAGAAAAGAAAAGGGTGCGGACCAATTCCCGCACCCTTTCTTATTGGCGCAGCAAAGCACGCCGTCGCCAGATCGAAACCTTGAAGCCTCGAAACCTGGCACCCTCTAAGTCCTGATTCTTGAGGATTTTCCATATAAGTCCTTATTCATGAGTATTTTACAAAAACTAGCCCGCAACCCTATGATTCTAATAGATCGAAAAAAAGGGGGGGTGGGGGGTGGGCACCAAGGTTTTTCACTGGTAAGCGGGCAACTGCCCATAAGTCCTTATTCCGTAATATTTTACGAATAAGTCCTTTAAACTCAAAGATTTTGCGGGATTTTTCCCCTAACTATATGATTCCACAGGTCGATGGGTAAAAAAAATTATAGTCCAGCGTGGCTGTATTTGATGGGGGCTGGACTACGCTTGAGAACCTGCAGCCGGGCCGCACCAAGACCTATTACGCGCGCGAGGCCATCCTGCAATATCTGGACGACCTGGAAGACATCTACTTCGCGGAGAAGGCACTGGCAGAAATCCGTTCCGGACGCAGCAAGCCGATTCCCATCGAGAAAGTAATGCGCCGCTATGGCCTGAAACGTTGAGGTTTCGCCAAGGGCCCAGAGACAACTCGACGAACTTGATGAACCCGTCGCGCGGCTTATTTCCAAGTTTCTCTACGAACTCATTCGAACACGAACGCCGGTCGTGCTCGTCCTTCGCATCGGCCACCGCCGCGAAGTGTATAAGCGCTGAAGCGGGGGAGAGAAATCCGATTTAGTGGGCTTTCACTTCTGCAATCTGACTTCTGACTTCTGCAATTGGTGTTTACTTCTGCAATCCGACCTCTGACCTCTGCAATCTCAGAACTTCCCCGCCACCGGCTTCGCCGGGTCCGAGTAATCATAAAATCCGCGCCCCGACTTTTTCCCATACCACCCCGCCATCACCATCCGCTTCAGCAGTGGAGGCGAAGCAAACCGCCGCTCCTTGAACTCGTCATACATCACGTGGGTAATGTAGTAAGTCGTATCGAGGCCGACAAAATCGAGCAGCGTAAACGGCCCCATCGGATATCCGCAGCCGAGCTTCATCGCGTTATCGATGTCCTCGATCGACCCGACGCCTTCTTCATACGCTCGGATCGCATCGAGCAGATATGGCACCAGCAGCCGGTTCACGATGAATCCCGTCTTATCCGACGTACGCACCGGAACCTTGCCCACCTTCTTCGCGAACTCGAAGGCCGCGTCGTACACGGCGGGCGAGGTGGCAATCGTCTTCACGACCTCCACCAGCTTCATCAGCGGCACTGGGTTAAAGAAGTGCAGCCCGACAAATCGTTCGGGACGTTTCGTAGCCGTCAAAAGCTCCGTCACCGAAATGGAGGAAGTATTCGAGGCAAAGATCGCGTCTTTTTTCACCATGCCATCGAGCGACGCAAACATCTTCTTCTTTTCCTCGACGTTCTCGATGATGGCCTCGATCACAATGTCGCAATCCGCCAGCTCCGCTTTGTTAGTGGTCCCTTTGAGCCGCGCGCGAATCTCGTCCTTCTGCTGCGGAGTAATTCCGCCTTTCTCGGGGCCGCGCTCGGCAAACTTAGCCAGCGACTTCTCAATTCCGGCAAAACCCTTGTCGAGATATTTCTGCTCGACTTCGAGCACGGTAACGTCGAAGCCAGCAGTAGCGCACACCTGCGCGATGCCGGACCCCATCAAGCCACAACCAAGAACGCCAACTTTCTTTATCTCCATAGGAATGCCTTCCTGGGCAAAGATCGTTAAGAAAAGATTGCTAAGAGCAATGTTGCGAATAACATCAAACCTTCTTACCGCGACTGCCAGCGCCTCGGATTGCGCTTGCCATGGAAGCAGGCGATCACCACGATCCGATGCTCCTGAACCTCGAAAAATATTCCGTAGGGAAAGCGCCGCACTCCCGCACGGCGACGGCTCCGGTAAACGACAGGGAATTGCACTGGATGTTCCGCCATTGCCTCAACCGTGGCCTCGACCGCCAATGCGAAACGCTCCCCAAGCTCCGGGCGAATGTTGTCATACCATGCCCGCGCTTCCAGTGTATCCAGACAACCGGGAGTGTCACGGTTTCTTAAACAGGCCCGCCCTGACTTGCTGCCACGGGATGACATCGGAAGGGTTTTGCTCATGCCGAGTGATCCGGTAATCAAGCTCCGCCCGTTGCGCATCCGTCAGCGATACCGCGTCCGCTTCCAGGCTCTCCCAGACCGTATCCAGCAGTTCTGCCTTCTCCGCAGCGGACAGGTTATTGATCTGGTTTCGCAAATCGTTCATACGCCTACAACCCTAGCGCGGTTTCTTCGCTCTGGCAAGCGCGTGGCTTCAGTGAGTCGTTGCGTTATTCGAGAATTGCGGGTGCCCCACACATTCGCGTTTTTTGCGAATGTGTGGGTTAGGCCGATGGTTGCCGCCGAATATCCATCCAAAGTTCAGAAAGATCGGTTTGTCCATTGCTATCTCCGATGCGCGATGAGTGGGCACTCGGCCACCCTACTGGAAGCTCTCCACCACCATAGCAATCCCCTGTCCGCCGCCGATGCACGCCGTTGCCAGCCCGTACTTCTTCTTCCGCCGCCGCAATTCATACAGCAGCGTGATCACAAGGCGCGTCCCGGTCGCTCCCAGCGGATGTCCCAACGCAATCGCTCCGCCGTTCACGTTCACTTTTTCCCGATCAAGTCCCAATTCTTTCTCCACCGCCAGATACTGCGCCGCGAAAGCTTCGTTCACTTCAATCAAATCGATGTAGTCCAAAGTCAGCCCCGCCCGCTGCAACGCAATCTTCGTTGCCGGCACCGGACCGCGCCCCATCAGCTTCGGATCGACGCCCGCAATTCCCCAATTCAGAATCCGTCCCAGCGGACTCAGATTCATTTTCTGCGCCTGCTCCAGCGACATCACCACCACCGCCGCCCCGCCATCCACAATCCCGCTCGCATTGCCCGCCGTCACCGTCCCATTTTTCCCAAACGCCGCGCGCAGCTTCGCCAGGCCCTCCAGCGTTGTCTGAGGACGCCGGTGATCGTCTTCCGTCAGCATCTCTCCCGTCGCCTCGCCTTTCGAATTCCGCAGCGGCACCGGCGTCAGCTCTTCCTGCGCCCGCCCCGCCTTATACGCCGCATCGGCCGCCTGCTGCGAGCGCAGCGCGAACTCGTCCTGCGCCTGCCGCGTGATCCCCTGCTGCTCGGCATAGAGCTCCGCGGTATTCGCCATGTACAGTCCACAATAAGAATCCAGCAGCGCCACCATGAGCGAATCCTCGAGCTTCCCGCCCGAAGCCAGCGTAAACCCATCGCGCCCCCGGATCACAAACGGAGCCTGCGACATCGATTCCATCCCGCCCGCCAGCACCACCTTCGCTTCCTCGGTCTGAATCATATGCGCCGCGCTGACCATCGCTTGCATCCCCGACCCGCAAAGCCGATTTACGGTCAGCGCCGGAGTCTCAATCGGCAACCCCGCCCGCAACGCCGCGTGCCGCGCTCCATACATCGCGTCGCCCGAAGTCTGCTGCGCGTTTCCGAACACGGCATGATCGAACTCTTTCGCATCGATCCCCGCCCGCTCGATCGCAGCCTTCGCCGCCACCGCGCCCAGTTCCTGCGCCGTGTAATCTTTGATCTTCCCGCAATAGCGCCCAAAGGGCGTGCGCGCTCCGCTGACAATGGCAATGTCTCCAGGTTTCAACATGAGTCCTGCTTAGGTAAAGAGATGGCTGGCCAGAAGCCAACCTGTGAGTTTAGCAGCAGGAAAAGAAGAGCACCACGGGCGAGACGGTCGTTGGTCGTTCGCTATTCGCTATTCAAGATAGTTTGCGATTGGGCTAATCGAAGAGCACTCGCCAGAATTTTCTCGGCGCACTCGGCGTCTCGGCGGTGAAAAGCTCTACGCCACCGCCGCGGATGCCGCGAACTGCGGCGCCTGAGTCACGATCTTCCCCACACCCTGTGCCACCGCCAGCTCCAGCGCGTGATCGGCGCGGTTGGCCACTTCGGTCACAATGTCCACCGGATCGAAATGCTGCCGCATCACCGCCTGCGCCAGCCCGGCGCTGAACTCGATTCCCTGGTCCTTACCCGGGAAACGCACTTCCCCGAGCAGCCGCCGCAATTTCTCCACTGCCAGCAGCGCTTCTTTTTCGCCCGTGTCGCCGAGCACCAGGGCGACCGTCGTCGCTTCATAGCGAAACGCCAGATCGTTCGTCCGGATATTCGCCGAAAACAGCTGCCCGATCTGCTCCATCACCGCCGTCACCGCCTGCTCGCCATGTTCCTTGATCAGCGCGCTGCGCCGTCCAAACTGCATCAGCAACACCGTCACCGCCGTCCCCTGCTGCAACCCGCGCCGGGTTTCCGCCTGCAGAAGATCCAGATACGAAGCCCGCTTCAGCAGCCCCGATTTCTCGTCCGTCACCGAAAGGTTTTTTACCAGCCGCCGCAGCCCGGCGTTGTTGAGCGCAATCAACACCTGGTCACTCAACGTCCGGATGACCAGCACCTCCGAAGCCTGCCACACCCGGCCCGTGTTCTGGGTCAGGACCAGCACCCCGATCTGATCGTTGCCTTCGGTCAGCGGCAGCGCCAGCAGCGATTCGATCTGCAACTCCTCGACCCCGCTGCGCACGCCCATCAACTCCGGAGCGTTTCCCGCATCGACGATCGCTACCGTGCCTCGCGCCACCGCCAGATCCTGCAGCGTTTCCACCAGGCTAACCAGCGCCGCCGAACTCGCCGGAATCAGCCCATCCGCGTGATATTCCTGCACGCTCGACGGCGGCAGACCCGGCTTGCGCAAGGCCGCAATGCAACGCGCCGTCCGCCAGTTCCCGCCGATTTCGTTCGCCGCCGTTTTTAAAACTCCCTCCGCGTTTCCCTGGTGGTAGAGCTTGCGCGTGATTTCAGCCACCTTCGCCAGACTGCTGACGTCGGCCGCCTCGCTCGCCGCCGGCGCAGCAGCAGCAGCTACCGGTGCCGCCTGATCGCTATTCGCCGCCGCCGGCGCAGCCAGCGCGGCCATCGTCCCTGACTTCGCATATTGCGATTCGATGCCGGCCGCAATGTACAGCCGCTGCAGTTCCTGGTTGCGCTCTTCCTCACGCGGAAACAGTTCCTGAATGCGGTGCAAACGCTCGATGGCCTTCGAACGCATCCCGTACTGCACCAGGATCTCGGCTTGCAGCATCAGATCCTGCAGCGCTGCCGCTCCCAACGTCGGCTCTTCGACCTTGACCGCCTGCTCTTCTTTTTTCACCGCCACGAACCGCGAAGAAATTGCGTTGAAGCGTTGATCGTCGATCTTGCCCCGCAGCGCCTCCAGCCGTTTCTGATGTCCCGGCTCGTACGGATCCACTTCCGCTCCCCGGTCCAGGCACTCGCCCGCTTTCTGGTAGTCGTGCTTCGCGCAATACAGATCGAACAGCTTCAGCAGCGCCTGCGCATAGTCCGTTTCACGGTTCGACGCGTTGAACAGCTCCGCCAGAAATTCCAGCGTTTCCGCCGACGGCCGGTGCGATGCCAATAGCTCCTGCATCGTCGTGATGAACGATCGTCGTTCCCCACGCCGCCGCTGAAAAGCTTCCAGCTTCCGCGCCAACGCCACCGCCTCAGCATCCAGTTCGGAATCGATCATCTTTCCGATCAGGTTCACCACCTGCTGCATTCGCGCCGGGTTCTGCTCGAATATCTGCCAGATCAGCGGCTCGCTTTCCACGCACCGCCCCGCGGACAGCAGCGCCTGCGCATACAGGTCGCGTAGTTCAAGCGATTCATCTCCGGAATGCACCAGCGGCTCGAAAATAAAAATCGCTGCCCCCGCCTCGCCGCGCAACAGCAGGCTCTTGCCATAGGCCACCGCGATCTTCGAATCCGTCGGATTCTCGGTGTACGCCCGCTCGAACCATGGGCTGGCATTTCCACCCGAGGTTTCGGCCAGTTCCGCCAATTGCAAGAATGACTGTGACGCCATTACGTGCTCGCCCAGTTCCGCCGACAATTCGGCCACCCGCAAATGGTTTGTCTGCGATGGCTCCAGACTCTCAATCCGCCGCAAGACCAGCAACGACTCTTCTTTCCGTCCCTGCGTCTGCAAATCCTCCAGCGCATTTTCATACGTTCCGATCGCCAGCTTTTTGTTCGAATGCTCCAGCAACTGCCCAAAGCGCACTTTCTGTTCCCACGTCGGATTGGCATACCGCGCCAGCTTCTTGTAGGTGAGGCTTGCTCGCGTCGCATCCGACGCCGCCACCTGCCGCGCAAACAACTCTCCCAGCAGCCGCACCGCCTGCGCCCCCTTATTTAAAGAGAGACACAAGTCGGCCGCCATCTGCCGCACATTGTCGTTTTCCGGATCGCCTTCCAGGATTTGCAGATATTCCGCCAGCGCGTCCGCCGTCTTCCCCTTCTGCAAAAGCTTCTCCGCCTTTTCCACGCGGCGGGTTACTTCGGCACGATTAAGATTTTCCGGCATGGGCGGTCTTGGGACAGAGAGGTTCCGCCTTGATTCTAGGATTCACCCCCCACACCAGCAACGCGGTTCCTCCGCTCTGCGATTACGAAAGTCATGCGATCAGCGCATTCCCCAGTCTTCTGGATGAAAGAAACTATTCAAATCGCAGATTTCGGGCCAGAGAAACGGGCCGGGAGAAGCAGAGACGAAACCGCTGGGCTGCAGTACACCCTGCTCTCGAATGCGGTACGATTACCTCCGACGGCGGTGGACACATAGCGGCGGGTACACCCTGTGTTTAACTTAGCTGGTACCGTCGCCACCGCAACCATTACTTGCTGCGGGATTGCGGAACGCGATCTTGCTCCGCGAGGCAAAAGCGAGTTCTGCCAGTGTAGGCATTGCGGTCTTGCACTAACCAGAAAGGACTAACATGTCTCAGAGACATTCTGCTACAAAACGCAAGAGACGCCAAAAGTCTGGCTGTCGAGCAGACCAAACAGCTACTACAATGGCGAAACTGAAACAGCTTGAGACCAGAGACAAAGCACAGGGACAAAGGGTTGGAGCAAATTCGAAACTCTAGAGGGTGTAAATAAAACTGTGTAAACGGCCATGGGAAGAAGAAAATAGGAGGACCCCATGGCAATCGACAAGAAGTTAATCGACCAACTGCTGACCAACTACAAGAAGCCCGAGGATATCA
>JBEKYF010000139.1:0-7754 GCA_049511255.1 Terriglobales bacterium | reverse complement strand
GGCAGACCGCCCGTGATGTCCTTGGTCTTGGTGGTTTCGCGCGGGATCTTGGCCAGCACGTCGCCCGGAAACACCGTGTCTCCGTCCTGCACCATGAGGTGAGCGCGCGAAGGCATCAGGTAGCGCTTGCTCGCTTTGCCCTTGATTACGATGGCCGGCTGACGCTTCTCGTCGGGCGAATCCGCCACCACGTGGCGCGACAGACCGGTAACCTCATCCACTTCCTCGTGCAGCGTGATGCCTTCCTGCAGGTCCTTGAACTGCACCGTGCCGCCAATTTCGGTGAGGATGGCAAACGTGTAAGGATCCCACTCGACGAGAACCTGGCCGAGTAGCACGGGCCCGCCTTCGGTGACTTTGACCTTGGCGCCATACACCACCGCATAGCGCTCGCGTTCGCGGCCCTTCTCGTCCACCACCGCGATCGAGCCCTGGCGATTCATGACCACCAGATCACCCGTCTTGGACTTCACGGTCTGCAAGTTGATGAAGCGAACCAAGCCGTTGCTCTTGGCTTCGAGGCGTGACTGTTCCGAAACTCGCGACGCCGTGCCTCCGATGTGGAAGGTGCGCATGGTGAGCTGCGTTCCAGGTTCGCCAATGGACTGCGCCGCAATCACGCCGGTGGCCTCGCCAAGTTCGACCAGGCGCCCGGAAGCCAGATTGCGTCCGTAGCACATGACGCAAACGCCGCGCCTCGACTCGCACGTAAGCACCGAGCGAATCTTCACCCGCTCGATACCGGCAGCCTGAATCGCGCCCGCCAGATCTTCGGTGATCTCGTGATTCACGTCAACCACGACCTGGCCTTCATAGTCCTTGATTTTCTCCAGCGACACCCGGCCCACGATACGGTCGCGTAGCGGCTCAATGATTTCGCCGGCCTCGACAATGCCGGAGACGAAAATTCCGTCCACGGTGCCGCAGTCGTATTCGCTGATGATCACGTCCTGTGCGACGTCCACCAGACGGCGCGTCAGGTAACCCGAGTCGGCCGTCTTCAGAGCCGTGTCGGCCAAGCCCTTGCGGGCGCCGTGCGTCGAGATGAAGTATTCGAGCACCGTCAACCCTTCACGGAAATTGGCCGTGATCGGAGTCTCGATAATTTCGCCAGTCGGCTTCGCCATCAATCCGCGCATTCCGGAGAGCTGACGGATCTGCTGTTTCGATCCGCGGGCGCCGGAATCGGCCATGACGTAAATCGGGTTGAGTTCGCCTTCTTTATCCCGTTTCTGCATCTGGTTGAACATTTCATCGGCAACTTTTTCCGTAATGGCCGACCAGATTTCGATGACCTTGTTGTAGCGTTCGCCGTTGGTAATCGCGCCGTCCAGGTACTGCTGCTGCACGTTGATCACCTGCTTGTCGGCGTCCTTTACCAAAGTCTTCTTGTTGTCCGGGATCACCATGTCGTCAATGCCGATCGAGAGGCCGGCGCGCGTAGCATACTTGAACCCGAGCGACTTGATCTCGTCGAGCATCTTGACGGTGACTTCGAGGCCGAACCGCAGATAGCAGTAATTGACCAACTGGCCGATGCCCTTCTTCTTGAGCAGGCCGTTGATGTACGGCATGCTCAAGTTGACCCCGGGCACTGCCTTGGGCAAATGGTCGTTCAGAATGGCGCGGCCGACGGTGGTATTCAGGAACTCGCGTTCAACGTGCACGGGCTCCGTATGATTCACGTCCTGATCGTCGTAGGCCTGCGTCAGGTCAATGACCTCGCCGGTATAGCGCAGGCGAATCGGGGTAAGCGTTTCCACCTCACCCATTTCGAGCGCGATCACTACGTCGTCAATATTGGCGAAAGAACGGCCTTCGCCCTTCGCACCCGGTTTTGCTTTCGTCAGATAGTAGAGACCGAGCACCATGTCCTGCGTGGGCACGGTGATGGGCTGGCCTGATGCCGGCGACAGGATGTTGTGCGAAGACAGCATCAGAACGCTGGCTTCCACCTGCGCCTCGGGCGAAAGCGGAATGTGCACTGCCATCTGGTCGCCGTCGAAGTCGGCGTTGAACGCGGTGCAAACCAGCGGGTGGATCTTGATCGCCTTGCCTTCCACCAGCACCGGCTCAAACGCCTGAATGCCCAGGCGATGGAGCGTAGGCGCGCGGTTCAGCATGACCGGATGGTCCTTGATGACCTCTTCCAGAATGTCCCAGACAATCGGTTCCTGCTGCTCCACCATTTCTTTTGCTTGCTTGATGGTGGTGCAGTTTCCCGTCTGTTCCAGCCGGTGATAGATGAACGGCTTGAACAACTCGAGCGCCATCTTCTTCGGCAAGCCGCACTGATGCAGCTTGAGCTCGGGGCCAACCACGATCACCGAACGTCCGGAGTAGTCCACGCGCTTGCCGAGCAGGTTCTGGCGGAACCGTCCCTGCTTGCCTTTCAGCGTGTCGGAGAGCGACTTCAGCGGCCGGTTGTTGGCGCCGCGCAGGACGCGCCCGCGGCGTCCGTTGTCGAACAGAGCGTCGACCGCTTCCTGCAGCATGCGCTTCTCGTTGCGCACGATGACTTCGGGAGCGTGCAGATCCATCAGCTTCTTCAGCCGGTTGTTCCGGTTGATGACGCGCCGGTAAAGATCGTTCAGATCGGAGGTGGCGAAGCGCCCGCCATCCAGAGGAACCAGCGGCCGCAGCTCCGGTGGAATCACCGGCAGCACGTCCAGGATCATCCACTGCGGCTTGTTGCCGCTCTTGCGGAAGGCCTCGACCACTTTCAGGCGCTTGGCATACTTCAGGCGCTTCTGCAGCGAGGTTTCATGCTTCATCTTCTCGCGCAGCTCGGCAGCGAGCGAATCGACTTCAATGCGTTTCAGAAGTTCCTTGATCGCTTCCGCGCCCATCATAGCCTTGAAGCCGGCAGGCCGATATTGCTGATCGAGCTCGCGGTACTTCGCTTCGTCCTTGATGACCTCGCGCTCTCTTACCGGGGAGTCGCCGGGATCGACGACCACGTAGGCCTCGAAGTACAGAATCGCTTCCAGATCGCGCAGGGAAATGTCGAGCAGATGCCCAATGCGGCTCGGCAATCCCTTGAAGAACCACACGTGCGAACAGGGCGAAGCCAACTCGATGTGCCCCAGGCGCTCGCGGCGGACTTTGGACAGCGTGACTTCCACGCCGCACTTGTCGCAGATCACTCCGCGATGCTTCATGCGCTTGTACTTGCCGCAGAGACATTCCCAGTCGGTGACCGGGCCGAAAATGCGCGCGCAGAACAAGCCATCGCGCTCCGGCTTGAAAGTGCGGTAGTTGATGGTTTCCGGCTTGGTCACTTCCCCATGCGACCAGCTCCGGATTTTTTCCGGGGACGCCAGGCTGATGCGAATGGCATCAAAGTCAGCTACCGGATTTGCCATATCGAACGGGCTCGAACGAAACATGTTCCTCCGCTTTCCTCGGCTGTACGCCGCCGCGCGCGGCCTTTGAAGAAGTCGCTAGTCGCTGGTCGTCAGTCGCTAGCTCAATCTCTGACCCGCAGCCTCAAAGGCAATCCTGCGAGTCTCGTTTCCTAAACCTCTGCGTCGAGCGCCGCTGGTCGCCAACGACTAACGACCAGCGACCGACGACTAATCCGCTGCCACAGCCACCGGCTTCTTCTCCGTGGCCTTGATCAACTCGACATCCAGGCAGAGCGCCTGCAATTCGCGAATCAGCACGTTGAACGACTCGGGCACGCCCGGCTCCATCGCGGCCTCGCCTTTGACGATGGCCTCGTAGATTTTGGTGCGCCCGTACACATCGTCCGACTTCGCGGTCAGCAATTCTTGCAGGATGAACGCCGCGCCGTACGCTTCGAGAGCCCATACTTCCATTTCCCCGAAACGCTGGCCTCCGAACTGCGCCTTGCCACCCAGCGGTTGCTGCGTGATCAGCGAGTACGGCCCGATCGAACGCGCGTGAATCTTGTCGTCCACCAGGTGCGACAGCTTCAACATGTAGATGTAGCCCACCGTGACCGGCAATTCGAACTTTTCGCCCGTCATGCCGTCGCGCAGAGTGGTCTTGCCCGACGTGGGCAGGCCCGCGCTCGTCAGCAACGCCTTGATTTCCGTCTCACGGGCGCCGTCGAATACGGCCGATCCCATGAACACGCCCTTATTAAGGGTCGGGGCCACCGCTTCGAGTTCATCTTCACTCATGTCGGCGATGGTGTCGGCCAGCACGGTGTCCTTGAACAAAGCTTTGAGATCGCGGCGGATGGCTTCTGCGCGAGTGTTCTGCTTCAGCAACTCCGCGATCTTCAGACCCAGTTCATGACCCGCCCATCCGAGGTGGGTTTCAAGAATCTGTCCCACGTTCATACGGCTGGGCACGCCGAGCGGGTTCAGGACGATCTCGACTGGCGTTCCATCCTCGAGGTAGGGCATGTCCTCTTCCGGCAGAATGCGCGCAATCACGCCCTTGTTGCCGTGACGTCCGGCCATCTTGTCGCCGACGCTGAGCTTGCGCTTCATGGCGATGTACACCTTGACCAGCTTGATCACGCCTGGCGGCAGCTCATCGCCCTTGGTCAGCTTTTCTTTCTTTTCGTTGACGATCTTCTTGAGCACATCGATCTGGCGCGAGGTCATTTCCTCGATCTCGTCGATCTGCTCGTTCACCCGCGGATCTTTGTCGGCGTACTTGATCCGCTTCAGGTTGCGGGTCGAGATGCGCTCGATGGCGTCGCGGTCCAGAATCGTGTCCTTGGTCAGCAACCGCTTGTTGGTGCGCTCGTCGTGCAGATCGACTTGCACTTCCTTGCCGCCCAGCAGGCCTTCCAGACGTTTCAGGCGCTCGTCGGTCAGAATTCGGATCTCATCTGAAAGGTTTTTTTCCAGCTTCGCGATCTGGTTGCCTTCGATCGCCTTGGCGCGCTCGTCCTTCTCCTGGCCTTTGCGCGAGAAGATCTTCACGTCCACCACGATGCCTTCGATTCCAGGCGGGCAGTACAGCGAAGCGTCGCGCACGTCGCCGGCTTTTTCGCCGAAGATCGCGCGCAGCAGTTTCTCTTCCGGCGTCAGTTGAGTCTCACCCTTCGGCGTAACTTTTCCGACGATGATGTCGCCCTGCTTGATGCCGGCGCCGATGCGAATCACACCCGCTTCGTCCAGATTTCGCAGCGTCGATTCACTCACGTTCGGAATGTCGCGCGTCACTTCCTCGGGACCCAGCTTCGTGTCGCGAGCTTCGAGTTCGAACTCCTCGATGTGAACGGAAGTGTAGTAATCCTCTTTCACCATCTTTTCCGAAACCAGGATCGCGTCTTCGAAGTTGTAGCCGCGCCATGGCATGAACGCGACCAGCACGTTGCGTCCGAGAGCCAACTCGCCAAAGTCGGTGCACGGACCGTCGGCAATCACTTGCCCTTTCACAACCCGCTGGCCTTTCTTCACGATCGGCTTCTGGTTGATGCAGGTGTTCTGGTTCGAGCGCTTGAATTTGGTGAGTTGGTAAATGTCGCTGCCCACTTCGCGCGAAAGCTGCATCGGATGATGCTCGCCCTCGACCCGAACGATGATGCGTTCGGAATCGACCGAATCGATGATTCCGTTACGGCGAGCCAGCACGACCGCGCCCGAATCGCGCGCGGTAACGCCTTCCATCCCCGTCCCCACAATCGGAGCCTGAGCCCGCAGCAGCGGCACCGACTGGCGCTGCATGTTCGCGCCCATCAGCGCGCGGTTGGCGTCGTCGTGCTCAAGGAACGGCACCAGCGATGCGGCCACCGAAACCAGCTGCTTCGGGCTGACGTCCACATAGTCCACTTCGTCGCGGTTCACCAGCACGAAGTTGCCCGCCTTGCGCGCGTTAACCAGTTCGCCGGCGATGCGGCCCTTTTCGTCCAGTTCGATGTTGGCCTGAGCAATAGTGTGACGGTCTTCTTCCCACGCGGAGAGATAGAAGGAAAACGGTTCGACCTCGACCGGCTTTTTGCGCCGCTCTTTCAGGTCAGCGTTCACCTTTTCCATCTCGCTTTTTTCGGCATGGTCACCGACCTTGTAGCTGCTGTCACCGGCATTGACGACGATGACGTAGTCCACCACGCGCGAGTTCTTCACCTTGCGATAAGGCGATTCGATGAAGCCGTAGTCGTTGATGCGCGCAAAGCAGCTCAGCGACGAGATCAGTCCGATATTCGGACCTTCCGGCGTTTCAATCGGGCAGATGCGTCCATAGTGCGTCGGGTGGACGTCGCGAACTTCAAATCCGGCGCGTTCGCGCGACAACCCGCCCGGCCCCAGGGCGGACAGACGCCGCTTGTGCGTGATTTCCGACAGCGGATTCGTCTGATCCATGAACTGCGATAGCTGTGACGATCCAAAGAACTCGCGAATCGCGGCCATCACTGGCTTAGCGTTGACCAAGTCGTGCGGCATGGCCGTCGACATTTCCTGGTACACGCTCATCTTCTCCTTGATCGCGCGTTCCATGCGGACCAGGCCGATGCGGAACTGATTTTCCAGCAACTCGCCAACCGCTCGCACCCGGCGGTTGCCCAGGTGATCGATGTCGTCGACCGCGCCGATGTTTTTGCGCAGCTTGAGCAGGTACTTGATGGTCGCGTAAAAATCCGTGGGATCAAGCGTGCGCTGTTCCAGGCTCGTCGCCGCCTGGTTTTCGAACAGCTTGATGTTGAACTTCAACCGGCCCACGCGCGAGAAGTCATACTTCCGCGGATCGAAGAACATGCCTTGGAACAGCGCCGTTGCCGTGTCCAGCGTCGGCGGATCCCCGGGACGCAGCTTGCGATAAATCTCGATCAGAGCTTCCGATGGAGTGGCGACCGAATCGCGCCGCAGGGTCTGGCTGATCACCGTGCCCACGTCGTCGCGCTCCGGAAAGAACACGCTCATCTCGATCACGCCCGATTCCAGAATCTTGGCCAACTTGTCGGCCGTGATTTCCGAGTTGGCCTCAAGCAGCACTTCCCCTGTCGTCGTGTCGACGATGTCGCTGGCCGCCCACGCGCCTTCGAGATCGCTCGTGTCCACTTCGATTTCGCTGACCTTCGCCTTCTGGATTTCCTTCAGGGTCGCAGCGCTGATCTTGCGGCCGGAGTGCGCAACTTCGTCGCCCGACTTTGACTTGATACTATGCGCCAGCTTCATGCCCAGCAGATTCGTGGGCTTTTCGCTGGCCGGATCCAGCGTCCAAAACAGCTTCTTGTCGCGGACAACCAGGCGGTCTGTGGTATAGAAAGTCTTCAGAATGTCTTCGCCGGAACGCAGGCCGAGCGCGCGCAGGAAAATCGTGCCCAGGAACTTGCGCTTGCGGTCGATGCGCACGTACAGAATGTTCTTCTGGTCGTATTCGAACTCAACCCAAGAGCCGCGGTAGGGAATGATCTTTCCCAAAAAGTAAGTGCGGTTGGCCGCCGTCTCGAAGAACACGCCCGGCGAGCGGTGCAACTGGCTGACAATGACGCGCTCGGTTCCATTGATGATGAACGTGCCATTCTGCGTCATCAGCGGGACGTCGCCGAAAAAAACTTCCTGCTCCTTGATGTCGCGAATGGAACGGTTGCCGGCCTCATCCTTGTCCCAGATGGTGAGCCGCATCGTCACTTTGAGCGGCGCCGAGTAGGTCATGCCGCGCTCTTCGCATTCCGCCACGTCATACTTCAGTTGCAACCCAACCGGATCGCCGCACTTGTTGCAGAAGTCGGGAGTGTTCGCGTTGTAGGTGCCGCACTTGTGGCAGAGAACTTCGCCGGGATGAAACGGGTCCGTGATCACCGTCGATCCGCAATTCTTACAAGTCGT
>JBEKYF010000138.1:0-7845 GCA_049511255.1 Terriglobales bacterium | reverse complement strand
TGGCCGCGACTCCGGCATGGTGGAGCGCCGGATTCGGCGCACCCACGCGCTGTTCAATCGCCTTCGCCGAGTATGGGCCATTGGCAAACTCCAACGCATTCCCGTAGATCACCCGATTGAACGCCAGCCACAGGACGGGAACCACGGCAATGCCCAACAGGAATTTCACTGCTGCCCGCCGCAAGGCGCGATCGTCTAAGTCGTGATTCTGCCACCGCCGCAGCGCGATGACGACGACGGCCGCTCCCATCACACCCGCCAGAAACCATCCATCGTAGCGCGTGAGTTCCGCACCCACCAGACAGCAGGCGCAGCCGACCAGCGGAGTGCGCGCCACCGGCGTCTGGCGTCGATCTCCACTTTCATTTTCTCGCAGGTCGTTTTTTTGCAGGTCATTCTTCCGCAGGTCATTTTTTCGCAGACTCAGAATAAATTCCGCGAAGTACACGACGGCCCAGATAAATAGAGCAAGATAGAGTGACTCCGTCATGGCCGTTGCCTGCATGTAGATCAGGTTGGGATTGGCTCCATAAGCGAAGGCGGCGGCCAATGCGCTCACGCCAGCCGCCGGTTTCGTGCTCCCATTCTTGCAAAGCTCGGCTTCCAGCATGCCGCGCACCAGGCGAAATATTCCCACGACCCCGAGCACGTAGGCGATCATCGAAGGAATCGAACCGCCCGCGCCGTTCTGCCACATCGCATCCGAGAAAATGAACGGGATCATCAGCAGATGAGGCAGGGGCAACCATACCGTCCCCAACTGCAGCAGACCGGGCGTCTGCGAATCGAACACGCGGCGCGCGATATTGATATGCGCGACCGCGTCGCCATAGAGCAGAAGGTCGCCCCGTTGAAAGTAATAAAGAAAAGAAAACAGGGACACAAGGACAGCCACCCCGGCCACGCGGGCCGCGCTGCGGTCGCGAATAGGGACTGTGTTTGCAGTCACTCTACGCTCGCTCCGCGCTCATGTGGGCTCTGCCATGGCTTGAGGATAAACCGAATGGTCCTATTCCAAGTGCGTCAGTTCGCGGAACACCTGAAAGCGCCCCTCAATTTCACTGCGTGTAAGATTCTGCAGCCGCTCCGTCCCGAAACGTTCCACGGCAAACGATCCCATGACACCGCCGTAAAACAAGGCGCGCTTCAGCACCTCGCGATTGATCTCGCCCTGCGACGCGATATATCCCATGAATCCGCCGGCAAACGAATCGCCGGCTCCTGTCGGGTCCTTGACCTCTTCAATCGGCAGCGCTGGCGCGCGAAAAGGATGCGATCCAATGCCGAAGGCTCCCTCGCGGAAAAAAATGGTCGCTCCGTACTCGCCGTGCTTCACCACCAGCGCGTTCGGTCCCATAGCCAGAACTTTTCTCGCCGCGCGCGGAAGATTCTTCTCCCCGGCCAGCATCTTGGTCTCAGTGTCGTTAATCAGGAGAACGTTCACCAGCTTCAACGTTTCCGCCAATTCCCTGGGCGTCCCCTGGATCCAGAAATTCATGGTGTCGCCGCCCGTCAGGCGCACGCCATCCATCTCCAGGCGCACCGCTGCTTGCAGGGTGGGATGGATGTTCGCAAGAAACAGGACCTGCGTATCCAAATACTCTTTTGGAATACGCGGCTGAAACTTTTCGAACACGTTCAGTTCCGTGAAGTCGGTCTTGGCCTCGTTGGGGTTGTCGAAATACTGTCCGCCCCAGCGGAAGGTCTTGCCCTGGGCCCGCTCGATGCCGCGCGTGTCGACACCGCGATTTTTCAGTACGGCCTCGTGTTCGGGCGTAAAGTCTTCGCCCACGACCGCTACCATTCGCACTTCGGTGAAGTAACTGGCGGCCAGCGCGAAGTAAGTCGCAGCCCCTCCGAGGATGTCGCTCACTCGGCCGGAAGGCGTGGCGATCGTGTCAAAGGCAACTGAACCTACTACCAGGATACTCATGCGCCTCCGTATGTCAGTCGTTAGTGGAGAGCCGGGCGCCCCGCCCGGCCGCCATACTGCCGGACGGGCGAGGTCGCCCGTCTCTCCACTGACTATTTCAGATACTTTCCCAATATCAACTGCAGCTTCTCTTTCGTCTCGGCCGGAATCTTGGCCGGATCGGTCAGAATGGCATTCGCCAGCGCCCTTCCGCACTTGCAGGAGCGCGTCTTCGGAATCGCCGACACGGTGGCCTTCAAGACTTTCGCGGCGTTTTCGGCGTTCTTTACCAGCACGGAGACAATTTGCTCCACGGTCACGGAATCATGATGCGGATGCCAGCAGTCATAATCGGTCACCATGGCGATGGTGACGTAGCAAATCTCCGCTTCGCGCGCGAGCTTCGCCTCCTGCAGGTTGGTCATGCCGATGACATCCGCGCCCCAACTGCGATAAACATTCGACTCGGCCTTGGTAGAAAACTGGGGACCCTCCATGCAAACGTAAGTCCCTCTCAGCTTCGCCGATACGTCTGCAGCCTGGCATGCGCCGCGGACCACCTTCGCCATCTCGCCGCATACGGGGTCGCCAAATCCAATGTGCGCCACAATGCCGTCGCCGAAGAAAGTATCAACGCGGTGGCGGGTGCGATCGAAAAATTGGTCGGGGATAACGAAATCGAGCGGCTTGTGCTCTTCCTTCAGAGACCCCACGGCCGAAACCGAAACAATGCGCTCGACTCCCAACTGCTTAAAGCCGTAAATGTTGGCCCGGAAATTCAGTTCGCTCGGCAGAAGTTTGTGCCCGCGGGCATGGCGCGCGAGAAATGCCACCTTGCGACCCTCTAGCGTCCCCAGAATATAAGCATCCGAAGGATCTCCAAATGGAGTCTGCTGCTCGACCTCATGCGCGTCGCTGAAACCCGGCATCTGGTACAAACCGCTGCCGCCGATAATGCCAATCTCTGCCTGCTGCAATTGCGCTCCTGATTGGGCTGGAAATGACTGCGGAACTGCCGATTATACAAGACGGAAACTCATGGCTTGCCGGCCGCGGCTTTCTCTTCCGGCCAGAAATCCCCTTCCACCCTTTTCGTCGTCTCGTCATCCAGACTTTCGCTGATCAGTACGGCGTCGCCGCGGACTTCAATCACTACGACTCCCTCTTCTGTCAGCCAGGCATGCCGTCCGCGCAAGGTTCGCCAGGAGTCGACCGGCGGCGCGTCGTCCGCAACTTTGCCATCCACTCCCAGCCCTTGCCGCTTCTGATACCGCTCGGCCAGCGATTTCGCGTACACCGCTGCGAACTCCGCCGCTTTCGCCGCGCTCGACCAGCGGGAAACGTACAGCAACGCGATCGGCGCCGATTTGTTTCCCTTCGGCCTACCGGCAAAGTAATACCCGCCGCGCCACTCCGGATACATCGCCCCGGCCTCATCCCGTCCCGCATATTGCTCAACCAACACATCAACGTCAAACTCTCCCATCGCGCCGATATCGAAGGGATCGTAGCCTTTAAAGTCTTTCTCCATGTCGATCATCTTCATCGGCTCCAGCTTCTCGTGCGCAAGGTAGGTCTCGGGCTCCATGATTTCGCGCGTCGTCTTCGGCGGATCCTTGAACGCGCCCGCATAAGCCAGCTCCTTTCCGCCCGCCTGCAAGAGCGCGGCGGTAAAGTCGAGTCCGTAGCGATACGGGAAGGTCAGCTCCTCTTTCAAGAAGATCGGAGCATCGCGGAATGCCGGAGAATCCGCCGTCCCGACCAGCATGCTCTGCTTGAGCGCGTCAACAATCTGCGGCGATTCCAGCAGCGTCTTTCCGGTCGGCGCCAGCGAATAGTCCAGCAGCACTACCATTGCTTGCCCCTCGACCACCGCCTGCCGCGCAGCCGATTCTTCGTCGCCTTCGATGTCATTCGGACTTGGATCATCTCTTTTATTGTCAGACTCTTCCGTCGATCCTTTCATCCACTTCTCGATGCCGAACGATTGGTCCTGGAGGGCGTGCGTCAGCTCATGCGCCAGCACTGGCTTCTGCGACTCTACGTCCACCCAGTTCAGCAAATTCACGGTTTTTGTTTTGACGTCGTAGTATCCCGCCACTTGCTCGCGCAGCATCGTCACCAGAAATTTGGACAAGTCGAAGTTGCGTGGGATCAATCCAAACTTCTTTAGGACCGCCGACGACCGTTCCAGGCGCTTGGCGTCCTTGTCGTCCTTCATGCTCTTCTCGATGTAGGACTGCACCTCGTCGCGCTTGGTCAGCCTGCGCTTCACCTTGTGCTTGATCGGGAGGCCAGTGTCCTGGCTGGCAAACTGCAGGATCTCGTCCACCGAGCGGAAAAGTTCCTTCGCCTCTTTGGGCGAGACGGTGGTTTCCGCCGCAGGAGGATTCTGGGCGGGCGCGGTCTGCGGCTGATCGTGATTCTGAGCTTTACTTTGGTCTTGGACCTGGAGGCCAAGATTATCGACGTTCTTGTTGCCGGCTGGAGCTTGCGGCTGGTTTTGCGACCACGCTCCGCAAGCCAGCCATGCGAATAGCAGGACAACTACGGCGGACTTCCACAACTTCATGTTCCCTCTGTCTTGAAAGCTTCTGTCTTAGAAAAATGATCGGGTACAGCAGTTCTCATCGGCTAGCGACTCTTTGCGCCACCCACTCGCCCGCCTCGCGCGTCCCCAACGTTCCGCCGATATCGGGCGTCGTTTTTTTCTGCCGCACGGCGTCAAGCACGGCGGCTTCGATCCTCTGCGCCTCGCCGGACATTCCCAGATGCGCCAGCATCATGGCCGCAGTCAGAATCGCGCCGAAGGGATTGGCAATATTCTTCCCCGCAATCGGCGGCGCGGAGCCATGCACGGGCTCGAACATCCCGATTTGCCCCAGTGAAGTGTGGCCAGGACGAATATTGCCGCTCGCGGCCATCCCCAGCCCGCCCTGCAATCCCGCAGCGAGATCGCTGATAATGTCGCCAAACATGTTGTTGGTGACGATGACATCCAACCCGCGTGGATCGCGCACCATCTGCATGCAGAGCGCGTCCACGTACATGTGCTGCGTCTCGATGTTCGGATACTCGGTGGCGACTTCTTTGAACGTGCGCTGCCACAGGCCGCCGGCGTGCGTCATGGCATTCGATTTATCGCACATCAGCGCTCGCCGCCGGGGCGAACCGTCCAGTTTCCGGTTGCTCGCGCAGTACTCGAACGCGTAGCGGATGATGCGCTCGACACCCTTGCGCGTGTTGATGTCTTCCTGGATCGCAACTTCGTCCGCCGTTCCCTGCTTGAAAACTCCGCCGAGGTCGCCATAAACGCCTTCGGTGTTCTCGCGAATCACGACGAAATCGAGATCTTTTGGTTCGATGCCTTTGAGCGGGCAAAGCGACGCATCCAGCAACCGCACTGGCCGGACATTGGCGAAAAGATCCATCTGGCAGCGCATGCCCAGCAGGATTTCCTTCGCGTGAATGTTGGAAGGCACGCGCGGATCGCCGAAGGCGCCGACCAAGATGGCATCAAAATCACGAGCCAACGTGGTGAAACCATCCGGCGGGACCGTAACTTTGTCGGCGAGATAGCGGTCGGCCCCCCAGTCGAACGACGACAATTCGACGGCAGCGCCAGCGGCCTTGATGACTTTTACCGCCTGCGGAATCACTTCTTTCCCGATTCCGTCCCCGGCAATCACGGCAATTCGCTTCTTCTTTTTTATTGCGCTCACGTTCGCAACGTTAGCACAGGCGTGGACCATTATTAAACTCGCGACCTCATTTACTGGCCGGTGGAGCGCCGGGCGTCCCCGCCCGGCGGGACGGGCGAGACGCCCGTCCCTCCATCATCAAATTGTCCACGCGGCACGGTAACTCACGCTGCGACGTTTTGCACACAGGAATCATCTGCTCATGGTGAGCGCTCATAGTGAGAAGTCGTGCGCCGGTCGATCACGCCCGTTCGTTATAATTAAAACTTGAACTTATGACTTCGACGACACTTCCTGGGGCGAACCCGACGGAGCAGAGCGGCGCGGTCAACGCCACTGCGCCCGACTTCGGCGATACTCGCGCCGAGTTCCAGGCGTTGCTCACAGGCTGCGGCCTCTATGACCTGAGTTGGCGTGCCAAGATCGTGGTGACCGGCGGCGACCGCGTCCGCTGGCTGAACGGCATGGCCACGAACAACGTTCGCGATCTTGCCCCCGGCCACGGCGTCTATGCCTTTCTGCTGAACGCGCAGGGCCGCATTCAGGCGGACCTCTACGTCTTCCAGCGCGGGGACTCGCTGCTGGTGGATACGGAACTTAGGCAGCGCGACAAAATATTGCAGCTGTTCGATCACTACATCATCGCCGACGATGTTGAAATCGCCGACATCAGCGACAAACTCACCGCGCTCGGCCTGACCGGGCCGGAATCGCGCCATGTTCTTGAACGCGCCGGTATTGCCGTTCCCGATCTCGCACTCGCACATATGCAGTTCGCGGACGTTCGGTGGCAACATGCCGGGCAGCAGAAGACCATCACGCTTTTGCGTTCGGGTGAAGAAGCGCGCGAGTCCTGGCAGATCTGGATTGCTCGCGAGCAGGCTGGCGATCTTTGGCATGAACTGCGGGGCGCGCTGGTCAAGGCGGGTGCGCGGCCCATCGGAACTGCTGCGCTGAATCTTTTCCGCATCTCGCGCGGCATTCCACAATTTGGCGAGGACATCCGCGAGCGCGATCTGCCGCAGGAAACCGGGCAGACGCGCGCATTGAATTTCACCAAAGGATGCTATCTCGGTCAGGAGATCGTGGAGCGCATCCGTTCGCGCGGCGCAGTACACCGGCAGTTCACCGCGTTCGTGGTCGAGGGCGCGCTGCCCGAACCGGGCGCAAAGATTCTGGCCAGAGATAATGATAATAAAGAAGAGAAAGAAGTCGGCGAGATCACCAGCAGCGTCGTTTTGCCTCTGCCCGGCGGAGATCGCCCAGTCGCATTGGGTTATCTGCGACGCGAGGCTGCTGGAAAAGATTTGCGCGCGGGAACGGCGGAGCTGAAACCGGCATCGCTGCCGATCGTGTGAGTTTCAAGAGACCGGGTAAACGGGAAGACATCGTGGGGTTGTTATCCAAATGACAGCTACAGAAATTCTCGATGCTCTTAAAGCAAATATTGGAAAGCGAGTCCGGGTTACCTTTGATGACGGAATTGTCCAGTCAGTGGACATTAGCTCTGTCGATGAAGAAGGTTTCCTGCATAGTGGCCCCGACGGGATTGATCCCCACGGCTTTTGGACGAGGTTCGAGGGCGTGACCCTCGTTGAACGCGAAAATTCAAACTGAGACACTACCGGTAAACCATATGGCTCAAAAAAGACGAGAAGAAAGCGAATTCAAAGTAAGCGACAAGCGCTTGTTCACTTCCGAAGGAGAACTTCGCGATTCCACCGAAGAACAAGCGCCGCCTCCAGCCGCGGCGACGGCTGCGGCAACGGCGGTCCCGGCGACAGCTCCGACGGCGGTGTCGACGAGTCCAGAAGCCGCGCCCACACCCGTGGTGCACGCACCGGGAGCGGATATACCCGAACCGCCCACCGCCTCCGAGCAGCAGGCCCAGCACGATGCCTACAAGCAGTCGTCGCGTGATCTCGATACGCGAGTCGAACTGAGCGGACATTCGGCGAAAGAACTCGAAATGAGTTTTGAGCGCTTCATGGCTTCGCTCTACATGACCGCCATGATGCAGCTCGGCCTGATGCACGAACAGGGCGGACAGCCCGGAGTGGACTTGATCGGCGCGCGGCAAACCATCGACACGCTGGGCATGATCGCCGAGAAAACCAAGGGCAATCTCACTCCGAAGGAGCAGGGATTCCTGCAGAACTGCCTCTATGAACTGCGCATGGCCTACGTGGAAGTGACCAACGCTCTGGCGCATCCTCCGCAGGCGCCCGGCCC
>JBEKYF010000137.1:0-8013 GCA_049511255.1 Terriglobales bacterium | reverse complement strand
AGGGCGTCGAGGGCCACCTTCAGATATTCGGGAGCGGGTGCGAACATCTGGAACAGGTCCTGGTTGCCCAGAGTGTAGGTTTTTGGTTCGGCCGCGCCCGTGGTGAGCATGATCTTGCCGTACTGCTCCGTCACTACCGCGGCGGTGGCGGTAAGCGGGGACGAGTAGGGGCTGAACAGGAAGTCCGCCTTGTCCTCCAGGATCATGCGGCTGTAGAGTTGCTGCACGCGCTTGGAGTTGGATTCGTCGTCGTAGCTGGCGAACTGTACTTTGTAGCTCTTGCCGCCAGCCTTGATGCCGCCGGAAGTGTTGACCTGATCACGCCACAGTTCAAACCCGCGATATTGCTCCACGGAATCGACGTTCAGGGCCCCGGTCTTGGAGACGGTGAACCCGATGGTGATCGGTTGTTGAGCGAATCCCGGGACAACCAGAAGAACCAGAACAACTGCGAGCAGAGTCAGTTGCTTCACAATCCACCCCGTCGGTAAGACATTTTCAAAGCGCATCGCTAACGAGAACAAAACGGAAGATCGCTTCATATCAAGCTCCTTGTGAGGGGACCGTCGCGGCCGCTACCGAACAGCCACCAATGCTCCCGCGAAGCGCAACAACACTGCCGCGTTCGACGGCCCTCAGCCAAATATAACTATACCGGGACGAGCACTTCGCTGGTGATCCCGGTCACACTGCTGCGCGATTTTTTCCCATAGATCAAGTTAGGCGCAGTGTCAGCGGCGGCAGCGACAGCGACAGCCCCTCGACCTCAACTGTCCAGAGGTCGCCTCTGTCGGTCGGATGTCCGGCCGTGAGCGTTCCGGAGCTGACGATTTCCCCAGCGCGCAAGGGCTGGTTTGGGAATCGCCGCACGATGGCTGCGCTGAGTTCCGCCAAGCACAAGGCGGGGCTCCTCAAACAGTTCCTGCCCGATCCTTCTTCCACAAACTCCCCGTTCTTAGATTTGTTAGAGCACGACATGCGCACCTTGAATCGCGGCAGCTCGTCCACCAGCGCAGCGATGCCGTCGGGCCGCACCTGCACCCGCTCTCCGATCACGAGCGCGGCATGAAGTCCAAAGGAGGCAACGAAATCACTGGGCTGAAACTGCCAGTCCGGAAAGGGACAATCGATGATTTCGAATCCCACCGCCAGCCAATCCGTGGATCCAAGCGCAGCCGTGGCATCGGGGGCTTCACCGCCCTCAACCATGACCGGCTGTTTCATACCGAAAACAATCTCGGGTTCGATCTTCAGCGAACGGGGATGTGCGAGCGTCAGCGTGGCGGAGTTGCGGTCACTATAGTGCACCGTGTCGTCATACATGTGGGCCCAAACCAGGGTTTCAAGTTTGAGCACGCGCCACATGGCCTTATTGGCATAACCAACCTTGCGGCCGACGGCTCTGTGTCCAGCAGCTTCGCGGAACTGCTTGAGGGTTGCTTCAACCTCATAAGCCGTGTTGAGGTCGAAACCGGGGCGCCCTGACGGAGGGATAGCGACCATCTTGCCCGTCTCATACGCGGACAGCAGTTCACGCGCTAAAGTTTCAACCTCTTTTTTGTGCGACATATTTGTGCGACATAGGTCGGTTCGGCTTTCGCGGTATTGTCCGGCGAGCCCTGGGCGTGCTAGTGTACAGCGCGATTCGCGGCGACGGGAAGTCCAGACATTCAGCATCTTAACACCAGCCGTTTGTCAGCACCTCCCTCCCATAGCTCGCACCGCCGGTAGAAACTCAATGCCGGGCGAATGCTCGCCTGTTTACTCCGCGTCGTTGAGGTGAGAATTCGGCTCCAGCCCTCGTCGAGAACGGGGGTTTGGAGCGATGGTCGTTCCTAGTCTGACAACAGCTGGTCGTTACGTGACAGTTTGGGTTCACTCAAAGCGGTGGTAACTTACAGTCATCAGATAGCTTCGGTACTCCGGGGGCCAAGAGGATGGCTGCGTTTGACAGTCCGGCCACAATTCAGGAGGAACACAATGAAGGTACCCGCAATTTTTTCGGCGTCGAGCATTGCGCAGCGACGTTCTAGCCGCCATTTGTTCTCGCATATCTGTCTGTTGTCCCTTCTTGCTCTCGGGCTGCGAGGCGCTCCTGCCAATGCCCAAAACGCGGTTGTCCTGGTGGGGTCCGGATCGACTGTACCGGCGCCTCTTTACAACCGGTGGGCACAGGAGTACAGCAAGCGCAACCCCAACATGCAGATGCGATACCTCCCGGTCGGCACCAGCGAAGGGATCAAGCAGATCTCACATGGCGCGGGCGACTTTGCCGCCGGGGAAGCTCAGCTTACAGATAAGGAGCGGAAAGAGGGCAGTTTGATCGAACTGCCGGTCGTGATCATCGGGATCGTTCCCATCTACAACCTTCCCGATGTCCACCAGGAGCTTCGGCTTTCGGGAGAGGTGTTGGCCGAGATCTTCCTCGGCGATGTGAAGACGTGGAATGCGCCACAAATCGTAAAGCTCAATCCAGAGATCGCTCTGCCAAATCTTCCAATCCAAGTGGTCAATCGCCCCGCAGGAAAGGGATCCAACTACGTCTTCACTGACTTTCTCTCCAAGGTGAGTTCCAAATTTCGCGCCCAAATTGGAATCACCCCTTCACCCAAGTGGCCGGTTGGCATGCCGGCGGAACGCAGTTCCGATATGGCAGACAAAGTGAAAAACAACCCCGGCTCCATTGGTTACGTGGAGTACCAATATGCAGTCAAGGGCAGTATTCCCCAAGCCGCGGTGCTGAATCGCGCCGGTAAGTTTATTAGAGCTTCCACCGAGGGCATGACCGCGGCATGCCAGGCGGCAGAGGCACCGGGCTGGAAGGGCTTCTCCGCCTCGTTGATCAACACACCCGGAGCCGATTCTTTTCCCATTACCAGTTTCAGCTGGATTTACCTGCGAACCAAATCCACCGACTCCGCTCGTGCAGCCACGTTAAGCAATCTCTTGAATTGGATATACACGGATGGCCAGCAGTTTGCAGTCCAGGAAGGCTATGCCGAACTGCCTCCGCCACTGCTCGCAGCATTGCAAAAGAAAGTCAAAGATTTGCAATAGAGTCCAGTGGCGCCGGGCCTGGCGCGCACCTGATGAGATTCGCTGCATTTCGCTTCGGAGGACTTATGCGAGACGGCTTCGTCTTCGCTTGTATTGTGTGGCTGACGGCTCTGGCGCTGGCGCAAAAACCCGCAGTGCCGCCTAAGACTGGCGAAAGCCGGCAGTCCGGTAGCGTTTCCGCCGACTCGAAGCTGGAGGATATGTTCGAAGCGAAAATCAAACTCGAATGGGAGGCGCTGAAGAACAAGGACAAGAAAGCGTACGCCGAATTGTTGGCCGATGACTATCAGGGCGTCGAAGTCGATGGCCGGGGCGAGCGGAACAAGATTCAAGCGGTAAACGAACTGGCAGAGACGAACGTCTTCAACTATACGCTGTGGGGATTCAAGCTGATTCCGCTGGGGCCGGACGCCGCCCTGGTCATCTACGAAGTGACCATGCAGTTCCCGCCCAAGGCGCAAGTGCGCTACTCACGGGTGTACATCAGTGAAGTCTGGGTGAAGCGCGCCGGGCAATGGAAGGAACTGCACTACCAGGAAACTCACGTCAAGTAGCCCCGCTCCCCGCCCCACAGATTAAAATGCAACCGGCACCATAGCGTTGCCATCCCATTCTGTGAGGGGAGAAATTTCCATGAAAAAGCTGTGGTTTGCTCTGCTGCTTTCGGGCAGCATTCTCCTGGCACAAAACAGCAATCCCAGCACCACGAGCCAGAAGAACGCGAAAGATTCCAAAGGACAGGTCACCGTACAGGGCTGCGTCGGCAGGGCTACCGGCGATTACATCCTGATGAAACAAGACCCCGCCATGACTTACGAACTTCAGGCTACTGGGAAAATGAAGCTCCGCCGCTACCTGGGACAACAAGTGGAAGTAACCGGGACGGAGTCACCTTCGATGAGCACGAGTTCCGACGCCTTAGCAAGAACGGGTTCTCCAGCCTCGGTGACGTTAACCATCACCTCGATAAAGACTATCGCGAAGGAATGCGCGGTGCGCTGAGTCTCGCAGCCGCAGGTTTTCGACGAGGTTCGCTTTGGTTCAGGTCAAGGCCTAGTCGCAGTCCGGCGGCATGGCCATGATCGCGGATTCGGAGTCACAGGGCTGCTTCTTCTTGGCTGGCTCCAGTCGGGACGGGCGATTGTAGCGGAGAATCCACAAGCCTTCGTTGTTGGTGAGGTAGATCAAGCCGTGGCCGCCATCCGGAAGAAGGCTGGTAACTTTGTTAAATGTCTCCAGCGTCTTTGGATTGCGTGGGTCGCTCAAGTCGAGCACGCGAACGGTTTCGGTGGGATGGCTGCTGCTTGTCAGAGTCGTCGGTGTTTTTTCCGGAGCTTCCGCGATGGCCACATCGGGGCTAACCATCTGCAGGTTTCCCGCCGTCGACTGATTCGATTCCGCCGTTCTCTTCAAAAGGCTCGGCTTCTCCGGCTTGGTCACGTCCACGATCATGAAGCCTTGCTTCGCGGCTTGCTGAACGTACAGGTACTCTTTCGCGTGCTCCTTCTGAAGCAACATTTGACTTCCGGCCGCCTGCGGCAAAGGCAAGTGGGCGATTACGGTTGCGGGGACGTCGGTGGGTTTTGGCTCCGGTTGCTCGCTTGCGCTTGCCAGCGCGACCAGCACCCAAAGAAGCGAGAACGCCAAGGCAGATCCTCGCGTGACAGCTTTTCGATGCATGGTCATAGATGACCTCAGCAAACTTCGCCGGCGGGCGGAGTCGAACCTCCCGCCCTGCGCGTTAGCTGAACTATATCACCAATCTGATCGCGCTGTGGATCTGTTGAGATTCGCGATCGTCTCACTCCGCCTCACTGTTGAGCGTAGACACCGACGCAGCCGTTGCTGCTCTGCGTCGTGCATTGTCCCCCGGCCTGAAGGGGAACAAACGCATGATTATTGCCGGGATCGACTGCGACACTGTGGGAATTGGAGCCGGTCGTAACGTTCTCCAGCCACAGGTTAGTTGCGGCATCGATGACACCCAAGACCGGGCCATTGGGCATATCTCTCGCTGCCAGGTAATACTTGTTGTCGCCGGGATTGTACCAAGTCTCGTCAACGCCGCCGACATTGTAAATTTGGGTGATGATGGCGCCTGTAGTTCCATCAATAATGTACTCATTGGGAGGAAATGCCTCGCCATCATGGTCGGCGCAACCTACGAGGAAGTGGTTACCCGGACCCTGAGCGACGCTGGTAGGCATGCAATTCGGCATCACAAAGCTGTTGACGACGTACGGTCCACAGGAGACGCCCCCACAACTGGTGTCTGTTAGCCTCGGATCGATTTCATCAATGCTTCCGATATTTGTGATACCGATGGAATTCTCATTTGCTTGCAGCAAATGACCGGTGTTGGGATTCCAAACCATCCCTCCCAAACCGGCTGGCGCTATGGCGCCAGCGCAGTTGGTGCCGGGAGATGTTTGGCTACAGAACGTCCCTAATGTTTGGTCAACAATGGGGCCGTGATGACACGGAATGACGTAGGCCTTGCCGCCGGGGGTTGTGCCGATGCCAGGGACCAGCGAGGCCGCCGACCCGGAGACGCCACCGAACACCTGCGGATTGGACGGATCCGGGCAAGGGAACGAATTATTGGCAACGGTGTCGACTGGAACGCCCGGCTGAAGTCCGAACCCGAGTCCTGACCCTCCGGAGTTCAGTCCTCCTGCGCCGTCATAGTAGATTTGCCCGAGGATGCACCTCGGCGGGTTGAACGAAGCGCCGGTCTGCGCTACCACCCAAGTTTGTGAATATGCCTGAGACGGATAACTCGGAAAATCAGTCAGATCAGTTAGCTGCGAGGGCGCGGCATAGGGTCCGTAAGCGGATGCCGAATCAATCGGCAGGCAATGCAGATCTCCCTCCCCCAGCGGGTCCGAGGCCGACGTCCTCGGTGGTGTTGCGCCCACGATGTACTGCATGTCGATAAAAGTGACGAATGGCAATCCCGGGTCGCCGTTGATGATAGCAAGAACATGATGTACGTTATCGTACGACATCTCGTCAGCCCGATCGTCTCCGCAATCGGCGGCGGAGCCGGCTTCGCCGTTCCAGGAGGAGACGCAGGGAGCGATGCCCAACGGACCGTCATAATCGGCCGAAACGCCGGTAGGTATGGCGGCCAGTACGGTGGGTGGACCAGGCGGATTGGTCGTCAGGTTCATCGTAGTCAAATCGAAAACCACGACTGAAGCGCTGCCATTCCCGACGAACAGGGTCTTGCCGTCCGCGCTCACTTCGAGCCCATCCGGGCCGGACATTGGATTCACGCCGTTGGCGCGTGCAGCGCAACACTGCGCGCCGGGAAATCCACCGAAGTGATGGTTTGCGCCAAAGCCCGTGTTGAGGTGGAACGTAGGCCCGCCCTCCCAGGATAAATCGGTTCTACATCCGAACCGGGTGAAATTGCCAAACACCGAAATGATGGGGGGAATTATGTCGTTACCAGTTGTCGGATCTGTCGCGCACGGACTAGCTTGGTTCCCCGCGGCGGTCACAGCGTTGGTGCCTTGGATGGCATTCACCGCGAGATCGTTGGTCGTGTCGAAAACATCGACGGCCAAGCCGATGCGATCGGAAACATAGTCCAAATTGTGGCCCGTGCCGCCGGGCGCTTTCGCGATCCAGCTTATGTCGAAGGAGTTAAACGGTCCGCCCGGTTCGCCCGTGGGATTGTGCTCGGGCACGGGGATAATGTCGATGACGCCATAGCTGCCATTCTTGGTGGTGCCGCAAATCGGACAGTTGGAAACACTTCCGCAGCCGCTCAGGGTGACAAACAGCGCGGTGACTAAGATAATAAGCAGAATCTTCGGTCTCATCGAATCCCCTCCTGCGATTTCCCTTCAGAGCCAGTTGCGACCAGCCCCGGCATCTACAAAACTTGTTGACTGTTCCATCCGCAACGGACAGCCGAGCGGGCAGACTTTAGAACCTGAACTGTAAGCGCTGCATGACCACATAGTAGTTCTGCGGCACCGCGCCAATTGTGCTGGGATCCTTCAACTGATCAATGGCCGCATTGACCATGTACCTGACCCAATAATTGGGATACCAGTTGATCCCGATCGTGTACTCACGAGTGTGGTAATCGTATGTGGGCACATAACCCGGCGTGTAATAGTCCAAGAAGTTCGCACCCGGTTCGTTGGCGTGGATGCCAGTGACTCGGAAAGCGAGTTCCCAGGCTCCCAACCCACGTCCCTTGCCGCCTGGAGTGTCGGGGCCGAACGTCGGACGATTGACCCGGGGAGTGCCGTTTTCCGGCCGCTTTTCCCCGGTCAGCAAGAAAGTTGCGCTGACGTCATAAGCCTTGGCTATGATGGACGGAAGACTCAGGAAGCCCAGTCCTCCCGCCTGCTCGGAGCCGACATTGTTACGGGACATATTGAGTTGATCGTATTCGCCGCGCAGAGCGAAACGACTCTTGATGTAGGTGAACTCACCGTTGTAGCGCTGGATGGGTCCGTTAATGGCAAACTGCGGGAAGAAGGTATAAGCTCCATCGGGCAGCGCGCCGCTGAAGCTTTGATCCTTGGTAAGACCTTGCGAACGCGCACGGTCAATGGATCCACCGAAGGCAAATTGCTTGAGCCAGTCGTTCTTGGATTTGCGCCATGGGTAGAAGCGGAGCCGCCCGATGACTTCCGGTTGATTGGTCGTGTTGACGAGCGCATACCCCTTGCCGTTAAACGCCCCCACCCAGTACTGCACAACGCCGCCGTAAAGGTCTCCGTGAATGGCCACGCCGGGGCTGCGGTACGCCGAGGCCGCTGAGGGGTACAACATCGACTGGAAGCCGCGTTCCACGAAGTCCAGGTTGGTAGCGCCGGTTCCGGCTTCTTGAGCGAAGGGCGTTTTGAACTGGCCGGCCTGAAATTGGAACTCTGGCCGAATTCTTACGTTGAGGTACACGTCGCGCAGCACCGAGCCCGAAGTTGCCGCAGC
>JBEKYF010000136.1:0-8507 GCA_049511255.1 Terriglobales bacterium | reverse complement strand
GTTTCCGCGCACGTGCGGATCACCTCAAGTGAGGCTGCATCGGGCGCCGAGCCCCGCGTCAAATGGCGATGAATGCGCTCGGCGGAAAGCGCGATCGGGGTCAGCGGGTTCTTGATTTCATGTGCCACGCGCCGCGCCACCTCGCGCCAGGCTGCCTGTTTCTGCGCTCGCAACAGGTCCGACAGGTCTTCGAACACCAGCACGTATCCGAGCCCTTCGGCGGCGTGGCTCAGCGCGGACACGGTTACGGCGACATTCAACTGAGCTCGGGGCAGGACAAGTTCCATGTTCGCTGCGGTGATGCCCATACGATCGGCTCGACGGAGCAGCGGTTCGAGGTCGGCGAGGACATCGGCGGGTATCACGTCGCGCAGCGGCAGGTTCACCAAGTCCGCCGGGCTCACGTACTCACTCCGCTCCAGGTAGAACATGCGGGAGAAAGCGGCGTTCGCCAGCGTCACATGGCGCGCCGCGTCAATCGAAATCACTCCGGTGGGAAGACTTTCGAGAACCGTTTCGATGTAGCGGCGTCTACTTTCGAGCGCCTCATTGGCGGCGCCCACATCGCGACTGGAGGCTTCGATCTGGCGCCGGCTGGATTCGAGCTGCTCCGCCATGCTGTTGAATGACTGCACCAGTTCGGCCAGTTCGTCGGTGGCGCGGATATCGACGCGGTAATCCAGTTGCCCTTTGGAGATGGCCTCCGTGCCCGCCGCCAGCGCCGCCACGGGACGGTTGACCAGCTTCGAAAGCAGGAGCGCGAGCCAAGTCGAGGCGAACAGCACCACCACCGTCAGCAGCAGCAGATATCCGATATAAGTCCGCCGGAACAACTTTCTTTTTCCCGCCAGCTCGATGTAGCGCTTTTGGCTGTCCTGAATCTGCTTGGCGGTTTGGGCGAATTTTGGCGGGAGAGGCATGGCGACGAGCACAGCGCCGCCTTGCAGAGGGGCGGCCGCGACAATGTAGTCCGTCTGGCCCCACTGGAAGTGGGGGTGTTCTCCGCGCAGGGCGGACTGTAGCGGGAAGGCGCCCTTCATGTCGGTCCAGAGCGCCGGGGCGTTCAGGCTGGCTGCCGCATTGCCGTTGCCATTGTCATTGTCCAGGGCCAGAACGAATCCGCCCTGCAGCGCCGGGATGTGTTCCCGAAGTTCTTCAGTGGCTGCAGAGAAATCTCTGCTGGCAAAGGCTCTTTGAAATTCGTCTGTCTGTGCGATGGATTGTGCTTCCGAGGCCGCATTCTGTCCGGCGTAATCATAAAGCAGAGCCGACATGGCCGCGGTATCCGCGCGCACTTCCTCGACCGGTTGGGAAAACCACTTGTCGATGGAGCGGTTCATTAGCCCGTACGAGAACCAGAACATCGCAAGCACGGGCAAGAATGAAAGCAGCAGGCTGACCACCACCAGGCGCGTGCGGAACTTTGAACCGGCCACGCCTTGGCGCCGTTCCGCATAGAGCTTCAGCAGGTTGCGTCCAAGAACTAGCGTCAGCGCCACGAAGGCAAAGAAAATCAGGCCGCTCAGTCCAGCAAAAAACAGAAGTTGCTCATTGCTGTCGGGGCTGATGAACTTCAGATTGAACGAGGCCTGCAATACCAGGACCGCAAGCAGTAGAAAGGCGCCGATCGCCAGCGTGATCACGAAGGCCCGACGACTGGAGGCCTTGGTTTCGTCGCGAATTGGGTTCGGCGTGGCCACGGCTAGGCGTCCCGGCAAAGACACAAAGCCGGCGACGACATTGCCCTATTATAGAGAGTCGTTGGTCGTTAGTCGCTGGTCGTTCGCGGTTCGGCGCATCCCGCGGAAAGCAAGTGCACCTGCACGCCAACGACTAGCGACCGACGACTAACGAGTCCTTGCCTGCTCCAGCGCATTCCGCAATGCCTCGTAAGCAGGCTTGGCACGATAGTTCCGGTCAAACGGCAGGGCCGCGCCTTGCGTCTGCTTCGAGTGCGATGCGATCCAGGAATACTTGTCCGTGAAACCCCATGTCTGGATCGCCGTACACCCGGGACGAGACAGGCAAGCGGCGGCGATCTGGCGATAGATGTCCGCCTGTAGTTGCAAGTCCTCGGGGCGAGGATTGCCGTTCGGGTCGACCGGCAGGGCGACGTCCATCTCGGTGATTTGGACCTGAACTCCCAGGTCAGCGAAGCGTTTGATATTGGCAGAAATGGACGCGACGTCGGCGTGCCGGTTCGCGATGTGCATCTGAAATCCCACGCCATTGATGGGCACACCGCGCTGCCGGAAATCGCGAACCATGGCATAGATCGCGTCCGACTTGGGATTCACGACCTCCGCCTCGGCCTCGTTGTAAAAGAGCTGAGCTTGCGGATCGGCTTCATGCGCCCAGCGGAAACAGCGCTCAATATAGGAGCTGCTGTCTCCCGCCAGGCCAATTCCGGGCTGGTCTCGCCAGATCGTGCTGCGCAGTTTTCCCGGGTGCAACTCGTCGAAGGCCTCATTGACCACGTCCCACGCGAACACCTTTCCCCGGTAATGTCCGACCACGGTCTTAATGTGTTGCTCAAGAATTTGCGCAAGCTCATCGGAAATGTATTTTCCTTCCGTCAACCATTTTGGATTCTGCCGGTGCCAGACCAGCGTGTGACCGCGAACCTTCATGTCGTGCCGGGTCGCGAAATCCACGATTTGATCCGCTTGAGAAAAATCGAAAGACTGCCGAGCCGGATGCACCACCTCCCACTTGAGGGCGTCTTCCGGCTCCAGCATATTGAACTCACGCGCGAGCGTGGACGCGTATGCCGCCTCGGAAAGTTGAGCCGGCCTCACCGCGGTGCCGATGAGCAGTCCAGAACGCTGCGCAGCCTCGCGCAACGACTGCTCCCGGACGCCTGCGCCAAACGGGGGGCAAAAGGCTGCAGCCGCCAAGAGAAAGACAAGCGCTTGCCATTTCATGTCGTCACTCTTGACTCACTTTGCCTCAGGAAGGAACTTCTGCAAAGGACACTGCTCACACTGCGGTTGTGACTTTAGGCAGTAAGTCTTGCCGACTCCGACGATCAGCCCGTGCATTTCATTGAACACCTGGACCAGCGCAGCGCGCGCGGCCGTGCTCACGCGCGAAGGCCGATGACCGGAGCCCTGCGGCCCGCATGTATACTTTTTCACCGCCGAGACGCCGAGAGCGCCGAGGGAAACTTCTTGAGTTTTGGAAAAATCAGTAGGACGTCCGGTGAGACAACCAGGGCCACTCGGTTCCGAATTCGACCGTGGATTTTCTCGGCGTGCTCGGCGTCTCTGCGGTGAAAAGCTCACCGCAGCGGGTAACTCGCCCAGTGCCTGCTCGAACATTTGCCGAATTTCGTCGTAGCCCGCCGCGGCGGAAGCAATCTGGTGCCGCTCCAGAATGCGCCTTGTGTAAGCGTCCACCACAAAGACCGGATGATTGCCGGCATACAAGAGAATCGAGTCCGCGGTCTCCGGCCCAACACCATTGATCGCAAGCAGTTCGTCGCGAAGTTCGGCCGTTGGCCGCGCGAACATCCTCGCCAGCGACCCGCCATAACGCTCATCGAGAAAACTTACAAACGTTTTCAGCCGCTGCGCTTTCTGCCGGAAGTAACCTGCCGGGCGAATCAATCGCTCAAGCTTAGACTGAGGCGTACGCCGGATCCCGCCGATCGTCAGAAGGCGCGCTTTCCGGAGATTGGCGAACGCCTTCTCAACGTTCGTCCACGAAGTGTTCTGCGTTAAATATGCTCCAACAATCACCTCAAAGGGCGATTGCGCCGGCCACCAGTGCTGGCGTCCCCAGGCAGAAAACAACGTATGGTAGTAAGCGCGGATCGCGTCGTGTTTGATTTCGTTCATGGCGTGCGCGGGTTGGAAGGGGGCGTCACCATTGTAGGGCGTTGTTCGCTGGTCGCTGGTCATTCGAGACAAAAGTCGCGTTTCGCCCCAGATGGAGAAACGAGGCGGAAACAGAACGGGTTTCCGCGGAGCTAGCGTTGACTCCCATCACAATCAGGTCCGCTCAGAATTGCTATGAATCCGCCGCTACTTCGCAAGCCGGGATACCGACAGCGGGCTACGTGACTTCGGAGACCGCGCGAAGGCCGGTCATGGAATCAATATGAACGCGGAAGAACATCGGCGTAATCAAGGCGTCACCCAATTTCAGCTGGCGCTCGCCCAATGCGTTTTGCCACCATAGGTAGCGTTCTTCCAACAGCTTTCGCGCGTGCGCGCGTTCGTCGATATATTGGGGCTCGGGTAGTTCCTCATAGTGGCCGTTGAGAATCACGCTCACCCAGTCAGACTCATTCGCGATTTCGTCAATTTCAATACAGACCTTGGGATTTGCGCGCATCCATTCGATCTTTTGCCCGAAGGTCGAAAGGACATAACAATAATCAGGTTCGTATGCGAGAAAGATCGGGACCACGTATGGCTGGTTGTCTTGCGAACAACCGAGTCTGCCGATCGAAGTGCGCACAAGAATGTCCCTGCATTCTTTTTCGGTCATTTCATTGATCACCATAGTCCTATTCATCCTTTGCCAAACATTTGTCTTGCAACTTAGGCATGACCTGTTGGCCTTGCCATGATGTTCAGAACTACAGCGGAGATTCCTGCCTTGCGATGATGCTCTGCTGCTTGTTTCGACATGGATCCCTCCTTCTGGCGAATGTGCATTTTGCCTGCCAAAGATCGAGACCGCGCCAACTAATGAAGAAGACAAAAGAGTTTTGATTTGTAAAACTGCAACTCCCTGAAAGACTCGGAACTTTCGACGGTCTTTTCGACAATATCGAACCTCTTCTCGCAGCGACATTGTCATTGTGACGATCTTGCCATAGACGATTATTCAATGGCAACGAAGCAGTTCTCTCTTTCTTTCCATGGAATCATAACCTCATTGATCGGAATGTAAAGGTGGCTCTGCATTATTTCCGAGTTTCTTGGTACATTCACAAGGGAGCAAGGATGGTTCCATGGATGGTTGGTATAGGGCGGAGGGGTCTTCATTTCATCTGGGAGTGACCTGGATTGAGGAGGAACAGGCTTTCAATTTTGCCCTATATTCGAAGCATGCCGCCGAAGTGACTCTGTTGTTGTATTCCAAAAGCGACCTTGTTCACCCACTTCACGAATACGGGTTCGATCCCTTGATAAACAAATCCGGGCGAGTCTGGCATTGCCGGCTGAAGGGTGCCGCGATTTCTGACGCCCGTTATTACGGCTACAGAGTCGCCGGACCAAATGAGCCCGGCGCTGGCAATCGCTTCGATGATCAGAAGATCCTCGTCGACCCGTATGCCAGATCGTTGTTTTTCCCTGAGCACTTCAGTCGTCAAGCCGCCGAGCTACCCGGAAGCAATGCGGGAAGAGCCCCGCTTGGAGTAATCGCCGTCGAACACAGCTTCCCTTAGGATGACGACCATCCACCTGTTCACACATCCGACCTGGTTACTCGAGTCCGCCTGTCAGGCTGCTCAGGCTTGCGCTTTGGGCAAACCGTGAATCGCACTCGCGAAGCCTGTTAGCGCCGCGCCGTCGAAGATGAGGTCGACGCCGATCACTATGCCAAAGAAGTAGGTACTCTCTGAAGGGTAAATGACCAAAAGATAGATGCCGAGGCCGATGGAGACGAGTCCCGAAAACATCGTCCATCCCCACCTGGGGAACTGAATCACACTCGACCCGATTGCGCGGAACAGCCCACCTACGATGAAGAGTACAGCGAGCAGCATGGTCACACCTTCCGCACCTGCGTCCGGGTGACGAATCAGGAGGTATCCAGTGACTCCGCGGATGATCGCGTTCAGCAGGTACAAAAAGAATCCGTGCCAGTTGAAGGCGAAGAACGAATTAACGAACCAGACTACGGCGCTGATCAGAAGCACCCAGCCTAGCACCAGAATCGAGAAACTGGTTGCGGTCTGCGCTTTGCCGACGCACATGACACCCAGAATCATCAGCAGAATGCCGAAGAAGAGAAACCAGCCCCAGGATCTCCTGACTTGCTCGAGGCCGGTGGCGAAGACATCAGACAAATAGGTCATAGTTTTTCTCCTTTTCTTTTCGCGCACCACCGTTATTCGGCTTTCGCCGGTTCGGCAGTGCGGTTGAATCAATTCTCAGCGCAAGAAAACCTCCGGAGCGTTCTTTGGAACGACCAACGGTGTCGCCGTCTTTGGGTCCGGATTGAACTTACTGAAGACCGACGGGTTCTTGCGGAAGTGCCGCTCCAACGCATCGACCCGATTTTGGTCATTGGGGTGATCTGATAAGAGCTGGGGCACCTCTTCCGGCTTGGCGCCTTTAAAATCCTGAAATAGCCAGACAAGTCCCCAAGGGTTGTATCCGGCAGCGGCACACACGTCAGAGCCGGTGATGTCGGCTCGGGATTCCGCATCTCGGGAGTAGCCGAGGGAACGCAGTTCGCCAAGGAGAGCGACGGCCAATGAGGGGCCCAGAAGAATGGCGGCTCCAACTTCCCGCTCCATGATTTTCTGCCGCTTTTTCGCCAACTCCATGGAGTCGTGATGGATGGTGTGGGAGACCTCGTGACACAACGTTCCGGCGAGCTCGTCAGTGTTCTTTACGAAATAAAGGAGCGAATCGACAACATACACGTTGCCGCCTGGAACTGAGAACGCGTTTGGTTGAGTTTCATGAACCAGATAGAACTTGAACGGGTGGTTGTATCGCGGTTGCGCCGCTCGGGTAATGGCCTCCGCAATCGGTCGCAACGTATCGTACAAGGGAGATGATTCTATGATTTCTCCCTTGGCCTTGAGTTGGTTGAAGACCTCCTGGCCCATCTGCACTTCCTCGTCCTGATTCTGCCCTTGAGACGCTGATGGGGTTTGCGCGATCCCAACCCCCGCAAGACACAATGCTCCAACGATGCTGTACAGGAGCCACTTTCGAAGTAGTTCGAATGCATTCATGGCCCATCTCCCCGAATTTAGTCTCTCTACTGCATAGTCTGCGTGATCTGGCCTGAGCTCAATTCCTGAAGCCAACAAGTACGAGCGTACGGCCTTTTCGGCTGCAAGCCAATCGAGCTGCCGATTGACATCTTAGGCGACCCCTAGAGTCTCCACGAACCAGCTCCGTGTACGCTTTTACCACCTTCGCGAAACGCCGGGTCAGGACGGCTTCTCGTCTCCTGACCATTGCCATTTAGTGGCGGAGAATAGGCGGCCGGGAGTCGCAGCTCAGAACGAACCTGCAGTAACTGCATGAGCTGGGAACGGGAAACGACTCCTTGCAAAGTGCCATTCGCGACCACCGGCAACTGGTTGACATCGTTGCTGGCCACGAGTTTCAGCGCATCCAGAACTGGCGTGTCAGGAGTGACGATATACAACTCCCGCAGCGGGCGCATGGCTTCGCGCACAGTGGTCTTGTCCCAACGGTCACGCGGGATGCGGCCCACATCGCGGAGGGTAATGAGGCCCACGAAATGACCCTGGTCTTCCACTGCGAAACATCGTTCGCCGGCCCTCAGAAGGTAGGTATTAACAAACTCCTGCAAACTCATTCCAGAGCTCACAATGGCACAATCACGCGACATCACCTCGGAGACTGGTATGCCGCGAAGCGATTCCGTAATCCCCACCTGGGCGTAGCTGGCCTTGGCCGCGTCCATCAGAAACCAGCCAATGAATGCGATCCACAGGCCGCTGAAGCCATCGCCGGAGAAAAACTTCACTACCCCATCGAGAATGAACAGAAAGGCCACTACTTGGCCGACGCGAGCGGCGATGCGGGTGGAGCGATCTGCATTCTTGGTAATCGCCCACACGATCGCGCGTAACACCCGGCCACCATCGAGCGGAAAGCCGGGAATCATGTTAAAGACCGCGAGAAGGATGTTGATATATCCTAACCAGACCAGGACCCCAGTCACCGCAGTCTGCGGTTCGATGGAACGTTGCCAGCCAAGGCCGAGCGCGATCGCGAGGCAGCCAAAGCCGATAATCAGGCTGGCGATCGGTCCGGCGATCGCAACCCAGAATTCTGTTTTCGCGTCGGTGGCGTCATCCTGAATTTGGGAAACACCGCCGAGCGCGAACAGGGTAATCGACGTGACTTTCAATCCACGCCTCTGGGCTACCAGTGAATGCGCCAGTTCATGCAACAGCAGGGTGACGAAGAACAGAGCCGCAGTGATGAGCGCAGCGATCCAGATCTGGGCCGTGCCCCAATTCGGGTTTACCTGACGGAAGTGTTCGCCGAGTGAGAACACGATCAGGGCAGCAATAATGAACCAGCTGTAATGAAGCCCGATCTCTATTCCAGAAATTTTTCCGAGTTTGATGTTGGAGCGCATCTGCGACCTTCCTTATCGAGCAGCCATGCACCTGGGTCCTCGTTCTTTGGTCCTCGTTCGTACTTCGAGTATTTGCTCCAAAGGGAGGTCTTTTGTCCTCCCTTTGGACAGGTGCCTGAACCGGGCTGAGGTGTCTCGGGTTACGAGGCCTTGGCCTTCGCAGCCGCCGCTTTTGCCTTGAGCACCTGAACTTT
>JBEKYF010000135.1:0-8538 GCA_049511255.1 Terriglobales bacterium | reverse complement strand
GTCACGTTTACGGCAGCGGCGTTAGAAAACCTGACCAGAACTGCTCCGGTGGAAGCCCCGTAAAGATTGGCCTTCTTGATTTCGACACCTGGCGTTAGGATGCGTAGTTTTCTAATCCGGCCATAGCAGAATTGCGTGGACTCGTTCAAAACCCGTCAATGAGTTCTATAAAAAGGGATGTCAAGAAAAAAGCTCCGCCACGACCGGAGGCCGAGAAGATTTTTGTCTCGAGATACAGCCCACTGTCTGGACGTGTGCCCCTCGATTCGGTCGAGAGGTTTTGCTCTGGCTGGTTTGCCATTCCCGCGGGTTTCATCTGCCGGTGGTGAACACGCCAATCGAGTCTTGAAACTTGGCAAGCGGACCTGGTATTTGAGTGTCAACCATGGTTCTATCAGAGGCTCGTGGCCTGTCGCTTTTTCGGATTGCCAGGCGGGCTTGGCATATCCGGTACAAGTTCCGTCCACAACGGCATAGTCCATCTGGTCCGGCCCGCCTCCGCCCGTGGCCCGCCGGCTGGGAGCCTCGCTAGGGCGCGGACTGCGAGATTTGAATTGCGCAACCGCTGCTGCCGCCCGATGTCACGCAAGTCTGGTTCGAGAGCGCTGAAAAATAGATGTTCGATTCTCCCGTGGCGGACCCCGCGTTATCAACTATGATTCCGCTCGCACCCCCGGCGGCAGGCGATGATCCTGTCAGCGTCGAACCGGAGATTGAGCCGCTCGTCACGTCGAATCCCACCACGCAACCAATATTGATGCTCGGCGTTGTGCCACACCCTGAGTAGTTGCTGAACGCGATCGTGCTCAAAAAGATGTAGTCGGTGCCGCTGTTGAAGAACTCGCTGACGCCGAGCCCGGCGGCGTAATAGCCATTCGTGTAGTTCAGAGCAACCACCGGACCCGCGATGGATGTCGTGCTCATCATGTTCGCGGTAATTGATATCTGGTACAGGGTGTTGTTTGCCGGACCGGTGTTTCCGACCACATACATGTGGCCGGTCGGGCTAGAAGCGTTTGTGGATGTAAAATACGCGTTGTCGAGCGTACCGCTCAGCAGGAAATCATAGCCAGGACCAATCGTCGCCTCGGTGCCGCTCGCGCCGTTCGAAAATCTCGTTGACAGCTGAAAGATCCCGGCGCAGGGCGTGCCCGTTCCGCAATGCGTTGAAGCTCCGAGTTCACCATCCGAACCCACGGCCACGTAGAGCTGGCCCGCAAACTGGTCCAGTACCGGCGTGTCCACGATCCCAAAGTTGTAATCCAACTGCGCGGATTTGGCGTTCAACGTTCCCGTCGAAGAATTGTAGGAATAGAGAAATCCGCAGGGGGCGGTTGTAGTGGAAGACGACGGCGTACAGGCGGAATCAGTCGTCAAATCGTAATCACCCACAAACACGTTTCCGGTAACTGGATCGCGAATTGGACCGTTCAGCGGTGACGCGCTAACCGTAACGGGCCAGTCGCCGGTTGTCACCTCCTCCGGCGACCCTGCAAAAACTCCCGTGAACTGGTGAAGCATGCCCTTATCGTCGCCCACCCAGGCTGTATCCAACGCGTAGTCGTACCAAGCAGGTGATCCGCTGTCGCTCGCGCTGCCGCTGAAATTCATGCTGAACATACAGGGCGCCATGCAGCCGCGATATGCGCTGCCGGAAGCTTGGTTCGAAAGTGTGGTGGGCAGAATGAGCGTTCCGCCTGTGGCCCACTTCAACACGACGAGGCTAGCAACGCCGGTTGAACTGTTCTGCACGAACGCAATCTGCGTTCCATCGAGTGAAAGGACCGGCGACGTGAGAATTGTGCTGCCGGTACCTGTGTTAAACGCCCAATTGACGTTTGGGACGCTCCCGCACGTGCCCGAATACAGGTTCGTGAATGCGACGATCGTTGCTTGCGACATGCCTCCGGCCAGACCCGTGCCGTACACCACCCAGTCTGTGCAACTTGAGGTCGAGGTCGAGAACGAATATTTTGCGGGATAATTCCCCAGGCCCAGACTTCCCCCGGTTCCCAGCGTTTCGCTCCAGTCCACCTTCTCCCCGTTGTGGCGCCGCTTCCTGCGTCCCGGCGGAAACTTTGGCCAGTGGCCAAATTTAGGATTCCCGGTGCCGTCCCATGGCGGCGCGATGGTTGCCTTGATCAGGCCGCGGGGAAGCCGCGCACTCGCTGCCGACGCGATGCGCGAGTCGGCATCCGCTTCCGAGGGCGCATCGCCTGCTTCCGCGGCGCTGTCAGCGCTGAAATTGTTTTCGTGAACGGTTGTCATCTTCGCCCGCGCAGCCGCAATTTGTTTCGCTCGTTGCAGTTGGTATCGCGGATCGTTCACCATTTTCAGCCACCGATCGTATGTCCCGTTTTGGATGGCCTGTTCTGCCGTGCCCGCATTCGCGAACACGGCGTGATGGTGGGTCCAATCCTCGGGGATACCGGCGCGCTGCGACGAGCTATCCTGCGCAAGGATCGGAGCGGCCACGACCAGCGTGAGAGCAACCGTGATCATGAAGGATTTGTTGCATGCAATGGCCATCGCGACACCTACCAAGCACTGTTGAAGACTAGGTTATAAGCGTTGACGCTGCCGATGCCGGTTGCGAAGTCCCATCCCGGCGTGGCACCGTATGCGGGCTGATACGCCGGCGCGATGGTGCCAATGGCGGGGGACACCGAGCAGGTGGCTCCCGTTCCGCCGCCTCCCGTCTGGGTGCAAGACGCGCCCCCTGCGTAACCTTGTCCGGCAGTGCTGATGGTGATCGAATTCACTACCTGCGTGGTCGTATTGATCGCGGCGGTGCAGGTTGCTTGGGCTCCGCCCGCCCAAAGCACTCCGCCACTTGGCGATAGATATTCGTTCAGGTTGCTGGGCGCGCCGATCGTGCACGTGGGCGCGCTTGTGTAGCCAGAGCCACCTAGGATAACCGTGCCGGTGGTCAGCGCCTGCGTGCTAAGAGCACCGTAGGTACCCGGACCCGACGGCCGGTAGCAGCCAACTCCGAAGTCGTCATTAGTGCCGTTGCCGTTGTGGCCATTAGTGCCATTGTAAGCGCAATCCACATCAGTATCGCCTTGCGTGATGTCATAGAAGGTGCAGGAACTGGCCAATCCCTTTGGCGGTGGCTGGTTGATCGAGTAGCACGCAGGATTGCCGGTGGATCCAAACTCCGCCTGGGCAATCGAATAATACGTGGGGTTGGGGTTGCCCGTGCGGGTTCCCAATTTCTGGTTCACCAGCGCTTGCATCGACGCCATCACGGGCGCGGCAACCGAGGTCCCTCCGAAGCCGCTCCAGGTGCTGGGCGCGCCTGAGCACGGAGCGGCTGATGTCCCGCCGTTTACCTTGTCGGAGTAACAGATGGTGACATAGTGTCCCCAGCGACCGTTGGCGGCAAAGAGCGACACGTCCGGAATATCCCGGACTCCGTCGGCCGGATTTCCGAAAATTCCGGATTGCCAGGTGGGCTTGGCATATCCGGTACAAGTTCCGTCCACAACGGCATAGTCCATCTGGTCCGTCCCGCCTCCGCCCATGGCGCAGTTGCTCGGACCGCCTGATCCCGCCCCGGTGCTTAGGTCGCCGCTCGAACACAGCCCGGCCGAGCCGAAGCCGGTCAAGTATCCTAAGTAGTTGTAAAGCAGATAGCCGGCGCACGAATCGTTCCAGGGAATTTCGGGAATGTATGATTTTGCCGAACTCTCCGTACCGGTGTTGGTCGAATTCCAATACGTGCTCACTGGTGTTGGCGGCGAGCCATTGGTTGCGTTGTAAGTGTCCTCAAAATCCGTGCCGCCCACCGAAACGTTGTAGACCGTCTCGCCCCATCCGGTCACCCCGACGCCAGGATAAGCATAACTGCTTTCGTCATAGAAAGGCGCACAGGTAGATGGGCCTGAATCGCCCGCAGAAACGAATATGGAGACTCCCGCCGCGGCCCCGCTCTGAAACACAGAATTGAATGCCGCGTTGGAGGCTGCACCGTTGGCTGCTTCGCATTCGCCGTAGCTCATGCTGATGATGGCCGGGGGAGTGGTGCCGACGAGATTTTCAACGGCGAGCAGTACGCCAAACGTCGCCGTGTCGGCGCAGGTCGCGACTACAATCGTCGCGTTGGGCGCAATAGCGCTCGCGACTTCCGCATCAATATTCGCTTCTGCATCGTCCCCATTGGCCCCGGGATCGGTGCAGTTATTGGGCGGAAGAGGGGGGGGATGAGTTGTTATAACTGTGCCCGTATAATTGCTGAGAAATGTGTTGCGATATGTCGTGACGTCCGTGCCGTAAGTGTCACTGTCCTCCACCACCACGATCGTCTGGCCCGTGCCGTTGAGTCCCAACCGGAACAGTGGGTCCAGGTTGTAGATCACCTCGAAATCAGCGGGTGCGAGCGTATAGCATGTTCCTCCGTCGCAGCCGAACGTGTATTGGGTCCGGGGCTCGTTCATCGCCCGGGGCTTGAAGTTGTGCATGGAGACGATGCCCACGATGATGGGAGCGAGCACTGCCGGAATCTGCGGGTCACTCATATTCGCGTAGTGGGATTCACCCCGGACTTCGAGATGGTGGATTTCGGTGTGGAAGGCTTCTCGGATTTGGCCCGCGGTGCCGGAGAAGTCAATCACCATGCCAGTCGGATAGATGGTATTCACAGTGAAGCCGTACGATTCGAGCCAGGCCTGAATCTTGTCCAGGTCGGCCTGCGCCGGTCCGTATAACTGGCCTTGTTGCGCCGGCATGAGCCAGTGGCGAAAATTCGGCGACGTCTTGTCCGTGAGCTGCTCGATGAATTCTTCGAACTCCTGCTCCAGTTCCGGCGGACGCCTCAACTGGAGGAGCATGTGCGTCATGGCAAATGCGTGGTCCACGCGCCCGCGATCGTTTCGGGGATCGCGCGCTTCCGGGCGCGTATTGCCCCGCAGTGTGACGAGCTTCCTCTCGTCAATGTTTTCCGTAATGAGAATTCGCGCGCGCTGGCCGATATTTGCCGCGCGAACATGGGCAGTAAATTGGTTGGCAATTACGAACGTGAGTACGGCAACCGCTGCACCAGCAAGTCCTAGCTTTCGCATCATTCAGTTCCTGTTGTGGAGCATCCGGCTAAGATTTTTCCAAACTCAGACCAATCTTGAGCGTAGCCGGATTTTCCGAGGAAACCACCCAACAATCAGCTTGGACCGAAATTCCTTTTTGACCCCAAACGTTTTGTCATTGTCCCCTCAATGCCGTTCCGCGTCAATGTGAAACAATTTCCATCATAAGCCGTCGAGATTCGGGTCCGCGCGATCACACTCGTCCCAGGGAGTGCAGTGATAAGAACGTGATAGTTCTACGCTCAAAACGGGTCAACTGGGATCAGAACGGGTCAAAACGCCATCCTGGAAAGTCCTTGAAGAATCATGGGTGGTGTCTTAAATATAATGTTTAAGACACTACCCGGGTCGGCATCTCTGCCGCGGCTCCCCCATGAGGCGCCGCCCCGTCGGATGACAGGCAATCCCCAAATTATTCCGGGCCGGAAGTCGGCTTCGCGGAGATCACCGTTGACCTCCTCGAAGCCCGTTTGTAGACCACGTCACGTTTACAGCAGCGGCGTTAGAAAGCCTGACCAGAACTGCTCCCGTGGAAGCCCCGTAAAGATTGGCCTTCTTGATTTCCACACCTGGCGTTAGGAATGCGTAGGTTTCTAACCGAGGTTCTTGGGTCTGTCTCAAGATTCGCGTCGCTTGCATCTTGGTCCGAACCCGCACTCATTTGGGACCAGAACACTCTGTGCTCGCGCGATGCTGCCCCTCACGACAGGCTTGTAGCCACCGTGTCAGAAACTCCCGTAAACCTTCTGGCGGCCTGATCCACAGGGCGGCCGCAGTTTCGCGCCATCCGGGGCGAACCAGCACGCTTAGGCCCAGGGTACCAAGGGCGAGGAAAGCCCGCTCGTCGGTCAAGTCATCCCCCAGGTAGGCGACGGGAACCTCCGGGCCGATTTCATCCAGGATGGTGCGGACTGCATCCCCTTTATCCCTACCTGGCATGCGCATTTCAATACCGCCATCGAACTCCAGCAGTTCCATGGGCGTGCTTTGAGCAATGGGGAGCCAGCCCAGCAAGACTTGGCCGCGGATTTCCGCCGCCGTCGCATCATCCAGCCCGCGCCAATGGATGGCGACGGCGCCGGTCTTGAACTCAGCCCGGTTGTGTAGCCCCTGATACCTTAACCAACGATCTGCGTCAGCCAGTGCGTGCAGCACAGGCTCGTCCGCGCGGGATGCCTCGTAGGTTCCATCCGGTCTCAACCGCTCCAACCCATGGCACCCCCAGATCTCGAGACTGGGGTGAATCGCAAGCAACGGGATTACTTCGTGAGCGTTCCGACCGGTGACGATGACGACACGGGTGCGGCCATTGACGATGATCTCCTGCAGGAGTTCTGTCATTCCCGGATAGGGGAGAGCCTGCTGGCGATTGAGGCAGAAGGGTGCGAGGGTACCGTCATAGTCGAGCAGAAGCGCGGAAGCCGGCGACTGTGCCACTGCGTTCATGAACTGCTCGACTTCGACTGGATCGACCTTGCGGGACAACACATGCTCCTCATCCCCAGGCAGCACTGCTCGCCCGAAGATTCTCCTTGCTCTCGTCCGACGCGTCCAGGCGCAGCTCGCAGAGTTCCGCGATGAGGCTTCCTGCCCAGCGGTAAACGTTGTGTTCCCTGACCGTCTTCCGCATGTGTTGCATACGCAATTCCTTTTCCTCCGGCTCCATGTTAAGAGCGAAACGAATCGCCTCCGCCGTCTGGTCGATATCGTAGGGGTTTATCTGCAAGGCGTCGCGCAGCTCGCGGGCGGCACCGGTGAAGCAACTCAGGATTAAAACTCCCCTTTCGTCTTGCCGGGCTGCCACGAATTCTTTCGCCACCAGATTCATGCCATCGTGCAATGATGTAACCAGGCATAAGTCTGCGGCGCGGTAGTATTTTTGAATCTCCTTGTGATTGTGCGACCGGTTTAGAAAGACGATGGGCTTCCAATTGTCCGTCTGGAACCGCCGGTTGATACGATCGGCTTCCGCTTCCACCTCCGCCATCAGATCATGGTAGCGCTTGAGGTGGCTGCGACTTGGAGCGCCAATCTGCACGAATGTGAACTTGCCCTGGTAGGGAGGATACTTGTCCAGAAAACGCTCAATGGCCAAAAAACGCTCCAGAATGCCCTTGGTGTAGTCAACCCGGTCCACGCCCACACCCATGAAGGTAGCCTCAACCCCCAAAGCCTTGAGCAAGGCAGAACGTTCGGTGTAGGAATCCGATATCGACTCCGGCCGTTGCACGTCCGTAAAGTCCACACTGATGGGAAAGGGTCGCACCAGGGTGAGATGATCCAGACGTCGTACCGAAAAATGTTCCCAATCGACGCGTGCTTCGACGACCCGGTCCACCGTATGCAGGAAGTTATTGCAGTGCGACTGGATGTGAAACCCGATCAGATCGGCACCGAGCAGACCATCCACAAGTTCACGCCGCCACGGCGAAATGTCAAATGCCTCCGGGTTGGGCCAAGGGATGTGCCAGAAGATTGCCACCTTGGCCTCCGGTCTTTTTTCTTTAATCAGCCGAGGCAGCAGCGCGAAGTGGTAATCCTGCACCAGCACAATGGGCTTTTCCACGTTCCTTATCTCTTCGAGCAGCGCATCGGCGAACTTCAGGTTTACCGCCTGATAGTATTTCCAGTCCTCCGCGCGAAAGATCGGCCGAGTGTGCGCGATATGACAGAGAGGCCAGATTCCCTCGTTGGCAAATCCGTAGTAATAGCCTTCTTCTTCCGCCTCGTTCAGCCAGACCCGGCGCAATGTATAGTGAGGATCTTCCGGAGGGACGCGCAGACGGTCGTGCTCATCAACCGTTTCGAGGTCGGCATCGCCATTGCCATGGGCAATCCAGGTTCCGTCACAGGCGCGCAGTATGGGCTCGATCGCAGTGACCACCCCGCTGGGCGGCACCATCACTTCCACCGTTTGGCCATGCCGCATGTGCACGTAAGGCTCGCGGTTCGACACGACAAAAAGGCGCCCATTATCCAGTCGTTTGCGCACGTGCACGGCCAGTCGGTCGGCCGTCCACAGAGATTCACCCGTGTCCCGCAGGCGGGCTTCCGTCTCGGCCGCCGACCGCGCCTGGGTAAGGCTTTCGGCGAAGGCGGCGACCTCCCGCACCAGGGGACGAAACAGATCCAGATCGGTGGCGTGCTGGCGTGAAGGTATTTGCCCCGTCCGCAAAGCGCGCATCCACCGTGCCGTACGTGCAATGGGTGCGGCAATGCTCCAGCGAACAATCAACAGCGTGATCAGCACGATGAGAAACACATGTGCCAGCGCTCGCAGGAATGCTTCGCGCCAAATATGAAGGCTCTCCGCCCGAATATAGCCGGCATCGTGAACAATCGCGAGGCTGCCGATGACTTCGTCGTGCTGGTGAAGAGGTAGAGCATAGATGTGCAACGAGGCACCGCCCAGTCGTTGGAACGCGCCTGCTCCATGGTTCTCACGCAAGGCTTC
>JBEKYF010000134.1:0-8686 GCA_049511255.1 Terriglobales bacterium | reverse complement strand
ATGCGTTCGTAGCGGCGCTGGCGGACCCAGGGACATCCGGGGCCGGAATCGAGCGGAGCGATGGCGAGTTCGCCGGCCTCGAGGCCGCTGTCGGCGAGAGCCTGGGTGCCGTAGCGGGGATCAATCTTGGAGAGCGCCTGAATGGCGGCGATTCTCAATTCACGGTGCTGGCTGTAGCCGAAGAGTTTCTTGTCGTCGACGATGGAGCGCAGAACGGGGACGGCCTCGATCTCGCGCAAACGGCCAAGGGACTCGATTGCTTTCAGTTGCACGAACGGGGGACGGTTGTGAGCTTCCCCGGCAGTGGCAAGCGCAATCAGGCTGGAACAGGCGCTGCGGTCCTGGCTCATGCCGATTTCGTCGATGGCCTCGGGCAGAATTAGGGAATCGAGCAGTTCGAGCAGTTCGACCAGGGTGCGTCCGCGGTCGGGTGCGGCACCGTAGGCGACCTGGCGAACGATGACGTCCTGATAGAAACGATTGAACTCGCCCATGCGGGATGGCAGCAATTCCAGCAGCGCGGTCACCCCGAGGCGGCTCAACAGGCCGACGGTGGCGGCAGCCTGGCGGGGCTGGCCGGTGCGCAGAATGTCGCGCAGATCATCGATGCCAGGTTGTCCGAGTTCGCCGACGAGTTCGACAATGCGATCGCATTCGACGCGTTTCTGCGAGCGGAAGAAACGGTCGGCAAGGTGTTCGATGGAGTTTCTGGGAAGCTGCTGCAAGACGTTGACTAAATCCTCGGGTACCAGATCGGCATTGATGGCCTCTTCGATCATTTCGGGCAGGCGATTTTCGATGCCGACGCGGGAGCGGAGATCCTGCACCATGGCAGGCCGTTGGCGGCCCACCTTTTCGAACGAGTAGCAGAGTTCGGCGACGGCTTTGTATTTTTTGCGGGAGCAGGCCTCCTGCCCGAAGCGCGCGAAGGCAGCGCTCAACAGGCTCTGGATCTCGGGATCGCTTTCGTTAGCCAGGTTCTGGCCGATCAGGGCGAGGGCATTGGGCATGACTTCATCGGGCGCGGTGGCATAGAGGTCGGCGAGTTGAGCCAGTCCAGTAGCGGTTTTGCGGCGGGGCTCGGCATCCTTGGCGTCCAGGCCACTGCAGTAGTTGGAGAGAATCTTAGAGGCGATCTCATTGTCGTCGCGCTCGAAAAGGATTTCGACGAACTGGCGAATGTTGCGGGGGGGCACGCAAGCGGCTTCGCTGGAGAGCAGAACGCTTTTCTTTCCGGCTTCGGGAATCTCAGCCCAGAACATGCGGTCGAGAATGTCGGCGTGAGATTCGACCAGGATGCCCGCCTTGGACATTTTATCTTCCTGGACGCGCAGGATCTGGCGAAGCGTGTCCATCTGCCGGCTCAGGTGCTCCATCATGTCGTGGACGGCGTTGACCTTGACGTCGCCGCGCTGATAGCGGTCGAGAGCGAATTTGATGGCCATGCTTTCGGCGGCCTTCATCAGAAGCGGAGTGTCATTGCGGTCGTTCGCGTTGTTCTGAGAGGCCTGCGCGGCCAGGCTTTCGAGCAACTGGGCGAGATTGACCTTGGCGCTTTCGGGAGCCTTGCCGAGTTCGACCTTGAGATTGTCCGGGGACGCGTCGGGAGCCTGCATGGCCTCGCCAAAATGAGTAAGCAGGCGAATGGTCTGGATGACTTCCTCTTCCTGTAAGGGAACGACGCCACCGGTCCATGTTCCGGACGTTCCAGACGACGTTCCGGCAGAGGCTCCGACCGCGCCCGTGCCGATGCCGGCGGGAATGGGAACGGTGGGGACGCTGCCGAGGGGCGCGCCGCCGGGTGCGCCGGACCCGCTGTTGCTTGCTCCCTGGGCGGCGGCGATCAACTGCAGAAGTTTCTGAGGGTCGTTGAGCCACTGCCTGGCTTCGGGGCCGAGGGCCTGGGCGGCGAGCTGGGCGGCCATGGAAACTTCGCCGGTGGCGGGATCGGCGGCGACAAACTTGACTTCATTGATGCGGATGGAGGAACTCTTGTTATCGCCGAGGCTTTCCTTAATCTGCTTGGCGAAGTCCTGGGCTTTGGAGCCGCCCATGGCAAAGGCGCGGACCAGACGGGTAAAGTCGTCGAGCGTGACCTTATTGGAAAAAAGGATGCTGGAGAGTCCGGCTGCGGTCAGCAACTGGGCGAAGCTGCGCTCGGCCTGACCGGCTTCGAGGGGGATGCCATCGAGAAGAAGTTTGTTGTCGGAGACGCCGAGCAGAAAACCAGTGTCACCGCTTTTGGGCAGCGCCTGCTGGAGTTCGCTCCAGGCGGTCTCGAACTGGCCCACGGTGCGCTTGTGGTTTACTCCATACAGACGGGTGTACTTGATCAAAATATTGAGGCTGTGGAGGAAAGACCGAGCAGACGCGCTGCGGCCGGCGTCGGTTTGAGCGGCGTTAACGATAACAGCCTCCTTCTCGGTGTATGGAGTATTGGCAATAAGACTAAGCGGGAAAATGACCCAATGCACGATTACGGAGGTAATTGAACCAAACGGGAGGATGGGGCAGCGAGCGAGTACCCGGTGGGACAGGTCCTTTGGGATGCGGGCGCGCTACACTGAGGGCGCGAACCCAGTTGCCAGTACACAGTTGCCAGTACCCAGTACCCAGATGAAGCTCGAAGTACTTTTTTTCGGAGTTTTGAAGGATGTGCTCGGACGGTCGAGCGACACCGTCGATCTGCCGGAAGGGGCGCGGGTGCGGGAAGTGCTCCTCTATTATGCGCGAGAGGCTCCGCGGTTTGAAGCGATGGTACCGTCGCTGGCGATTTCGGTGAATCGGGAATATTCGGGAGCGGACCGCGCGCTGCGCGAGGGCGATGAAGTGGGGCTGTTGCCGCCAGTGAGCGGCGGGTTGGCGGAAGACGATGGCGAAGTGCCGGGCGAAGTGCGGATGGTCCGCGAGCGGATTGATGCCGAGGCTGTGGTTGGGCGGTTGAAGCGGCCGGCGGATGGCGCGGCGGTAATTTTCGAGGGCGTGGTGCGGGACAACACGCGTGGGCGGCGCACGCTTTATCTCGACTATGAAGCCTATGAAGCGATGGCGGTGAAGCAGATGGAATCCCTGGCGGTGGAGGTGCGGGCGCGTTTTGGGGTGCGGGGAGCGTCAATCGTTCATCGGTTGGGACGACTGGAGATTGGGGAGACGAGCGTGCTGATCGTGGTGGCTGCGGCCCACCGGGGCGCGGCATTTGAGGCCTGCCGGTGGATCATTGACATGCTGAAGAAGACGGTGCCGATCTGGAAGAAAGAATACTTTGCAGATGGAGCGGTGTGGGCGGACGGCGAGGCGTTTCCCGAAGAAATTCGGCGGCCGGGAAGCACAGCGGGAGAGCAGCCTGCATCTAAATGACTGACTCTCAAATGAAGCGAATCTTACAGGTCTTGTTGGTTTGCGTCTCGATCCTTTGCGTCTTTGTTGTGTGCACCAGCGCTGGGTTGATGGCGGAGGAGCCGGAAACCACAATCAAGGTCGACGTGAAGCTGGTCAACGTGTTCGTGACGGTGACGGATGCGCGCGGGACCCCGGTGGCGAACCTGCAGAAAGAGAATTTTCTCCTGAAGGAAGACGGCAAAGAGCAGAAGATTGCGATCTTCAGCCGGGAATCGGCGCTGCCACTGTCGATTGTGCTCTCGGTGGATACAAGCCTGAGCACAAGAAAGGATTTGCCGCTGGAACTGATCTCGGCGCGCAAGTTTGCGCACGCCATTGTGCGGCCGCAGGACGGACTGGCCGTGTACAAATTCAGCGAGACGGTGAGCCAAATGGTGCCGTTCACGTCTGATTTGAAAAAGATCGACGCCGGAATCGACCGCGAGCGCAATGGTTCGGCGACGGCCCTTTACGATGCGATTTTCCTGGGATCACAGGCGCTGAGCCGGCGGCAGGGAAGAAAAGTGATGGTGGTAATCACCGACGGCGGAGACACGATGAGCCAGGTGAACTACAAAGAGGCGCTGCGCGCGGCCCAGGAGGCGGAGGCGATCATTTATAGCATCATCATCGTGCCCATCGAAGCGGATGCGGGACGAGACGAGGGCGGCGAGCACGCGCTGATTCAGATCTCAACCGATACGGGTGGGAAGTATTATTACGCCACGTCGCTGCCGCAACTGGACGACGCGTTCCGCCAGATCAGCGACGAACTGCGAACGCAGTATCTGCTCGCGTATTATCCGTCGCAGCGCTATTCGAATTCGGAATTCCGTCAACTGCGGGTGGACCTGGCGAACGCGCCGCCGGGAGGACCTTATCAGTCGCACTATCGCGCGGGCTACTACACGCGCAAGGGGACGTTCTGACACAGGCTACGAGCTACGAACTGCGAGCTGCGGGCAACCTTTTCTCGAAGCTCGCGGCTCGAAGCTCGCAGCTCAGCGGCACGGGATTAGCCCGCTAACAAAACGCATACATCGCGCCAGAGAAGTGTCTGCATCTAGTAGACTGTTCTATTCGATTTCAGTAGAAAATCATTGCAGCGGAAAAACAGGATCCTTAGACGCGGAATCGCTTCCAGGTTCTACTTGAGGCTCCGCCCCCAGGAGAGTGGCATTTTGTTCGATTGCTCTGGCTTGCAGGTTCGTCGTTCTCTGCCGATTGGCCCATTGCTCATCGTTGTTGTTGCGCTCGCGGCTTCGTTGTGGGCGCAGGAAATGACCTCGGAAAATCCGACAACCGGCACCATTCAAGGAACGGTGCGGGATGAAGACGGCAACGCCGTGGAAGGGGCGCGAGTTTTGTACAGCTCGCAGGCCACCGAGACCAAAGGCGTGACGCGCTCCGGCAAGGACGGGGCGTACGTTTCCGAACCGGTGCCGCCGGGTGCTTATGTGGTGCGGGTGGAAGGCCGGGACATGCTGCCAGTCGAGAGGAGCGTGACCGTCGTGTTGGGGGCGGCGGTCACGGCGGATTTCAAGACGGAATGGATCAATCCGGGACCGGTGCGGCTGGAGAGTAAGTTCAATGGCGATGTTCCCGACCGGCTGCCAATTGACGGACGGAACTATCTGAATGCGGGACAGCTTGAGCTGGGTGTGCAGGCGGTGGATGGAAGGATTTTTGGTCCGGGGAAGAGTGGGACCCAATCGCTCTCGATCGAAAGCCAACTGGGACGAACGACGCACTACGACATTGATGAAGTCGAGGCGATGGATGAGACCAAGGGCGCATCCACTCTGAACCTGCCGGCTGAGGCGGTGCGGGAAGTGATCATCTCGCGCGTCACGCCGGATATGTTTCAGTCGCTCAACGCCGCCGGTGCGGTGCGGGTTACGACGCGCTCGGGGGGAGATGAGTGGCACGGCAATCTATTTGGAAATTTGCAAGACCGGATCCTCGGCCTCGCGGGATTTCCGTCAGGGAATCCGGGGTACAGCCGGCAGCAGTATGGATTTGGGGCGGGCGGCGCAGTGATCCAGGACAAGGCGTTTCTATTTATCGGCGGGGAACGAAGCAAGCAGGATGGCGTTTTGCCGACGATGCTCGGGTTTCCAGCGTTCAATGAGACCAGCCTGCGGGACGCTTATTTTCGCGAGAACATACTGACGGCGCGCCTGGATTACAACTTCAGCGACGACATGAAGGGATTTGTGCGGCTCAGCTACGACAACGCGAACCAGATCGGGCCGTCGGACAGCCTGTCGAATTTTCGGAATCAACTGAACGTTCCGGCTGCGGTTTTCGGGCTGGACTGGAACCATGGAACGTTTGTGAACAGCGCGCGATTCGGCTATCAGAAGATGGTGAATGCGATCAATCCGGCGCTGAGCGATTCGACGATTGTGGCGGGGGCGCCTTTCCACATGCAGATCGGATCCTATGGACTGGGGCCGAGCGTGGCGGGTCCGCGACAGACGATTCAGCGCGACCTTTTCGGGCGCTACGACAGCAGCACGATTCATAACGTGCATCACACGATACGCTTCGGGGGAGCGATTCATCGCATCGCGCAAGGAGATTTCTATGCGCCGGGAAATTATGGACCGTCGGTGACCAGTTCGAACGGACTGGACGTGATCAATGCCATCAATGGCAACCCGAAGCTGTCGCCGCTGATCTTGGGCGATCCGCGCGGGGCGGCGGACAATCCGCTGAACTACCCGGTGGGCACGGTTACGATTTTCAATGGGCTGGGAAATTTCAGCGAGAACTCGGCATTCAACCGGTCGACGGGCGGTCACTTCGATACCCGCCTCGAGGGTTACGTGGGCGATACGTTCAACCTGTTTCCGAACCTGAGCATCAGCTATGGCGTGAATTATGTCCGGGACACCGGGCGCACGGACAGCGACTTGCCGGCAACGCCATGTTCGGCGATCAATACAAAGATCGTGCAGAGTCCACCGTGCACGACAGGTTTGATTCTCGATCAATTCGGTCTAATTCCGAACCCTGTCACGGGCGGCCTCACACACCAGTTCCTCGGCCAGAGCGTGAACCAGCCGAACTGGAATTTTGCTCCGCAATTAGGTTTGGCGTGGGATCCGGGACACAATGGTCGGACGGTGGTGCGGGCAGGCGGCGGGCTGTTTTATGACAATTTTCTGCTGCAGAATGCGTATCAGGATCGCATCAACCGCTTGTCGAATGGGCAATACAACCGCAGCCTGACGCTGTGTCCGACGGGGGCGGTGCTGTTCCCGGACGGATCGGTGGTGAGTTCGGTCACCAAAGACCAAGTTGATATCGCGCAAATATGTGGTCAGCCGATTGGAGGTACGATTCTCAACGCAGCTAATCAGCCGGTGGTCGTATCTCAAGCAATTCAAGATCTGCAGACGCAGTTTATGGCGGCGCAGTCGGCGGTGACGGGCGGGCAGAATGTGTACTCGCTGGCAAACAGCTTGGCGAATTTTGGTGGCCTGCTGGCGCCCGGCTTCAGGACGCCCCGGGTGGTGCACATGAGCGCTGGAATTCAGCATCAGATCGGTGGGCGCGGCATGTTCTCCGCCGACTATGTACGCGAGATCGGCACGCAGTTTCCGCTGGGGATTGACACGAACCACGTGGGAGACGCGGGCTACATGACGGACGGCAGCAATATAAACCCGTTGCTCAATTCCTATCAGGCGGAGCTGGATGCGATCAATTTGACGCTGGCGGCGAATCCGGCGTCGGTGAAGGCGGGATGCCCGCAGGCACCGGCGACGTTCGCGGGCAGCAGTTCGCAAGCTGCGGTGAACTGCTATTTGGCGGCCGTGCCGGGAGCGAGCATCACCGATTTCGCGCGGCAGGGTCTGGATTCGTCGAATGCGTTCTGCGGGCCCTTTCCGTGTTCGGTGCTGCAAAAGCAAAACTTGGCGGGCAAGCCGCTGCAGGCGTCCTTCGGCGGGATCAATCCGGCGGTGGGATCGAACATCATGTACTTTCCGAGCGGGCGGTCGCGGTATGAAGGTGTGCACCTGGCATACCACGGGGTCAGCGGAGAGAACCCGATGCGGCGCTTGCGCCGGCTGGAGATGGCGATTTCGTACACGCTCTCGCGCTATAGCAGCAACATAGCGGAGCCGGACGGCAGCGGCGGAGATTATTCGCTGATGAACGTGGCGGAAGATTACAACCGGCCGCACCTGGGACATTGGGGAGCCTCGGGGATGGATCGGAGGCACCAGCTTATGTTCACTCCGACGGCAGATTTTCCGCACGGGCTGCGGCTTTCGATGATCGCACACCTGGCATCGCCGCTTCCGCTGAGCGCTTATGTTCCGCAGCAGGACGGGGGTGGGGTGGCGGGGGAAATCTTCCGCAGCGATGTCACCGGCGACGGCACGGTGGGAGACCTTTTGCCGGGAACGTTCATTGGGAGCGCGGGAAAATACTCGACCAGCAATTTGACCAAGGCAATCGCGTCTTACAACAACAACTACGCCGGGAAGTTGACGCCGGCGGGCACGGCATTGGTGAATAGCGGCCTATTTACCGGACAGCAACTGCTGGCGCTGGGCGCTTATGAGCCTGTGATTCAACCGCTGCCGGGGCATTTTGCTTCGGCGACCTGGCTGAAGACAATGGATCTGCGCTTGAGTCGGCCGTTTCAGGTTGGAGAGCGGGTGAAGCTGGAGCCGAACGTCTCCGTGTTTAACGTTTTCAACTGGGCCAACTTTGGGGGAGCGGGGAACCAGTTAAGTGGCGTGCTGAACGGCGCGCCGGGCAGTTCGCTGAATAACGCGAGTTCGGCGGGATACTGCGGCAACTCGGCCACTTTCTGCACTTCGCGGCTGGACCGGGTTCTGGCCGGTTCGGGCACGTATGCGATCGGGGCTCCGCGGCAAATGGAGTTTGGAGTGCGGATCACGTTCTAAATTCAGGACACTACCGAGGGCTGAAGGCATTTGACTCCGCATTGACGCACTGCCATGATGTCGGGGTGCCAGACCGGAAGCTCAAAATAGTTCGATTCATAGGGAGCACTCCGAACACCGCGTATTGCGATGTGTGCAAATTAGCATTCCGGACGCGACCGGAATTTGTCACTGACGCTGACAAAGCCAAACAGCAACTTCAATCCGATTTCGACAGGCATGAGTGCAGGCCCGAGGATGGCGCCGTCAGTGACGCCTTAGCAGGCTGCGGAAAAAGGGACGCCGCGACTTAGATTCTCTCCAGTCACCGTGATTTTGTGACTCGGGGAAGGGTTTTGGCTGCATCCGCTGGTGTCCCGCGGATTCATTTTCCGGCCTGC
>JBEKYF010000133.1:0-8954 GCA_049511255.1 Terriglobales bacterium | reverse complement strand
AGCGACTACAGCTCACTGCGTCCTCATCTCGAATACGTCAGCTTGCCAAACCATCTAGTCCTTCACGAGGCGGGTGAAAAGCTGGAATTTGCGTATTTCCCGAATCGAGGTTTGATTTCTCTTGTAGTCGTAATGAAAGATGGAAAGACCGCCGAAGCCGGCATAGTTGGCAATGAGGGCTTTACAGGAACACTGGCGGCGGTTGGCCTGAGCAGATGGACGCTGCAAGCAGTGGTGCAAATCACGGGGGATGGGTTTCGGGTAGAGGTCGGAGCTTTGCAAAATACTTTGGAATCCGCTCCACACCTGCAATTGATGTTGAGCCGCTATGCCGCAATTCGGGGGATGCAGGTTGCACAAACAGCGGCGTGTAATCGGCTGCACGATATTGAGCAGCGCCTTGCGCGGTGGTTGCTAATGAATCAGGACAGAGTGGATTCAGGGTTGCTGCTCATCACTCATGATTTTCTCGCAACCATGCTAGGGACAGATAGACCTACCGTGAGCTTGGCAGCTAGTGTTTTGCAGAAGAGGAAGGTCATCGAGTACACCCGTGGCGCAGTGGAGATCGTGAACCGCAGGAAACTCGAAGACTCCGCCTGCGAGTGCTACGGGGTTATCCGACAGTACGATGGCGATCTGGGCTTGAAACACGGGAAGTGAAGACCCGCCCTGTGCTTAATTGCCCACCCGAAAACATTGTTGTTGATAAATCCCGATTTCACCAAGTGCGCATCGAGTTTTTATGCAGACGGTTAAGCTCCTGCCTCTTTCTCCAGCGCGAGCAACCGCTCTTTTCGCTCTATCCCCCAACGATAGCCGCCTAATTCGCCATCCTGGCGCACTACGCGATGGCAGGGGATTGCGACTGCTACCGGGTTGGTGGCGCAGGCCCGGGCTACGGCTCGCGTGGCTTTCGGCATGCCTATCTTCTTCGCTACGGCGCTGTAGGAGCGCGTTTCTCCGCGGGGGATTCTTTGCAGAGCTTCCCAGACTCGCCGCTGAAAAGCGGTGGCGCGGATGTCGAGCGGAAGCGAGGGATTGGGATCTTGTCCTTGAATGAGGCGGGTGAGGCTCTCTCGCCATTGGGACATGGCGGCATCGTCGCGGCGGCGAACCGCGAAGGGGAACTCGCGGATCAAGCCTTGCACGAGCTGTTGATCGGAGTCGGCGAAGTTAATGGCGCAGATGCCCTTGTCGGTGGCGGCGATCAGCATGCGTCCGAGAGGCGAGCCGGCGATGGTGTAGCGGACGTTGGTATCGCGAACGTTGGTATCGCCAATGCTGGTATCGCCAACGATGGTATAGCGAACGACGGCGGCTACGGCGCCGCGCCGGTACTTCTCTGGGGTCATGCCGAGTTGCGTGGCGGTGCGCTCGTAGAGGCGGCTGCTGGAGCCATATCCGGCGGCATAGAGCGCGGTGGTCACGGAGTGGCCAGCCTGTAGATTCTGTTTCACCTGCCGCAGGCGGCATGCGTCCATGTAGGCCTTGGGCGACACACCGAGGACTGCCTTGAAAGTCCGCTGCAAGTGGAAGGGGCTGCGGCGGAAGTGTTTGGCCAGCAGGCTGAGCGTCAGGCGCTCTTCGATATGTTGATCGACGACGTGCTGCTCGATGTAGCGGCAGATCGCCCGAACCAGCGCGGATTGCGGATTTCCGTCCACCGCCTTCGGACGGCAGCGCAGGCAGGCTCGATAGCCAGCCTGTTCGGCTTCGAGCGCGTGATCGAAAAAGCTCACGTTCTCGGGGCGCGGACGTTTGGCGGGACACGAAGGGCGGCAGAATATGCCGGTGCTCGACACGGCAAAAACGAACGTGCCGTCGAGTGAGCGGTCGCGATCGACGACGGCTTGCCAGCGGCGGTCGTTTATTTGGACCGCGGTCTGAGCCGCGGTCGATTCTGGAGTTGGCTTCATCGCTTCTTCTTCTGAAAGTATCGCATTGGTGGCCATGCAGGTAACATAGGGCAGTCGCGCCGCGCGGACTATCCGAATGTTGCGGTCAAACGATTTTTTGGTGGATGCGAACCTGGGGCACCTTGCTTACGATCCTCCACCTCCCAGGTTAGCGCCCAAAAAGACGGGCGCGAACCTGGGGCACCTTGCTTACGATCCTCCTCCTCCCAGGTTAGCGCCCAAAAGACGGGCGCGAACCTGGGGCACCTAATATCCCACCTGACATCGGATACCCGTGGTAACGCTGGGATCGTTGCCCATAAAGTGCAGATGCTTGCACCCCCCGGTTCAGCCCGATCCCGTCTCCGTTTGCTAACTCCATTTGCAACAAATACTTATGCCTTCCCTTTCATGTGGTTTCACGGGTGCACTATTCCCTCATGAAGCCAGGAACGTATAGGGCGAGTTGGGGGCACTTTGACCGTCATTTATAGCGCTGAATGCGAAGCTCCTAAAACGACGACGCGGCCAATCACCATGCTGCCGCTGCTGGTGATTTTGTTCATCGTCTCCTACGGCATTTTGACCATGCTGGTTTTCGAGCAAGGCCAGACCATCGAATCGCAGCGCACTTTGATCCGCGAGATGTTGAAGGACAGTAACCAACTGGCCGCGCTGAAAAACAAGCTGGCGCGTGACGAAAGCAAGCAGCTCCACGACAAAGCGTCGGTGCAGGCGGATCACAAGGACGTGGATTCCGGCAATCCTGCGGCGGGGACAAAAGGATCGGATAAAGAAACAAAACGACCCGGTAACTCGACCCACTCCATGAAGGAAGTTCCCAGGAAGCCGGCTGCGGATTTAGAGGATGTGCGGCGCTCCACCCGAGTGATCTAGCGGGCGTGAGTAGTGGATCGGCGAAAGCGATACGTTTAAAGAGAAAAGAGAAAAAGCGAAACGGTTCTGTGAAACGCGGCCTCATGTGGGGGCCGCGATGCAAGCGAGGCACAATCATGAAGACCCTGGCCCTAGCTCTGGTTCTTTCTCTCCCCGTCCCCAGGTTGGCGCCACCAGTTCAGTCCTCCCCTACCCCCAGCGAGCAGCCGGCAAAGAGAAAGGGAGGGCAATGGTACTTCGCCGCAACCGGGCATGCAGTATATTGCTACGGGCCGGTGATGACCCTGCTCGAGGCGCAAGGAAGGCTGTTGAAGGTTGCAACTTTTTGCCGCGGCGATCGAACCATGGTTCCACTGAAAGATTAGACAGGCTATTTCCGCAGGTCGCTTGACTTGCCGACAATGCCGATCATTCTATAGAGCCCCGCCTATAGCGCCCCGCAGTTCTTCCGTTTTCCCTGCCGGTAACAGGGCTTTTCAAATCCTCCAGGAATCAGGGGCGGGGGTAGTGGGTCAGTTTGAAAGACCACATTCCCCCAGCGGCTAAAGCCGCTATTGATCTTGCGGCAGTTACGGCACGGCTGAAGCCGTGCCCTTTCAAAACAAATTCAAAGTGACCCACTACCGGGGCGGGACAAAGGTTGACACAATGTATGCGCCACGCGCTTCCCCTATAATCGATAGTCAGAATCCCGTTTTGGCGGGGGCCCGTAGCTCAAGCGGATAGAGCATCGGATTTCTAATCCGACGGTTGCAGGTTCGATTCCTGCCGGGCCTACCAAACTCCAAGCATAGCTCTGTCCGGCCCGAAAATCATATATACTGCCTGCACTACGAAGTGCCTGCAGGCGCGCGCTCGGGGTATTCGATAGGGTCTTGGTTTCGTCAGCTTCCGGGCCGTCCCTAAATTGCATCATGGATGATTCCAGCTCACGACCGGACGCAAAGTCTGTCTCTAAGGAGCCAGCGGGTCCCGGTACCAGGACTCCGTTTGCCGGGGAGAGTTCCGCCGGCAATGTCCCAGTTCCTCCTCAGGACGACGCCACGATCGTCGATGCCGGGGCGTACCGACACGATCCCGACGCCACGCTGGTAGACTCCGACGCTACGATCGCGCCGGGAACTTCGTTTCGCCGGACTCCGGCGCCGCCGCCGCCATCCAACCGGATTTCGGGTACGCACGACAGCGCAGCCGTATTGCGGATCGGCGACCTGCTGGGCGGGCGTTACGAAATTCTGCAACTGCTCGGAGAGGGCGGCATGGGCGCGGTATACAAGGCCACCGACCGCGAACTCGATCGATTCGTCGCATTGAAAGTCATTCGGCCTGAGCTGGCTTCGAACCCGTCGATCCTGGCACGTTTTAAGCAAGAGCTGCTGCTCGCCCACCAGGTCACGCACCGCAACGTGATCCGCATTTATGACCTCGGTGAAGCCGAGGGCGTGAAGTTCATCACGATGGAGTTCATCGAGGGTAAAGATCTACGCTCGGTGATCCGCGAGAAGAACAAGTTTGCTCCCGAAGAAGCCGTGGAGGTTATTCAGCAGGTGTGCCAGGCTCTGGATGCGGCGCACAGCGTCGGGGTGATTCACCGGGACCTCAAACCGCAAAACATCATGCAGGACGGCACTGGGCGAATGCTGGTGATGGATTTCGGCTTGGCCCGCACGCTGGAAGGCGGCGGGATGACGCAAACGGGTGCGATTGTCGGCACCATGGAGTACATGTCGCCGGAGCAGGCTCTGGGCAAAGATCTCGATCAACGTTCCGACATCTTCGCTCTCGGACTGATCTTGTACGAAATGCTGACGGGCAAACAACCGTTTGTGGCCGAGAGCGCTTTAGCCAGCCTCATCAAACGGACTCAGGAGCGTGCGACTCCAGTGTCGGATGTTGACGCTCAGATTCCCGGGGCGTTGAGCGGGATCGTGAGCAAGTGTCTGGAACGCGATTTGGACCAGAGATACCAGAATGTCTCGGCCATTCTTGCGGACCTGAACACGTGGAAAGACAAGAGAGCCGCCGGCACAATCAATTTCGACGCAGCCGTCAAACCATGGGGCCAGACCGTTCCGTGGCCGCTCATTACTGGGATTGTGACCGTGCTGGTGCTGGCGGTAACCGGTTTCCTGTTCCGAGACAAGCTGTTCAAACCCACCACCGCCCGAACCCCATCCGGCGTTTCGGTGTTAGTGGCCGACTTCACCAATCACACCGGCGATCCGGTTTTTGATGGCACGCTGGAGCCGATGTTCAATGTGGCGCTGGAAGGTGCCAGTTTTATCAACGCATACAACCGCGGCAGCGCGCGTAAACTCGCCCGGAAACTTCCGAATCCCACCGATAAGCTCGATGAGCAGTCAGCCCGGCTGGTGGCGCTCAGCCAAGGCATTAGCACGGTTATCGCGGGCGAGATCAGCCGGCGCGGCAATAACTTCAGTGTTTCCGCCATAGCACTGGATGCGGCTACGGGCAACGCTCTCGCTAAGGTCGAGGCCACATCCAATAAAGATGAAGTTGTGGGCACCATTCCCAAGCTGGTAGCCCCGATTCGTAATGCGTTGGGCGACAGTACGCCGGAGTCGGTCCAGCTCGAGCGCGCCGGAGGAGCATTTACCGCCGCGTCATTGGAAGTAGTGCACCAGTACGGTATGGCAATGGAACAGCAGTTCGCCGGGAAAACGGAGGAGGCACTACAGTCCTTTGCCAAAGCCGCCGAACTCGATCCCAATTTCGCTCGCGCCTACTCCGGAATGACATCTGCGGCGATAAAGTTAGATCGTCCAGCGGATGCTGAAAAAGACATCAAGTTGGCCATGGAACATGTGGACCGCATGACCGATCGTGAACGATATCGCGTGCGCGGCCTGTATTACGGGACGTCAGGTAACTGGCAAAAATGCGCCGAGGAATACACTCAGCTGGTCAAGGCTTACCCGGGCGACAACATAGGCCACAATAATCTCGCTGTTTGCCTGAGCGGCTTGCGGAAGCTCCCCGAAGCTCTCGAAGAGGCGCGGCGAGACAACGAAATGCATCCCAATGCGGCGGCACACGTCAATGTGTCGTTGTTCCTGTCCTATACGGGGGATTTTCAAGGCGGCGAGCGGGAAGCGCGTGAAGTGCAGCAACGCTACCCTTCTAATGAAATCGGCTATCTCTCTCTCGGCTTCGCGCAACTGGCGCAGGGGGAATTGTCGCAAGCCTCGGAAACCTACTCCAAGCTCGAAAAGTTCGGCGCGCACGGCGCTTCGCTGTCAGATTGGGGTCTCGCCGACTTGGCCTTATACCAAGGCCGTTTCGCGGACGCCGTGCGCATGTTCGAGAAAGGCGCAAGCTCCGACCTTGCCGCGAAGAACCAGGATTCGGCGGCCGAGAAATTTGCCGCCCTCGCCTACACTCAGCTATGCATGAAGCGCAAGGGTCCGGCAATCGCTGCCGCGGAGAAGGCCTTGGCCAACAGCCAAACCGTAAAGGTCAGGTTGCTGGCGGCGCTGGTCTTCGCTGAGACGGGAGAGCAAGCCAAAGCCCAAAAACTGGCCACGGGCCTCGCCTCCGAAGTGCAATCAGAGGCTCAGGCCGATGCCAAAATTATTGAAGGCGATTTGGCCCTGAGCCGCAAAGACGCGCCGCAGGCCATCAGATCACTGACAGAGGCGAATACTCTTCTGGACACGTGGCTTGGTCGCTTCGAGCTGGGGCGGGCCTATTTGGAAGCCAATGCGTTTGCTGAGGCCGATTCCGAATTCGACCAATGCTTCAGGCGGCGTGGCGAGGCATTGTCGCTGTTCATGGATGACGTACCCAGCTACGGATATTTTCCGCCTGTCTATTACTATCAAGGACGTGTGCGCGAGGGTCTGAAGAGCGCCGGGTCTGCGGAATCGTACCGCAATTATCTGAGCATCCGCGGGCAGTCGGGCGAAGACCCTCTGGTTCCTGAAATCCGCCGGCGACTGGGGCAGTAGGAATCCATCAAAAGGGGGTGCTGCCAGGAGTTCCGGCTCGCGAGGCTGGTAGCGCATGGCATCTGTCCTCACGCCGCAAAAGACAAAAATGCCCGGCGTTTGCCGGGCATCTTTTTCGTCGCAATGTAGGTCCGGGCGAATCTGTTGACGCCTTCGCACGAGCTCAGCGACTCATTCTCGGTGCGCACCCTGGCCGCCCGAAGCTATCCCGGCGGCGGGTAATCGTACCATGCCACATCGTTCGGGAACGTCAGCGGCGCGGTCACAGCGATGCCTGGATTGCTCTCAGCAATCCCGCTCCCGTTGTTTACGACCAGCTGAGTGCTGGAACAGCTTACGACCGTGAATGTCCCGTTGTTTGTGGCGTTCGTAAATCCGGTGATCGTTACAAGCGAACCCACCGGAGTGGTTGGCGAAAAGGTTCCCGTGTAAGTCGTGTTTCCACCCGACGCGACACTGGCTGCCGTGAGCGCGTAAGTTGAATTCACCGTGGTTACGGTGGACGTCGGCGGAACGGCCTGTTGCAGCTGAGGCGTTGTGCTGTTAGCGCCGGTCAGGGTCACGAACAATGGTGTCGGCGTACCCGGAGGATTGGCCATGCCGCTCATGTTGCAGCAGAGCGCAGACGTTGCGCTAATGTCCGCAGTAATCGCCATGTTTGTCGTGCCCGGATTTGTGATTTTGTAGATCGCCTGAGCGCCATAGTCGGCCACGTCGATGCTGCCATCGGAAAACGCCGCAATGCCACCAACTGTACCAATTGCGGTGAGTTGGAGGGTCGCGGTGCCGCCCGAGGTGTCCATCGTCCCGCTCGGGTTATTCACGACCAGCGTGGAGGTTGTACAGCTCTGGACGATGAATGTCCCGTTGTTTGCGGTGGTCGCAAATCCGGCGATAGTAACGGAGGATCCTACACAAAGCGTCGGCGGAATGGCGCCCGTATAGGTCGTGTTTCCATTCACGTCGACGGCACTGGCTGCCGTTAGCGTGTAAGTCGCAGTTGATTTGGTTGTGGTGTTATAGAGAACGGTAGGGGTCCCGCCGCCGGGAGGGACCTGGTCCACTTCAACTTGCCCTGGGACACCGCCGATGTCGTCACTGGCAACGTCGAGGTTCCCCAAGCTGTCAAACGCCATGCGAATGTGATTGGGCGTGCTGCTCGAACTCGGCAGTGACGCGAACGGGCCCGCGCCCACTTGCGTACCCGACGAGTTGAATTCGTAGATCGCATTCGTACTGTTGTCACCGACGTATACGTTTCCGGAGGCATCCACTGCGACGGCGACTGGATTTTGCAGAACAGCACCTTCGGCGGGGAGGCCCGGAACGAAAGGATCGGTCACGGTGCCGGATGGGCCAATCTTGACTATTCTTGTCGTACCACTTCCGCTTACTTGGTCTACGGCCACATAGATATTGCCGGTGTTGGGGTCAACGGCGACACCGGTTGGCAGGCCATTCGAAATGGCGGCAATGGTGCCCGAGGTTCCGGTTGGTGTGATGCGGAAGAGCGTCCCGGCCGGGCTGGCAGTCGGAGCGCCGTCAACCACAATCAGGTCACCATACTGTGCGTCAGCCACACTCAACATGAAGGCTAGCGTCGCCACGTTCGGAGGCGAAGCGGAATCCGTGATTTGGACTGTGAAGTTGTAGTTGCCGGGCGCGGTCGGTGTGCCGGAGACCGTTCCGGAATTCGAACCAAGCGACAAGCCGGGCGGGAGTGCGCCAGCAGTGACGCTCCATGCGAGTGGAGCTGTGCCCCCAACTTGGTCAATTGCATTGCTGTATGGGCTTCCTACAGTTCCCGCGGGAAGATTCGGGGTGACGGTGGGCGCGCCGCTGTCGGACTCGAAAATCAGCACAGTTGACGTGAACGCTTGCGACGCGACGTTCGCAGGCGAAGCCGAATCCGCGACCTGGACCGTGAAGCTGTAGTTGCCGGCCGTGGTCGGTGTGCCGGAGACCACGCCGAGCGGACTGAGCGACAGGCCGGGCGGGAGTGCGCCAGAAGTGATGCTCCATGTGAGTGGAGCTGTGCCACCAGTCGTCTGAATTGTATTGCTATAGGTGATCCCCGCCGTCGCGGGGGGAAGAGTCGTGTTGATGGTTGGCGGGGCGCTGTCAGACAAGAAAATCAGCACTTTTGACGTGAACGCTTGCGACGCGACGTTCGCAGGCGAAGCCGAATCCG
>JBEKYF010000132.1:0-9001 GCA_049511255.1 Terriglobales bacterium | reverse complement strand
CCGGAGCGTGCGTGATTGAGCGAATAATTGGGCATCGTTTCTTCCCCTGGAAGAGGGGCGATAGCCCGCGACCCTGGTTGATGTAAGTTGCGGCACGCTTTCCGCTCCCGCCAGGAGGAAGCGTATGGCTTACAGAATAGCGGGAATTGACGTTCACAAAAAGATGTTGGCCGTGGTTGTGGCCGACGTCGAAGGCGAGGGCGGGTACCAGTTTGAGAGGCGCCAGGTCGGCACCACCCCTGACCATCTGCGATTACTATCGGAGTGGTTCGTCGCGCAGGAGGTCGAGGAAGTAGTGATGGAATCGACCGCGCAATATTGGAAACCGGTTTGGGGAGCACTGGAACGGTACTGGAAGCCGAACTGCCAAAAGTGGGAAGGTGTAGGCCCGATGTCAGGAGCGCTGCATCTGGCACAGGCGCAATCGAATCGCGGGCCGCGGGGGCGGAAGAAGGATTTCCCCGATGCAGAGCGACTGGTGAAGCGGCTCGTGTCCCAGGAGCTGACCTTGAGCTTTGTGCCCGATACCGAACAGCGACTGTGGCGCACCGTGATGCGCAGAAAGTACCAGTTGACCCGCGACCGGGTACAGTTGCAGAACCGACTGGAGAGTCTGCTGGAAGAGACCCATATTAAATTATCCAGTCTGGTCTCGGATCTGCTCGGTCTGAGTGCACGGCGTATGCTGCAGGCGCTGGCCGACGGGGAAACCAACCCCACGTCTCTGGCCGCTTTGGCCGATAAGAAGTTGCGTGCCACGCCGGCACAATTATGCGACGCGCTGAGCGCCTGCACGGAGCTCAACCCGGTGTACCGCCGGCTCCTGAAGATGGTACTGGAGGAATTGCAATTCCTCGAGCAGCAGATCGTCATGCTGGAGCAAGAGATGGCGAGTCTTCTCAGCCAGCACCAGGAGGCAGTGCAGCGGCTCGCCGAGGTGCCCGGTCTAGGAGTGGCTTCGGCGCAGCAGATCATTGCCGAAGTGGGTGCCCAAGCCGCGACGTTTGCTTCGCAGAAGCACTTGTCTTCCTGGGTGGGAGCGTGTCCTGGAGATGAAGAGAGCGCGGGAGTATCCACGAGCCACCGCTCCCCCAAAGGCAACCGCCAAATGCGGCGCATTCTGAATCAATGCGCCAACGCTGCGGTCAAAACAATAAGGAAGCATCTTCGAGATCGTGTATCGCCGCCTCGTACTACGCCTGGGACACAATCAGACCATCGGGGCAATTGCTAATCGCCTTTGTCGGCTGATCTGGATAATCTTGCACCGAGGGGTCCGCTACGAAGAACGCGGTCAAGTCGTGTGCGAAAGGTTGAAGCGAATACGCACTGCGAGAATGATCCGGCAGCTCCGAAGCCTCGGCTACCGCGTCGAACCGCTGACTGTTCAAATCAACCCAGCATGAGGCCCGGAGCGGGCTGCGGGATTTTCGACCCTGCCCGTGATCCGGGCACAATCCCGAGAGGCGCTGCTGACCTTAGTTGCGAGGACGTTACTTGATGACTTGATGCGCAGATTCAGGATAAGAGGCGCGGAGCCCGCCAATCTTTTCAACAGGTTGCACAGCTGGACGGAATCCTTGCACGTTGCTGGGAAAGCAGCACTCTCATGGCGAAATCTTAGCAGATGATTCGGATTCAGCGATCGCAGAATGATTCTGCGTCGAGACCCGGTTTGGCCAGGACAGCAATGCGGTCGTCTGTTTCACACAGTCACGTCATACGACACGACGGTGCTTGCCTTCTTCACCGCGTACAGAATTCCGGACTCGCCTTCTGTTTGGTCCACGTACAGGTCTGCCTCGATGGTCTTCTCCGACGGATCGTTGCAAACGAGAATCACTGAAAGGCTGCTTTCCCTTGCGAGAGCTGCCAAGGCTACCTTCTGACGGTGAAACAGTCCGGGACCGATGATGACCGTCCGAAACCGGCCTTCCGATAGTAGCCGTTCGGCTTCATTGGCAGTTGCCGAGCACACATCGTGGTAGCCACTCTTGCTGAGAGCGCCCAACGCTTCCTGGCAAGATGTGTCGTCGCCAGAAACATACAACAACTTCAGCATGATCCCCCCTCCTACCACTCCGGGATGCGGGGCCGTGTACTAGGACTGCTAGCGGAGCGCGTCCATTGGAGAACTAATCTCCTGTTTGGCAGGAAACACGTATCTCGCGACTCCTTGCAGCGCATCTGTCCCGCGCACTTCGTTGTCGAGTAGAGGCACAACCGCCCGCACATTGTCGAAGTCGCGCCATATTTCCTGCATGTATCCGTCCTGCATCGCGACCCGGTTGCGAACGAATTCAGGAGCGTCCGCCCGGACCTGGTCCTTCTGAATGACCATGTTCACAATTATCCCGCCGACAGGAATGCCGAAGTCGTGGAACCAGTTGATGAAGCGCTTAATCACCGCGATGGGCAAGGCTTCCGGCAGGGTGACAAAAAAGAAGGCGGTTTGTTCCGCGTCGGTGAGCAATTCTCGGGCATGGGAGATTCGCCCGCGGAACGTGACCAGGTATTCCATCAACGGATCCTGCTGCTTCTTTTTGGTGAAGGACAGCAGTTCACGCAAGGACTGCGCCTCTTCGCGCGATTTCACCATCTTGTTCACCCAGAGCGAATACACCTTGCTCATTCCGAGCAAACGGCGCGCATTGGCCGTGGGCGCCGTATCGAAGACATAGGCGTCATATTCGTTCTTGAACATCAGGTCAACCATGTTTTCGAACATCGCCGATTCTTCGAAGGCGGGGTTCATGGTTGCGCTCTCGACAAAGGCGTCGGCCTGGGTTGAAATTTCGGCGAACTTCAGAAACCAGCGGATCTTCGTCTTGATGTCCTGTTTTGAGCGTTCAATGGTTTCCTTGGTGTCGATCTCGTACGCCCACAGGTTGGGAACACCGGTGACCTGGGTCGGTGCTCCGTACACATTCTGGTCCAGCAAGCCGCTCAAGCTGTGCACGGGATTGGTGGAAGCCAGCATGGTGCGTTTGCCTTCGCGTGCCAGGTGGAGGGCGGTAACACCCGCCATGACCGTCTTGCCCACGCCGCCCTTGCCGCCGAAGAACATGAACTTCATTCTGGGATGCGCTGCAACAAATTCCGTGAAGCTCTGTTTTATCTCAGACATATTCCGCTCACATTCTGCCGTTGCCGTACATGATGTCGGCCAGTTTCTCGATCATCGGGAGCCCGGTAACGTCTCGCTCCAGTTCCGGAACGCGCCCTATGACTTGCTTGCCGAAGATTCGGTCAATCTTTTGCAAGTATTCCCCCTGCATAGCGAGACGCTTCTTGAGGTAGGGCGGGATCTCCTGCCCGGCCAGGTCCGCCGGAAGCACGCGATTCACCACGTACCCGACAATGGGAACATCGAATTTCGAGAAGAGCTGGGCCGCCTTTTCTGTGTCCAGGATGATCATCTCTTCTGGCACCACCACAAAGAAGAACGCCGTCTTCTGCTTGTCCGTCAAAATACGGGAGGACTGGTTGATGCGGTCCTTGATGTAATTGAGTTCCGTCAGGATATGGTCTTCTTCCGTGGTCTTGTGGCGTTGGATTCGGGCCACCATTTCTTCCTGCTCCCGCATCTCCTGGCGCAGGCGGGTGATGCGATTGATCCACTCGTCATACACCTTCGCCATGGATAGGTAGTAGAGCGCGTGTCCCAGGGGAACCAGATCATAGATGTAATAGTCGTACTCGCCTCCCACCACGATATCGACCACCGCGTCGAAGATCGCAGACTCTTCCATCGCCGGTTCGGCGGACGCTGCCTGAATGTATTGCTCGATTTCCTCGGGCACGGCATCCAGGCCGTACATGTCGAGGATCTTCTTGCGGATCTGATCCTGGTAATCGTGGATGTGACGGTCGGCATCGACCTCCTGGGCGTAGAGGTTGGGTATGATCTCGACCGCGCCCTTGCCAAAAATGTCGCGCTGAAAGATGTCGCTGAGCGACGCCTGGGGATCGACCGAGAAGACCAGCACTTTATGACCGTTCCGCGCCAGCCAAAACGCCGTGGCGGCGGAGAATGTGGTCTTGCCGAGTCCGCCCTTACCGCCGAACATGATGTAGCGGCGGTCTTTGTGGGTTTCGAATGTTTCTCGCATTGACATGAGAAGTCCTCGTAGGAATTGCCGGTACTTGGGAACGCTGCTGCCGACTCAGAACATCGCGTCCGAAACGTCCTTTTCCCGCAACATGCGGCGCTTCCACGTCGAGATATTGGGCACGACGTAGGGCAAAAGCCGCAGCGAGTAGTAGGGCGGAAGAATGGGGACTCCGATAAGATCCCCCATGGTAATCAGGATGAACAGGTGTTCCATGCTGGCGCGGGTGCGCAAGGCGTAGCGGGACATGTCATGCGCGCTCATGCCGTAGGCAATTTCCTTCAGCTTGCTGAACAGTCCCTGTTTCTCTTCCGGTTCTTCTTCTTCCTTCTTCTTCGGATCATCTGGCATATTCACAACTCCATTCCGTGCCCCTTATTTGTTGAGGGGTCACACTCCGTGCAAATGGAACTCCTCTTTGTCGGAGAGGTCACGCTCCCGGACGACCCTCCGTTTCCAGGTACTAATCATTGGTACCGCATGGGGTAAGACGCGAAGCGCGTACAGTGGGGGCATCACCGGGACACCAAGCATGTCGCCCAAGGTCAGGAGCATGAAAACGGACTCCAGTTCTCCGCGCTGTTCCCTGGCCTGCTGCTCGAACTCGAATCCGATCATCCCGTAGAAAAACTCGCGGACCTTGTCAAGGAAGCTCCGTTTTGGCGGCATCGTGATTACACGCATGCTAGCGCCATCCCGTGGCGAGGGCGTATGCCATAATGGTAGTCGATCCTTTGACTCAGCCGCAAAAGGAATGTCACCTGAGCTGGCCATCTTCGTGGTGGTTGTCATCGCCATCGTCGGGTGGTTCGCGCTCGGTACGCACCTGAATGTCCGCAAGGGCTATCGCTTTCTGGAATGGCTACAGAGCGGCTTGCCGCTGGTCGGAGAAAAAACCACCCTGCGCTGGCTTGGCTCTTCCGTCGTCCACCTCGAGATTGAAAACGCACGCGAGCCTTTCCGTCGAGTCGAAGTCCTGGTCGTTTTGGAACCCCGGGACGTTCCGCCATTGTGGCTGCTCTCGCGCCTCCGCGGCAGACGCGATCTGCTGATTGTTCGTACCGAGTTGCGTTCTGTCCCCAAGCTGCAAATCGAAATACTCGATCGGCAAGCCTGGTCAACACGGACTGTCGATAAAGAAGTTCGACAGCAGCAGTGGCAACTGGTCCCCTTTGAAAACCCAGGGTTCCAGGTTTACGCTCTCCCTCCGGTCGCAAACGTCGCTGAGCTGGTGGCCGAAGCCGAACGCCCAGGACTCTCGCTAGTTCGCGTCGGAGTGCGCCGAGCCAAAAACAACTTCGAGATGCAATGGCGACTACCTTCGCGGCGGGCACCTGCGGCATTAGCCGTTTTCGAAACCGTTCAGCGCCTTGCCCGCCAAGTTTGAGGCTTGCACAAAGCCCGAAGACTTCGTGCAAGCTTGGCTAAGTTTCTCAGTCCGCCGCCATCGGCTGGACCTGCGCCGGCCCTTTCATCCGGCCCCAGGCACGCCAGGCGTCGTACCCAATGATCAACGCCGCCACAAACAGCAAGATGGCAACCACGATCATCGCCACTGCGCCGAGCAGGTTGATGGTCTGCGAGGCGATCTGCTGGTTCGACAATATGCTGGCGTACAGGTTGTAGGCAGTCACGACGATAGCCGCCATGGTCGTGATATACATGAACAGCATCGGCCAGAAGGCGAACCGCGGACTGCGCCCCACCGACTTAAGCCAGAGGCTGACGATCAGCAGACTCAGCGCCGCCATTAACTGGTTGGAAGCTCCAAACAGTTGCCACAGGTAGATCCAGGTTCCACTGAGAACGAGGAGCAGCGTCAAGCCCATGGAAATGATGGCGGCAATGTGCGGATTCTTGAAGCCAAGCCACACATCACCCAGCCATTCACCCAGGGTGACGCGCATTACCCGGAAGACCAACTGCACCATGGTCAAGACGATTACGACGAACACGCCGAAGCCAAGCGCAGTTCCATAGGCCTGCTCGATCCCGCCGAACGTGACCAGTCCGAGCAGTTTGCCCACGCCACTGGCGAACGCACCTGCGCCAGCCCCGCCGGCGATGGAAACCGCCACCAGCGCGAGCAGGGCGAGGGCATTTTCGGTGAACATGCCACCGCCGCCCACGGGCAGCGCGTCGGTCTCATATTCCAGTTGCCGCGCGGTGCCGATGGAACCAACCAGCGAGTGCCACCCAGAGATGGCGCCACACGCGATGGTCACAAACAGCATCGGCCAGATCGGTTGGATCGCCGGCAGGTTCTGAATAACATGCCCGGCGGCATCCTTCGCCTGCGTCATCGGAATCCAGGACGACCCAAACACTTTCGTCTGGAAGGTCACAGCCTGGGCCATCACCGTATTCCCGAGCAGTCCGCGGAGTCCAGCGACGATTACACCTAAGGCGGAGAAGCCGATGGTGAGGAAGGTGATCCAGAAGCCGATGTAGTTTGTGGGCTGGGCGAAGCGCCAGATCGGCAAGACCGTCCCCAGATACGAGAAGGCGAATATGAATATGCACCAGAAGACGAACGAGGGCAGCATTTTGATGGCGCCGCCGCCGGACACATACCTCGGCACAATCTGGCCTTCGGCATTGACGGTCATCGCCGCCAGACGCGGATCCGATCGCGTAGGATCGACGACGGTGTACAGTGGCTGCCCGCCAGAGAGTCGGTTAATGGCGCCATTCAGCTTCTCCACCAGAGAATTAACGGGACCAGCGAAGACAACGGCTGTGGCAGGTTTGCCGGTCGCGGTGGTGCCCTTCACCGTGGTCATGCCGCGTGCACCCCACGCCATCGCGCCCATCGTCAAGCCAACCGCGAGGACGGTGACAACGATCAGGTCTATCTTCCAGCGATAGAGCATCTGGCCCATCAGCAGGCCCATGATGGCAAGGACGAAGATACCGAACGGGACATCGGCCCGCGGGTCAAAGATGCCGGCCATGATTCCCACGAAGGCCCCAGCCAGCAGCAGTAAATAAAAGAAGATGAACACAAAGAGAATGACGCGAGCTCGCGGCGAAATCAGCCGGTGTGCAATCGCCGACAACGAATTGCCGTCGTTGCGGACCGCCAGCACGATGGCTGAGTAGTCGCTCGCCCACCCAAGGAAGGTAACGCCCAGCGTAAGCCAGAGCAGCGAGGGCAGCCATCCCCAGAGTGCGACCGCGGCAATCGGGCCCACGATGGGACCGGCGGCAGCAATGGACTTGAAGTGGTAGCCGTAAAGCACATGGCGGCTCGTAGGCACGAAGTCGACCCCGTCCATGTACATGCGCGCGGGAGTAGCTTTCTTTGGATCCGGTTGAATGACGTTTTGGTCGATTCGGCGGGCGTACCCTGTGTAGCCTAGCCAGATCATGACCGCCCCGAGGATCGCAATCACGGGAGCGTTAATTGGCCGTTTAGTGAGGGCAAAACCGAAGCCTACTAGGATGGGGAGGAAAATCAGAACCAGGATCGTGGCCCGGTATTTCATATCCAGCCTCCTTCGGCGAGAGAGCCTGAAAACTGAAGACTGAAGGCCGAGGCAAGGGGCCTTCTTTAGCCGTTTTTCCGAATCCAGCCAAGACGGGTGCCAACGGCATTATATACTCTCGCGTTCTACCCCCTCCCATTCAGTGACCCGTAGCACCGGTCACAGTGACAAACTTTTGGTCAGAGCAGACGAGGGAACAGAACAGCAAGAGTTGGGAGGGGCCGCCTTCGCAGTGATGCATGTGCAGGAAGGGGCCTGACTGCCGCAATGCGCTTAGGTCAAGAGCTGAAAAGGCGCCCCGCGCTATCTTATCTTGTCAGATCGAAGAAGGTGTCAGCAGCGGGTCTACGGATACTATTCCAAACAGGTAGAGCAGGTTCGGATGGTCAGTATTCGGCGTGGCGCGAACTATACGCGAGAATTACAAGCCGCAATCAGAACGCTCAAATGCCCCGAATCGTCTCTGGTGACTGCTAAGGAAATGTGGATGGGGCTAACCGTAGAAGTGGCTGAGGCTCGACATTTCGTTTCGACCCCCTCACGCGATCGGTCTCGGGTTGTCGGCAACCCTTCCCTTACCAGACTAGGTCAGGGTAGCCCGTCACCCGGGAGTAATCGCCCTGTCTGTTCAAAATGACCAGATCTTGGGCATTCCGAAGACATGACGAAAGACTCCAGTTCCTCATTGCATCAGTCGCTTGAGTGCGGTCCGGGCATCGCCGACTTGGGAGAGGCGGGTTTGCGAACTCGGGAAGTAAGAAAGAAATTCCTGGTATTCGTTGATGGCTTGATCGCGCTTGCCTGTACGTTCGTAGAGCTGGCCGAGATAGTAGTGCGAGAGGATTCCAAGTTGGGGAAATCGCTCCGTCAAGACCCTGAAGTTCTCCATGTCGCGCTCGAGTCGTAAGACCACGCGAAACTCGGTTTCGGCCGATGAATAGTCATTGGTGAGCAGATGGCCGCGGGCTTTGAGGAAAAGCAGATAGGGTTCCTGGAAATCGGGAATGCTGGCGGCACGAGTCAAGGCCGCTTGCCCGTCGCCGCGTTCCAACGCTGCGCTCATGTCAGCGTAGGCTTGTTCAGTCCCAATTGCTCGAGGTGCGACCCAGGGATGGCTGGCTGCGAATCGCTGCAAACTTTGCTGTGCGACCGATGAGTTTCCCGCCATGGTTTGCAGGAAAGCAACAGTTTGTAGCTCCTCATCATCATAGGCAGCCATTCTTCGGATTGTTCCCGAATGACGTTAGTGCTGTATCGGAAGCGAACGGCACGACGGTTCCGGTTAGCCTCGACCTCGGGAGTTCGCTTTCGATACAGCCGTCAGAAGGAAGCCGCTCGCGGGTGCGGCGGACGCGGGGTGCTATGGGAATTCAATCGATTTCTGCCTGAAAAGCCTTGCCA
>JBEKYF010000131.1:0-9073 GCA_049511255.1 Terriglobales bacterium | reverse complement strand
CCTGGGTGGCTCCGGCCCGTGCACGCCGTCATCCGGCACTGCGTGCTTGATTGACAACACCCTGGCCACCACAGGGAGCAGCGCCGGCAAAAGTGGCTACCTATTCGTCGGAACCGGGATCGCCAGCGGTAGTGTCAACGGCCAGTATTTAATTACAGCAACACCAGTCTCCGTAAACAGCAGCGGTGTAAACAGCTTCTGCTCGATCGAAGATGCAGTCGTGCGTAAGGACTCGACCGGCACGAAAGCCTCAGGTCACGACGTTTGTGCAGCTGAGGTATCCTTGGGCAACTAATACCACTTGGCCTGAGGCCTCGGGGGAGGGGCAACGGGTGGGGAGCAGTGGTCAGCCACTGCTCCCTTATTACTTTGGTGAGCACATCCGGAACTACCCGCCTTCATCCATCTTGCTCATCTATTATGCTTAAATCCAGCTATGGCCACAACGGCGACGAAACTTGCGCGCAAGCCGGCATTGCAGCAAGGACTATTCAGTTCCGCGGGTAATCGCAGAGCTGTCCTCTCCCTCCTGCTGATCCTGCTCACGCTTGGCGCGTACAACCCCGCCGCATACAACGATTTTGTCAGCTTCGACGACCCCGCCTACGTGACCAGTAATCCGCACGTCCGTGCCGGGCTGACCTGGGACACAGTGAAATGGGCGTTCCGCAGCACGGAGCAGGCAAATTGGCACCCGCTCACGTGGCTATCGCATGCGCTTGACTGCCAATTCTTTCATCTGAATCCTGCCGGGCACCATTATACGAATGTGTTGCTGCACGCGGCGACAGCGGTGCTGCTGTTTCTGTTTCTGCAAGCCGCAACCGGCTTTGCATGGCGAAGCGCAATGGTGGCGGCGTTGTTCGCGATTCATCCGGTCAACGTGGAGTCGGTGGCCTGGGCAGCGGAGAGGAAGAACGTCCTCTGCATGTTTTTCTTCGTGCTGATGCTGCTGGCCTATCGTTGGTATGCGCAGAGGCCGGGCTGGAAGCGATATTCTCTGGTCGCGCTGCTTTTCGCAATGGGGCTGATGTCGAAGCCCATGCTGGTAACCGTCCCGTTCTTGCTGCTGCTGCTCGACTATTGGCCGATGGGGAGAACCAAAGAGCATTCGCTGGGACGGCTGGTTGCGGAGAAGCTACCGCTGCTGGCGATGTCTGCTGCATCTTCCGTTGTCACTATCATTGCCCAAGAAGCGGACGGGGCGATCCACAGCAGTGACTTCACGCTTTCAAACCGGCTGCAGAACGCGATACTTTCCTACGCACGCTACGTGGGAAAGGCAATCTGGCCGTCTGACCTGGCCGCTTTTTATCCGCATCGGCAGCACTTGCCGGCGTGGCAAGTTGCGCTTGCTGCCTTGCTCCTGGTTTCAATCACCAGCGCGGTCCTGCTGTTTGGTCGAAAGCAGCAATACCTGGCCGTTGGCTGGTTCTGGTTTTTGGGAGCCATGGTTCCGGTCATCGGCCTGGTGCAGGCCGGCGAACAGGGGATGGCGGACCGCTACGCTTATTTACCATTCGTCGGGCTATTCCTGGCCATTATTTGGGCGTTTTCCGAGTGGGCGCGGGAGCACAGAATATCCGCGATGTACATTGCGGTAACCGCATTTTGCGTACTCGGCGCATTGATGGCGGTCACGCACAAGCAGATCGGCTACTGGAAGAACACGAGATCGCTCTGGGCGCATACGCTCAGCATCACCGACGATAACTATGTGGCCGAGGCCAGTATGGGCGCGGAGTTAGTTGCAGAAGGGGAGATTCAGGAAGCGATCAAACACCTAGAAGCCGGCATCGCGATCAATCCGCGTGATCCGTTCAGCTGGCTCGATCTTGGCGTTTGCGAGAAACGCCTGGGGAACGTGGACCAAGCCGTGGAGGACTACGAGGCTGCGTTGCGTCTGGCGTCAGATCCCTCGTTGAGGAGAGCGGCTTACCGCAACTTGGGGTCAATTTATCGCATCCAGAAAGACTACGTGCGCGCCAGCAGGAGTTATGAGTCAGTGCTGCAGATTCTGCCCGACGATTTTGTGGGGCTTACGGGTTTGGGCCTCATAGCTCAGAAGACCGGAGACCTGCCCCACGCCATAGACTATTATTCGCAGGCGGTCAAAACGGAACCGTCGGATGCGGAATATCTTCTTCTGGGACAGGCACTCGCAAAAGCGGGACGAGCCTCGGAGGCCCAAGCGGCTTATGCTCAGGCCCATAAGATCTCTTCGGATTGGAACGCCACCGAACGAGCGGTAGACCACTTACTTCAAGAGTAAGAAGGTTACGCGCGCGTTCTCGGTAAACCGGGGCGGGCGTGGATGACGCCCACCCCTACATGAGTAGAGCACTTTGGTAACAATGCGTATCCTGGGCACGACTATTCTTTCAAAGACATTTGAATATAATTTTTCTACGGAAACGATTACTCCCATGTCCGCTATCGAAATTCTTGGTTTGGAAAAAACTTATAGCGTCGGCTTCTGGCGCAAGCGGGCTAAATGCGCGCTGAAACCGCTAAATCTCACGGTCGAGAGCGGCGAGATTTTTGGTTTTCTCGGGCCGAACGGCGCGGGGAAGACTACGACTCTGAAACTTCTCATGGGGTTGGTGTTCCCTACGGGCGGAACGGCTCGGATTCTGGGCATGGAACTCGACGATCCCCGCATGAAGGCGCAAATTGGATTTCTTCCCGAGCAGCCTTATTTCTACGACTACCTGACCGCGCGCGAACTGCTGAAGTATTACGGGCAGTTGTCCGGCGTGGCGGCCAGTCAGCTTGCATGCAAGGTGGATGCAGTGCTTGAGCGGGTTGGATTGCGAGATGCCGCAGACGTCCAGCTACGAAAATTTTCCAAGGGCATGCTGCAGCGCGCGGGCATTGCGCAGGCGATCCTGCACGACCCGAAAGTGATTTTTCTCGATGAGCCCATGTCGGGACTGGATCCCATGGGACGCCGCGAGGTCCGTGACCTGATCGAAGAACTCAAGCAGCAAGGCAAAACCGTGTTCTTCTCGACCCATATCCTTTCCGACGCCGAGGCGTTATGCGACCGGGTCGCGGTCATTCACCAGGGAGAACTGCGGGGGGTGGGCCAGGTGGCCGAACTGACCTCGTCGGTGGCAGGCAAGGTGGAGTTGATTTGGAATGGAAGCGCGGTTCCGGCTGGGTTCAGCGCATTGGGAGCGGAGTGCCACTTGAGCGGGGAGACGATGCGCGCGGTGGTGCCAGAGGCGCAGCAGGAGGCGGCGCTGGAAATCCTGAGAAGGGAGCGGCTGCGGCTGATCTCGCTGACCCCCGTGCTTTTCTCGCTGGAAGAATATTACCTGCAAAAAGTGAATGCGGCGGCCCAGCCGGCGGGGGTGGTGAGATGAGTCGAGTGGTGCACATCGCCGCTAACACATTCCGCGAAGCGGTACGCGACCGCGTGCTTTATAACCTGATCGCCTTCGCCCTGCTGCTTTCGGGGGCCGCGATTCTGGTGGGACAGATCTCGATCGACATCGAGCGGTTGGTAGTGGTGAACCTGGGGCTGACGGCAGTCTCGCTGTTTGGAGTCGTGATCGCCATCTTCATTGGCATCGGTTTGGTCTCGAAAGAGATGGAGAAGCGCACGCTATACACGGTGCTCTCGCGCCCGGTGCGGCGCTGGGAATTCATCATCGGCAAGTTCCTGGGGCTCACCGGGACACTGTTCGTGAACACATTTTTCATGGCCATTGGTGTGTTTGCGGCCCTGCTGTATGTTTCGCACAGGTTCCAATCGTCGGATGCCTGGATCCTGGTCGCATTGTTTTTCATCGTGCTGCAATTCCTGATCCTGTGCTCGCTGGCGCTGCTGTTCTCGTCGTTCTCATCCCCGCTGCTGTCGGCCGTGTTTGCCTTCTCACTGTTTATAATCGGCAGCTTCGCCGAGGATCTGCGCGGGTTTGCCAGAATGTCGCGGGGGCTGACGCAAGGGCTGGCGACGGCGGCGGCGTATCTGGTGCCGAACTTCTCGGCGCTAAACGTGATCGGGCAGGTAGCGCATGAACAACCCATCTCCGCGCATCTGATTGCCTACAATACGGCCTATGCGCTGGCGTATTCGGCGATGGCGATCTGCGGCGCGGTGCTGATTTTCGAGCGCAGGAACCTGAAATGAGCGGCTCGCGCAAAGTTACGGTCACGGCGAGCGTCGTCCTGCTGCTTTCCCTGGCCAGTTCTGTATTCCTGCTGGGACGGCTCGACCAGATGCGCACCACCGCTACGCTGGAAGAAGTCCTGTATCTGAATTCGCCCAAGTGGGTCAGGCGCCTGAGCCTGGGCTATACCGGCTTGCTCGCCGACATTTACTGGACCCGCGCAGTGCAGTATTTTGGCAGCCACCATGTGGTGAAAGCGAAAGACTACAATCTGCTGTACCCGCTGCTGGAAATCACGACGGCGCTTGATCCCAAGCTGATCGTGGCATACCAGTTCGGAGCCAACTTCCTGGCGCCGAAGCCGCCGGAGGGTGCGGGCCAACCCGATCAGGGGGTTGCCCTGGTCGAGTATGGAATCCGGAACAACCCCGACAACTGGAAGTTGTATTACGAACTGGGCTTCCTCTACTACGTGGAAAAAAAGGATTACGCGAAGGCGGCGGAGGCCTTCGAACGCGGCGCCAAAGTTCCCCATGCGCACCCGCTCCTGCACGTGCTGGCGGCCCAGATGGCGCAGCATGCGGGCGAGATCCAGACGTCACGCATGCTGTGGCAGGCCGCCTATGCAACCACGCAGGACGATCTGATCCGGAAAAACGCAGTCGATCACCTGCGCGCCTTGAAAGTGGATGAGGACATCACGGAACTTGAGAAGATAGTCGCTCGGTACCGGGAACAGACGGGGTTGCTGCCCCCGAGCTTCAACGCACTGATCGGAGCGGGCATGCTGTTTGGGGTGCCAGTGGACCCAAATGGGAAACCATACCAATTGTTGGTCGATGGCCGCGTCGAGTTGCAAAACCCGGAGGATTTCCCGTTCGTCGAGAAGAGGTTGCCGCCCGAATACAAAACGGCGCCGCCAAAGTTCCACTAAGAGCCCCACCCCGGGGAGACCCCGCCGGATTGCGAACCGCCCACGCCCAATCCGATGCGAACCCGTAAACGAGCGCCGCCGGCCTCCCACGCGAATGATTTGTTAGCATGCGGGCGTGTCTTCGCGAGGATTTCCCCGACAACTCTGGAGTGCCTTTCGCAGATGGTGGCGCGAGCAATCGCGGCAGAAGGGCGTAGTTGGCGCGAGTACTGCCCTGGCGTGTGACCTTTGGGGCTTTGCGCGCGAGTCGACGCCCGAGCGTCGGCGGCAGCGCTATGGCGACATGGAGTACGACTGGGAGCATCGTGTCGACACGACCAGTAGCACGGTGGGCTGGCGATCGCGGCTGCTGGGATTGTTTCTTTCTCCGTATCAGCCGACCGAGCCGGCTCTGTTTCGGGAGATGATGGCGAGTCTGCCCATCGAATTCGATCAATTCACCTTCGTCGACCTCGGTTCAGGCAAGGGACGGACACTGCTGATGGCTTCGGAGTATCCGTTTCGAAAAATTATCGGTGTGGAATTGATCGCGGAACTGCATTGCGCGGCGGAGGAGAACATTCGCTTGTACGAGGCTGCGACGCAGCGGCGCGCGCAGATTGAGGCAGTCTGCGCGGACGTTTGCGAGTTTGTGTTTCCTGAGACGCCGCTGGTGTTGTATTTGTTCAATCCGCTGCCGGAGGCGGGATTGCGGCGGGTGATTCGAAATCTTGAGCAGTCTTTGGAGCAATCGCCAAGGCCGGTTTGGATGGTCTATCACAACCCGGCGATGGACAGCGTCCTGGCGGCTTCGCGGGTACTGGTGAGCGCCGGCGGGACGGGGCAATACTCGGTATTCACTACACTGAGGGACCAGAACTGAATTCATTTCCATTTCATACAGCCAGGAGTGGAGTGAAGGTAAAATCAGGAATTGGGGAATCTATTCGACGTGAGGAACGGATTGTTTTGCTGGCTGGTGATGGTGGCAGTCACGCTATCAGGCCTCAGCTCGTTCGCCTGTGCGCAGGATGTACTTCAGTTGGCTCGGGCGGTCGATGAGCATTACAACCACCTGCGCAGTCTCGAATCGGACTTTACCGAGATCTACCGGGGCGAGGGCTCGGAGCGAGTGGAATCGGGCACCTTGTGGTTGAAAAAGCCGCGCAAGATGCGGTGGGAATATCGTTCTCCGAAAGAGAAGTTGTTCATCAGCGACGGCCAGGCGGTATGGTTCTACCTGCCGGCGGAACGGCAACTCAGAAAGACGGCATTCCGGCAGCTGGACGACCTGCGGTCGCCACTGGCATTTTTGCTCGGTAAGACCAAGCTGGAGAATGAATTACGAGGACTTTCTAAGGCTGTAGATCAAACGCCTCTGGCCGCAGGCAACACTCTGTTGCGAGGGGTTCCGCAGAGCGCCGTTCCGCAGAGCATGGTGGGCCAAGCAAGCGAGGTGCAACTGGAGATCACACCCTCCAATCAGATTGTCCGCATCGTATTACTGGAGGCGGATGGGGCGACGACGGAGTTCCGCTTTGCGGGCTGGAAAGAGAATCTGGAGTTGAGCGACAGCCGTTTTCAGTTCACCGCTCCGCCGGGGGTGGAAACGGTGGAAGGAGCATTGGGACCCTAGTGATTTCCCCGTAGAGACGGGGCAAGCCCCGTCTCTACGGCAGGTTACTTGCGTACCACGCAGATAGACAGATCGCATTAAGCGCTTTGGGAACAGAATGTTACACTTGGTCTAAGACGCTCGACGCTGCTTAAAACCAGAAACTCGGAATCAGACGATAGCGAATGGCACAATTCCTGGTCAAAGTCGCCGACGAACAGGGCCATCTGCGGCAGCAGGTGGAGAACGGGTATTCCGAAGCCGAGGTCCACGACCGGTTCACGCAGCAGGGATACCTGGTCTACTGGGTCAAACCCAAGACCCTACTCAGCACGGGCGGGGGCCAGTTTGGGCAGCGCGGCAAGCTGCGACAGTCGACATTTCTGATCTTCAACCAGCAGTTTCTTACGCTGATTAAGGCGGGACTGCCGATCCTGACGGCGCTGGATCTTTTGATCAAGCGGCAGCGGGACAAATCTCTGTTACGGCTGCTCGAAAACGTGCGCGAGCGGGTAAAAGGCGGCGAGTTGCTGTCGGATGCGTTTGCCGCCCAGCAGGTGTTTCCGAAGATGTACACGACCACGCTGATGGCCGGCGAGAAGAGCGGCAACATGGAAGAAGTGCTCGGCCGCTACATCGCTTACCAGCGGATGGTGCAGACTTTCCGTAAGAAGCTGCTGGTGTCATTGGTGTATCCGGCGCTGCTGGTTTCGGTGGTGACCGTGATGCTGATTTTTCTGATCACCTACGTGGTGCCAAAGTTTGCCGACCTGTTCGACAACCTGGGAGCGCAACTGCCGGCGATCACGGTGTTCATGCTGTCGCTCGGTCTGAACGCGCAGAAATACGGGTGGGTGGTGCTGCTGGCCGGAGCGGCGGCAATTTTTCTGTTGTGGCAGTGGAAGCAGAGCGATCGCGGGGCGGAGCGCATTGACCGATTTCTGCTGGCGCTGCCGCTGGTCGGGGAAATCCGGCTGAAGTACCAGGTGGCGAATTTCTCGCGCATTCTGGCGACGCTGCTGCAAGGCGGGCTGCCTTTGGTGCCGGCGATGGCAACGGCCGGCGAATCGATGAGCAGCCGGCAGATGTTGAACGGGGTCACGGCCGCGGCGGAGCGGGTGAAAGAAGGACAGAGCCTGGCGCATAGCCTGGAGGCACAAAAGTTGTTTCCCGATCTTGCGGTGGAAATGCTGGAGGTCGGCGAATCGACCGGCGCGCTGCCGGCGATGCTCGGTTCGGTGGCGGAGTTTTACGAAGAAGACGTACAGACGGCTCTGAGCGCAGCCATGGCGCTGATTGAGCCGATGATCCTGGTCATCATGGCGGTCTTTGTCGGCGGGATCCTGATCTCTTTGTACATGCCGATCTTTACCTTGGGGGCGAGCGTGCACTAACCGACTGGCGACGGCAGCCCCTAAAGGGGCGGTTTAAGGCCGAGGAGTACGGCATCGCTAAAGCGATGCCCTGATACAAAAGGCGAGATACAAAATGCAAGGTTGTCGGGCAAGAAAAAGTTTTTGAAGGGGCTGTAGACTGGATGGGCATGGCGGACAAGAAAACAGTGCTGGTAAGCGGCGGGAATGGCGGGAAGCTGGCGCCGGAGCCGGCACCGGTCCCCGACGAACTGGAACGTGCGCGGGATATTGCGCGGCGCTACCGTTGCGAATTCATCGATCTGAGCGATTTCCAGTTGCACCACGATCTGTTCGAAAAGATCCCCGTGCACCTGATGTTCCGCTATAAGTTCGTGCCGCTGGATGAGACGGCCGACGGGCGGCTGGCGATTGCGATTGCCGATCCCAGCCAGTTGATGATGATCGACGAAATCAGCCTGCTGCTGGGCAAGCGGATCATCACCAAAGTTTCGACCCTCAAACAGATCTCCGACATTCTGCAGAAGACGGAGCAGTCCAAGCGCGTGCTGGAAGACGCGAGCGAGGGATTCACGCTCGACGTGATCCGCGAGGACGAAGCCGGGAACGACGAGACCATCTCCATCGACAAGTTGACGGCGACCGCGGGCACCGACATGAGCCCGATCATTCGCTTAGTCGACACCACGATTTTCACGGCGCTGCAGCGGCGGGCGAGCGACATCCACATCGAGACGCGGGACGACTCGGTGTGCATCAAGTTTCGTATTGACGGCGTGCTCACTAACGCCATGCCGCCCATCGGCAGAGAGCACCACTCGACCATCATTTCGCGCATCAAGGTCATGAGCGAGCTCGATATTTCCGAGCGCCGCGTGCCCCAGGATGGCCGCTTCCGGGTAAAGTACAACGCGCGCGCCATCGACTTCCGGGTTTCGATCATGCCGTCGATCCACGGCGAAGACGCCGTGCTCCGCGTGCTCGACAAGGAGTCGATGAGCGAGAAGTTCAAGAAGCTCACGCTCGACGTGGTCGGGTTCGACGAAGACGACCT
>JBEKYF010000130.1:0-9119 GCA_049511255.1 Terriglobales bacterium | reverse complement strand
GCTGACATAACCGTCACGACGCTTCGAGCTTTCGTACACGGGCCGCAGCGAGTCGGCGGCGTCCTGTATGTCGCGGATGGCCAGAATTTCATAGCGGCCCTTGGCGTCGAGGTCGGTCCTCGTGGCCAGAGACTGCAGCAGGTCGGTGTAATCGGCACTGCCGGCGATCGCTTTCTCGAAGATGGCGGGATTCGAAGTCATGCCGCGCAGGCCGTCTTCTTCGATCAGGCGCTTCAGTTCACCGCTGGTGAAGAGATCGCGGCGAATGTAATCCAGCCAAACCGATTGACCGTAATTCAGAAGGTCTTTCAGGGGATTGCTAGCTTTCGCGGTTTCAAGAATTTGGGTTGCCATAATCTCCTCACTTATATCGCTACGGCTCTAGAATCCGATCACGCTCAAAATCTTCAGCTATCTCGACTGCGCGGTCACTTCTTGGGCTGCCTTGACGACGTCATCCGAATTCCACGACCGGTGCGATAGTTCACGAAATCCGACCAAGTATACTCCGAATTAGGAAAATGATGTCAGCATCCAACACGCTTTTCGCACCACCAGTAGTGCCCGTTGGTTGATTCGCGGCTTGCAGCTGAAATCGTGTTCAGGACCAGGAGCACAGGTTGTGCACCGCGGGCCTGCGGAATCGAAGGTGAGACCCGTCACTTCGGCGCGTGACCCAGATCACTGACCTTTGGCTCCATACGAGAGATGCTTTGCGGCAATTATTGGGAACCTCCGGAAGGCCGAGCCGATCTTTGACCGATCGCTTTCCAGATTTGGTTGGCGCTCCATGCGGAGCATTTCTCTTTGGCCGCTGCCACGCTGCCCGTCGTTGGGGTGGACCCTCACTTCCAGAAGTCAGGGGTCCCGTTTACTTTCAGTCGCTCCTCAGTACTATGAGCGGGGTAGCATGACCGGGTGGCCCGCTGCTACAATCTCGGCGCCAGCGAATGCCACTAAGCTGCGGAAAAGATTCGATGGTTTTCGAAGGAGATAGAAATGGCTAGCAACATCAAACCGGCTGAGAAGAAGAGCCGTTGGGCATCAGGCATTACGCCCTACGCGGAAATGGGTTATTACAACGCGGACTACGAGCCGAAGGCCACGGACATTTTGTGCGCATTCCGCTTGGTGCCCCAACCGGGCGTCGAACCCATCGAAGCCTCGGCAGCGGTCGCGGGTGAGTCTTCCACTGCCACATGGACGGTGGTCTGGACAGATCGCCTGACCCCGTACGAACATTATCAGGCGAAATGCTATCGGGTCGATCCCGTCCCCGGCACCGATCAATACATCGCCTACATCGCCTATGACCTCGACCTTTTCGAGGAAGGATCGATCGCCAACTTGACCTCCTCGATCATTGGCAACGTGTTCGGCTTCAAAGCCTTGAAGGCTCTGCGCCTGGAAGACATGCGGATACCACCACACTACACCAAGACCTTCCAGGGTCCAGCTCACGGCATCGTGATGGAGCGCGAGTACCTGAATAAGTTCGGGCGCCCGCTGCTTGGCGCCACTGTCAAGCCCAAGCTGGGCCTTTCCGCCCGCAACTATGGCCGCGTGGTCTACGAGGCGTTGCGCGGCGGGCTCGACTTCACTAAAGACGACGAGAACATCAACAGTCAACCCTTCATGCGCTGGCGCGACCGCTTTCTGTTTTGCATGGAAGCAGTGAACCACGCCGTGGCCGCTACCGGGGAGATCAAAGGGCATTATCTGAACGTCACCGCCGCAACCATGGAAGAGATGTACGAACGCGCTGACTTCGCGGCGGAGTTGGGCAGCGTGATTGTCATGATCGACCTGACCATCGGCTACACCGCCATCCAGTCGATGTCCAAGTGGGCGCGCCGCAACGGCGTAATCCTGCACTTGCACCGCGCTGGTCACGGCACCTACACGCGACAGAAGACGCACGGCGTGAACTTTCGTGTCATCTCCAAATGGATGCGTTTGGCGGGCGTGGATCATATTCATGCCGGCACCGCGGTCGGCAAGCTCGAGGGCGATCCCAACGCCATTCGCGGCTACTACAACACTCTGCGGGCGAATACGCTGAAGGTTGACCCCTCTCAGGGTCTGTATTTCGAGCAGGACTGGGCATCGATGCCCGCAGTCATGCCGGTGGCCTCCGGCGGCATCCATGCCGGACAGATGCATCAATTGCTGGACCTTCTGGGCGAGGATGTTGTGATGCAGTTCGGGGGCGGCACCATCGGCCACCCGGATGGGATCGCGCAAGGTGCGACGGCGAATCGCGTGGCCACGGAAGTGATGATCCAGGCCCGCAACGAAGGGCGCGACATCCTCAACGAAGGGCCGGAGATCCTGGCGAAGGCGGCGCGTTGGTCGCCAGAGCTGCGCACGGCACTCGAGATCTGGAAGGACGTAAGTTTTAACTACGAATCGACCGATGTGCCGGATGCAGTCGGCACGCTCACGGTTTGATTGCTGAAGGCCGGTGGTTCCGGGCAGCAAGGCTTGAAGGGCCGCGCTGCCTCTCAATTGCCCGGCACCTGCGGAACGGAGACGAACAATGCGAATCACGCAAGGTACTTTTTCTTATCTACCCGACTTCACGGAGGAGGAGGTTAGAGCCGAGGTGCGGTATTGCCTCGATAACGGCTGGGCTTTTTCCATCGAGCACACCGGCGATCCCCATCCCCGCAATGCTTACTGGGAAATGTGGGGGTTGCCGATGTTTGATGCGAGCGACCTGGACGGCGCCATGCATCAGATCGATGAGTGTCGCAAGGCCTTCCCGGACGATTACGTCAAGGTAAACGGTTTCGACCGCACCTTGGGCCGGCAGACGACCATGTTGAGTTTCATCGTGCACCGGCCGAAAGAGGAACCCGGTTTCTATTTAGAGCGCACGGAAGGCCAAGATCGCCGCATTCAGTACACGATTCGGCACAAAGCCAAGCTGGCGAGTTAGCACAGACGTGAATATCGGCTTATTGCAGAAATAGCAGCGCGAAAATGCCATGCAAAGACTAGATACTGATCCCGCCGTTGAAACAGGTACTGCCCAGGAGACTGGGGAAAGCCTTGTGGATATCGGCGCCGCTCATCGGGATTCCAATCTCGAAGAAATCTTGGATGAACTGGATCGTGAGCTGGTGGGCCTCAAACCCGTGAAGGCCTACATCCGGCGGGTGGCCTCGCTGCTGCTGGTGGCGCGTTTACGTGAAAAGGTTGGACTGACGAGCGAGCGCCCCACCTTGCACATGTCCTTTACCGGGCAGCCCGGCACCGGCAAGACCACAGTCGCGATGCGCATGGCGAAGATACTGCACCACCTCGGCTACCTGCGCCGCGGCCATTTGGTGGTGGCCACGCGCGACGACCTGGTAGGCCAGTATGTGGGACACACAGCTCCGAAGACTAAAGAGACGCTCAAGAAGGCAATGGGAGGCGTGCTGTTTATCGACGAAGCGTATTACCTCTACCGATCCGAAAATGAGCGCGACTACGGCCAGGAAGCGATTGAGATGTTGCTTCAGGCCATGGAAAACCAGCGCGAGGATCTGGTCGTCATCCTAGCCGGCTATCCAGATCGGATGGCAACTTTCTTCCAATACAATCCCGGCTTTCGCTCTCGTGTGGCGCACCACATCAACTTTCCCGATTACACGCTGGAGGAGCTGACGACGATTGCCGAATTGATGCTGCGTCAGCAGAACTATGCCTTCGACGCCGAATCGCGCCAGGCATTTGTTGAGTATCTCGCGTTGCGGATGAAGCAGCCTCAGTTTGCCAATGCGCGCAGTGTGCGGAATGCCATTGACCGCATAAAACTGCGCCAGGCCAGCCGTTTGGTCAGCGAGGGGGGCTGCATTCCCAAAGAACAACTGCTTCGCATCGCGGCGATTGACGTTCGTCAAAGCCGGGTGTTCCAGGGGGGCTCGGACGCAGAACCCGAAGGTATTTGACGATGGCGGAGCGCAAAGTATCCCGCGCGAGGAGGCGTGATGACTAAGCGAAGACCAATAGTGTTGGGCATCGTGGGGGACAGTGCTGCTGGCAAGACGACGATTACCCGTGGATTGGTGGAGTTGTTCGGCGAGGACCGGGTTACGCACATCTGTGCCGATGATTATCACAAGTACGACCGCACCGAGCGCGCGCGCTTGAAAATCACCCCCTTGCATCCCGACTGCAATTATCTCGACATTCTGGAACTGCACCTGGAGCGCGCCCACTACGGCCAACCGATGCTCAAGCCGGTGTATGACCACAGTACGGGCTCACTGGTGCGGCCGGAATACCTGGTCCCGAAGGAGTTTGTCATCGTGGAGGGACTGCTGGGCTTTCATACGGAAGCGATGCGGCCGTTCTACGACGTCAAGGTGTTCCTTGATCCACCGGAGGACCTGAGGCGGCTTTGGAAGATCAAGCGCGATACGGCGAAGCGGGGATATACGGCCGAGCAGGTGTTGGCCGAAATGGAGAAGCGGGAGTCGGACTCACAGAACTTCATCCGTCCACAGCGCGAATTTGCTGACATTGTCGTGCGCTTCCATCCTGACGGCGGCGTGGGATCGGATCAGGCGGGTGCGCATTTGAACGTTCATCTGGTCTTGCGCCCCACCATTCCTCATCCCGACCTCACTTATCTGGCGAACAATAAGAGCGGCCAGGCTGCGGGGATTCGCCTTGAACTTGGGCGCGACTGTGGGCGTCCAGTTGAGTTTCTCGAGGTGGACGGCAATGTAAGCCGGGAACATGCCGCGGAGTTGGAAGAAGCGATCTGGAAGCATCTTCCCGATTTGCGACCTCTGCAGGCCGACCAATTCGGTGATTACAACTACGGCACCGAGGTGCGCCACAGTGATCCGCTGGCCCTCACGCAACTGCTCATCGCCTATCACTTACTGCGCGCCTACAGCAAAGACGCTCCGATCCCTTTTGCCCGTCCGATCGCCGCTCTCAGCCGATTGGAGTCGGTGCCGCAAGAGGCAGCGGTGGAGTCTGTCGCGAAAAAGTGAGGAACCACGGGCTCGAGTGAAACTAGGGGCGGCACGCGCTTGTTGCCGCGTGCAGAAAAGGCGGAAATCGATGATCAATAAATCAATGATCAATGATGTCAACGGCAAAAAATTGCGAGATCACTTTGTCATTTGTGGATACGGACACATGGGGCGAGCCGTGGTAGATCAGTTACGCCGCTCCGGAATGCCGTTTGTCGTTATTGAGTCCAATGACGAGCTATATCGCGAGCTTCTGAAGGATAGGGTGCCGGTGATCCATGGCGATGCCAAGGCGCGCGACGTCCTGTTGAGTGCCGGCATCGAGCGTGCCCGTGGCGTCTGCATCGTTATCGATAACGATATCGACAATCTGTCCATTACTATCTCTGCTCGGTCCCTCAATACCAAGCTGAAGATTATTACTCGAGCCGGTCAACGGCACTACGCTGATTCCCTACGAAAGTCGGGCGCTGATGAGGTGATTATCCCGGAATACCTGGGGGGCTTAGCGGTCGGACGCATGATCCGGAAGTACTATCCGGTACACGCCATCCTGGCCTAGGTTACGGCCAGTACAAAAAGAAAAAGAAAATGAGTAAACCAGACACTGGATCTGGTATGTCAGCATCTCAATCAATCAGCAAACGAATCGCCGACCTTGGCGACTGGCGTGGCGAACTACTTGCGCAGATACGCGAACTCGTCAAGGAGGCTGATCCTGACATCGTGGAGGAATGGAAGTGGATGGGCACGCCTGTCTGGTCCCACAACGGGATTGTCTGCACTGGCGAGACCTACAAGCAAGTAGTGAAAATGACCTTCTCCAAGGGCGCCTCTCTGAGGGATCCCAAAGGTCTCTTCAACTCTAGTCTTGACGGGAACGTCAGACGTGCTATTGACTTCCATGAAGGTGACAAGTTGGACAAAGCCGCCCTGAAGGGGTTGATCCGCGCCGCAGTGATTTTGAACACGTCTAGCGGCAAGAAGAAGCGGCCACGCTAAAATTTCAAACTGAGGTACTACCGGAAAAGATTGTGGTTGGCCGCTAATCCAAGAATGAGGTAGAATTCCGACGCTCCGTCGCCCGGAAGCTATCAAGGAAGCTGACTTTACCGGCGCACAGGGTCCTTAGGCACGTGCAGGAACAGTATCGACGAGACCGTTCCGGTCGCAAGGGGGCGACCCTCGAGTCTTAAGTCTGTGCGTAATTTTGGGGTCCAATACCAGGGGGCAAGTACAGATGGCAGACGACTCACCCAAGAGCGTCGGGAATGGCGTGCTCGGGCATCTTCCGCGTTGGCCGAGAAAGCAGCTCAGCAACTCGCTCATAGCGATGGAGCAGGCCTGCCGAAAGCGCGAAGGCCTGCCGCTGCTCACCGATGCAGATATTGAAGCGTTGAAGGCTGGCCAGCCCATGCCGTGGGAGAGCGGCGATGCGGCTTCAGCGCCAGCCCCAGGAGGCTCCCCGCCCACTCCGGCGCCTGCTGCCACCGCCGCGGCACCGGCATCCCCACCTCCGGCTGCGGCTGCGGCGACGCCCGCGCCCAGTGCCGACATCAGCGAGGAAGTCGCAAAATGGGTCGCGGCCGGCAAGAAGTGGAGTAAATCCAGCATCGCAGCAGAGCAGGCACATCGCGGTCGCAAAGGTTTACCTGCACTCAACGAAGCCGAAATCACTGCCCTGCTCGGCGAACCAGCCACTCCTGCGGCGGCCGCTCCAACTGCCCCTCCGGCGGCGGTTCCAACTGCTCCTGCGGCCGCAACCGCAGCCTCTGCTCCTCGACCTGCGGCAGCGGCGGCAACCGTAACCGCTTCCGCGGCTGCTTCTGTAGCCCGCAGCGGCGAATCGACCAAATATGTCGGCACACCGGCGGTGGGGACTTCCAAAGCAGCGGCCAGCGCAGGAGTAGCCTCTGTCGGTCCGGAAGACAATGAGATCAATCGGCAACGCCGGCGATTGGTGTGGAGTACCGTAGCTGCCTTCCTTGCCGCCTGGTTCATCGCATTCTTCCGCTTTTTCCTGCCGCGTACTCTATTCGAGCCTGCGACCAGCTTCAAAATCGGCTATCCCGAGGAATACGGTCTGGGAGTGGACACCAAGTGGCAACAGAAATATCGCATCTGGGTGGACCGCACACCCGATCGCATGTTCGTGATTTACGCGCGCTGCACGCATCTGGGCTGCACGCCCGACTGGAAAGCCGGCGAGAACAAATTCAAATGTCCGTGCCACGGCAGTGGCTACGACAGCGAAGGGATCAACTTTGAGGGTCCGGCGCCGCGTCCCATGGACCGGGCCCACGTCGAAAGATCTCCGGACGGTCAGATCCTGGTAGATGTATCGCGACTCTACCAGTGGCCGAAGGGGCAGCCAAGCCAGTTCAATGATGATGGATCTTACTTGCCCGTGTAATTTGTGTGCTGCCGGAGGTTCCTGCCGCGAGGGGAGACGGGCTGATTACCAGACCGATCAGAGGAAACGATGCCTGAAGAAAATGGGAACGGAAAAAACGGCAAAGAAGTTGGCCTACTCGAACGATTGAAGTCCGGCGTGCAAGAGGAGGTTCAAGCATTAAGGACCGATCTCCCCGCCAAGGCCAAGGAACAGGTCGAGGGGCTCAAAAAACCAACCAAGACCGCGCTCTACACCTCGATCTTCCGCCACAAGCACGATGACACGCCGCGCAACCGGGCTCTCGGCGTGCTTTCCAACGTCTTCCTGCATCTCCATCCGGCGAAGATCAATCGCGACGCCGTGCGCTACAGTTTTACCTGGGGCATGGGGGGAATCACGTTTTATCTGTTCATCGTGCTTACCTTGACCGGCGTGCTGCTGATGTTTTATTACCATCCGACCAAACTTCAGGCGTTTCGCGACGTGCTCTATCTGGAGCACGATGTGCCCTTCGGCAAGATCCTGCGCAACATGCACCGCTGGGCTGCCCACCTCATGGTGATTACGGTGTGGTTGCACATGTTTCGCGTGTTCCTGACCGGCTCTTATAAACCGCCGCGTCAGTTCAATTGGAACATTGGCGTGCTGCTGCTGGTGCTCACGTTACTGCTTTCGTTTACCGGGTACCTGCTTCCGGACGATCAGCTTGGGTTCTGGGCGGTCACAGTCGGCACCAACATGGCTCGCGCCACGCCGCTGCTGGGACACGAAGGGCCGTTCGGCAAAATGTTGGGGATGACGCCATATAACGACGTGCGCTTTGGGCTGCTTGGCGGCTCGATCGTGGATGCGAATGCTTTGCTGCGTTCCTACATCTGGCATTGCATCGGGATTCCGATCGTAGCTTCGGTACTGATGATCGTTCACTTCTGGCGCGTGCGCAAGGATGGCGGCATCTCCGGCCCGGCGTCGGTGGTGCTTACGTCGGAAGACAAACCGCAGCGTGGCCCAAGGCACGCCTGAAGTGGCTGGAGAAAGAATCGCTTCCCAATGGCAGCCCCTAAAGGGACAGCTGATTCTGAAGACTTGCGGTATCGCTAAAGCGATACCCTGATACGAACCTGAGTTTTTCAGCAGCCTGTGAAGGCGTGGTCTGGAGCACTTATGGATTGGCGACAACTTTGGGAGATCTGTTCCGCGCCCGACAACGTACCCATCGTCGGTCTGATTCCGCTTCTGGCCTTTTATTGCTATCTGGCATGGAAGCAGGCGAAGGCCAACGACGACCTGGTTGCGGAGCTGGAAACCAATCCCGCGATGGCGAAAACTCACCATCGCAAGACTTGGCCGTTCGAGCCGGGGTGGCAGAAGGAAGTACACGTGTGGCCGTTCCTGCTGCGCATTGAATTCATCGCAGCCATCATCGTCACCATCGTCTTGATGATCTGGTCGGTTACTTTGAACGCACCGCTAGAGGAACCGGCGAATCCGAACGTGACCATGAATCCGGCGAAGGCGCCCTGGTACTTCCTCGGTCTGCAGGAAATGCTGGTGTACTTTGACCCATGGATTGCCGGCGTAGTGATGCCGACGCTCATCATCATTGGCCTGATGGTGATTCCCTATATCGACACCAATCCGCTGGGTAACGGCTATTACACCTGGAAGCAGCGCAAGTTTGCCATCGGCTCGTTTCTCTTTGGCTTCATCATTCTCTGGGTCGCGATGATCATTATCGGCACGTTTAT
>JBEKYF010000129.1:0-9147 GCA_049511255.1 Terriglobales bacterium | reverse complement strand
AAAGTTCAGGTGCTCAAGGCAAAAGCGGCGGCTGCGAAGGCCAAGGCCTCGTAACCCGAGACACCTCAGCCCGGTTCAGGCACCTGTCCAAAGGGAGGACAAAAGACCTCCCTTTGGAGCAAGTACTCGACTACGAAGGAGGATCGAATGTCTGCACAGAGCTTAACTGATGAAGTGAAGAAGCGTTCCGCATGGAGCATTTTCATGGGCGTTGTGACCGCAGCCCTGGGGGTATTCCTGATCGTTTACCCGTTGGCAACCGCGACCATCACGACCCTCCTGCTCGGCTGGGTATTGATTTTCGTCGCCATTGCTCAAATCGTCTTCGCACTTCATTCGCAGACGGTTGGAAACTTCTTCTTGAAAGTTCTTTTAGGTGTGATCTATGGAATCGCTGGAGTTGCCTTGGCGTTTTTTCCCTTTGAAGGCGTAGAAGCGCTGACGGGATTTCTTGCAACGCTACTGCTGGTTCAGGCTGGATTACTAACCGTGACCGCGTTCCGGGTGAAGCCACTGGATGGATGGGGATGGTTTCTGTTCGATGCCGTCGCGAGCTTCATCATGGGCATACTGATTCTCGTAAAGTGGCCCTCCAGTTCTGTTTGGGCGATCGGAACGCTAGTCGGCGTTGCTGTGCTGGTGGGCGGTATCTCCAGAATCGTGATTGCCTCGAAGATACGGAGTGGTGCCAGCAGTATTGACCGCGCCGTTCAGCGGGCAGCATAACACTTCCGCGCATGGCGGAGCGGATGCCACCTGGACAAATGATCGGCAGACTTTCAATTAGTGAGGCGGACTATGGCTAACATTACAGACGTGGAGAGTACGCGCAAATGCGCTTACGAGCAGTGCCAATGTCAAGTTCCATCCACGGAGGAGTACTGCAGCGGCTGCTGTTCGGACGCCGATGACGTGGCCGAAGTCGAGTTCCAGTGTAACTGTGAGCACCCTTCATGCCTTCATGCGGCTTGCAATGAATGCGTGTTTGATCGACAGTCGCAGCGGAAACCAATGCTGCCAGGGAGATGAACCATGAATGCATTCAAGATACTTCGAAGCGCGCTTCTTCGTACCACCGCTGCGGCGTTGTGCCTCTTGGGGGTTGGGATCGCAACCACCCCATTAGCGGCTCAAGCGCAGAAGCAGGACGAAGAGCTGCAATTGGGTCAGGAAGTTTTCAACGAACTCAAGGCCAAGGGCGAAATCATTGAATCATCTCCCTTGTACGATACGTTGCGGCCGATTGCGGACGCCATTACCCGGTCAGCGCAACCGCGATACAACCATCCGTTTAAGTTTTACCTGGTCCATGAACAGCAACCGAATGCGTTCGCCACTCCAGGCGGCAACGTGTATGTAGTCGATTCGCTGCTGTATTTCGTAAAGAATACTGACGAGCTCGCCGGCACTTTGTGTCACGAGGTCTCTCACACTATCCATCACGACACCGTGACGTTGATGGAGGAGCAGCAGAAAATCGAGAGGCGGGAGGTCGGAGCCGCCATTCTTCTGGGCCCTTCTACCGCGCATGTGTTGGCCATCGCTCTCCTTGGCAAGCTGCATTCCCTGAGTTACTCCCGAGATGTGGAGTCGCGCGCCGACATCACCGGCTCTGACGTGTGTGCCGCCACCGGATACAACCCCTGGGGACTGGTGTGGCTATTCCAGGATTTTAAGGGCGCCAAAGCGGAAGAGATACCCCAGCTTTTATCAGATCATCCGAATGACCAAAATCGGGTCAATGCGTTGGAGCAGCACTTCCGCAAGAACCCGTCGGTCTTCAATAAGTTCAACCCGGACCCGAAATCAGCTAAGCCGTTGGTTGTTCCCGCCAAGGCTCCGGAGGTTTTTTTGCGGTAGATCGATTGACCGCGCTGCCGGATAGGTAGTGCGCAAAAAAGGAGAAGGACAATGAGCAGTGTTACTGATGTTTTCGCCGCTGGCCTCGAGCAAGTCAGGAGATCCTGGGGCTGGTTCCTCGTCTTCGGCATTCTGCTGATGATTCTTGGCGTGGTTTGCGTCGGCAAGGCGCAGACCGCAACCACTTTTTCAATTCTGGCGTTGGGCTGGGTCCTTGCGATCAGTGGAGTGGTGTGGCTCGTAAATTCGTTTTACGCGTTTAACTGGCACGGATTTTTCCTGTACCTGCTGAACGCGATCATCCGCGGAGTGACTGGATACCTCCTGATTCGCCACCCGGACGCAGGCGCGGAAGGTGTGACCATGCTGCTCGCTGCACTCTTCATCGTGGGTGGGCTGTTCCGCGCAGTCGGGTCGAGTGTTATTCAGTTCCCGAGGTGGGGATGGATGATGTTTGCGGGGCTGGTCTCTATCGGTCTCGGCATCTACCTTTTGGTCACTTGGCCTATGTCCAGCACCTACTTTGTGGGCATTGCGATCGGCGTCGACCTCATCTTTGACGGAGGGGCTCTGGTAGGTTTCGCGGGCGCGATTCACAGCCTGCCCAAAGCAGAAGGCAGAACTGCTGCCTCCAGAGCTGCCTAATGACAAGTTGCGTATCGGGACTCGGCCTCCGAGCGGTCAGGCTCCGCGCATAGAGTGTGCCTCCAACTGAAGGTTCGGTGCGCGTTGAGCCCGCGCGCCGAACCCGACGGCAGATACCGGAGCAAAGCAGCATGTTATCAATTGACGATCGTACGGGGAATGTAGTCACTACGGTAGCGCTCTTCCTGGCCGCCGCATCTATCCTCTATCTGGCGCGTGGTGCCTTCTTCATTTTGCTGCTGTCTCTTCTGTTTGCCTACTTGCTCGAGCCAGCGGTCATGCTGGTACAACAGCATTCTCGACTGGGTCGGAAGAATCGCACTTGGGCGATTGCACAGGTGTACTTGATCGGGATACTTGTGCTAGGCACCCTGTTGTACGAGTTCGGTCCGAGGGTTGTGGCGCAACTAAAGAACCTGAACGCGGCTGCGCCCGTGATCTTGCAAGGTCTTTCCAGTGGAAAAACTGCCGACGGTCTGGGGGCCAAGCATGGCTTGAGTGCGGCTCAGCAGCAGCGGATACACGACTGGTTAGCTCGCAACCACGACGTCATCGCCCATGTTTTCGAGCGCGGTGCGCAGTCCGTAGCGTATGTCGCCGCGAGTGCGTTCTGGCTTTTCGCCATCCCGATTCTGGCCATTTTCATCTTGCGAGACGGACGTCCGATGGCGGATGCGTTTATCGAAGCCGTTGGAGCGCGTGGAAACCGAACCCGGACCCAGCGAATTCTGCGGCGGATTGATGCGATGCTTGCCAGGTACATTCGCGCGCAGTTCGCTCTGTGTGGCCTCTCCTTCGTCTTCTATAGCGTCTCGATGCTGGTTCTGAGATTCCCGTATGCGATCGCATTAGGCGTTTTGGGAGGTGTTCTGGAATGTCTCCCAGCGGTCGGATGGATTATTTCGGCGGTGGCTATTCTGGCGATCGGCTTCCTGACTCACTCCCACTGGATCTGGATGGCGGGATTGCTGCTGCTGTGGAGGCTGGTGCAGGATTATGTGAACTCGCCTCGCATCATGGGTAACAACTTGGATCTACAGCCCCTGACCGTCGTATTTGCGCTCATGGTAGGAGGTCAAGTGGGAGGCATTGCGGGCGTGTTCCTCTCGGTGCCGGCCGTGGCCGTGCTCCGAATCGTGTGGTTGGAATGCTTCTCGACAGGGAGTTCTTCGAATGCCATCTCTGATCAGCCGCTCATGAAAGCGAAAGCGTGAATTGCGGTCGGAGGGAAGTCGCTCCAAAGAAAGCGAGCGCCGTATGCGGAACAAGACATCTCGCAGTGTCATGCTTTCGCGGCGGTTCGCAATTCTGATTGCCATTTTCTTCGCATGGACTCTTATCGCCCCTGCCCCTCCTGCACACCTCGGGAGACACTGCCGGACGCATGGCGGCCAACGCTTTCGAGGAATTTTGGCCCGACATCAAGCGCGTCTTCCACAAGCATAAGTAAGTAAGACTTTAGCGGGCGCTGCGAGATATCATGGAGGCCGCGAATCGAGCTGATAGGAAGTGGTATTGAGACGCATGCTCACACGGAGAAAACACCATGGTCAGCCCGCTTTCTGCTGAGCCTATCAGGCAAGATCCGTTCCCGGTTGAGGCGGGATCTCCGCACCCGTTGGGGGCCACGCCTTCACCTGCGGGAGTGAATTTCTCAATCGCTTCCTCGAGTGCGACAGGCGTAGAACTGCTCCTGTTCTCAGCGCACGACGCGTTGGAGCCATTTCAAACGATTCGGTTCGACCCTTATGTAAACAAGACTTTCCACTCCTGGCACGCCTTCGTGCGCGGCCTGAAGCCGGGCGTGCACTACGCGTACCGTGTCGATGGCCGGTTTGACTCCGCCGGGCAGCGATTCAACAGAAACAAGGTCCTGATCGATCCCTACGCCCGCGGCAATTCCAATTCTCTTTGGGATCGCGGCAGCGCCTGCGCGCCGGAGGACAATGTGAGGACGTCCATGCGCTCAGTCGTCATTGATCCTTCTGGCTATGATTGGGAAGGCGACAAGCCCCTCAACCGTCCTATGGAGGAAAGCATCATCTATGAAGCGCATGTTCGAGGCTTCACGCAATCTCCGACTTCGGGGGTGCGGCATCCCGGGACTTTCGCCGGCCTCATCGAAAAAATTCCTTACCTCAAAGATCTCGGCATTAACGCCGTGGAATTGCTTCCTGTTTTTGACTTCGATGAAACCGCGGTGCTCAGAGTCGCTGATGGGAAGCCCCTCCGCAATTTTTGGGGATACAGCACCTTAGGCTACTTCGCACCCCAGACCTCCTATTGCCTCGAGCCCGAAACCGGCGGCCACTTGCGCGAGTTCCGCGATTTGGTCAAGGCAATGCATAAGGCGGGCATAGAAGTCATTCTCGATGTGGTCTTCAACCACACGGATGAAGGCAACCACCAGGGACCGACGTATTGCTTCAAAGGCATCGACAATCGCTCCTACTATTTGCTGGTGCCTTGGGAGCTGCAATACTACATGGATTTTTCCGGGTGCGGGAACACCCTCAATTGCAACCACCCACTTGCCCAGAAGCTGATCGTCGACTGCCTCCGATACTGGGTTCGGGAAACCCATGTGGATGGCTTCCGCTTCGACGAGGGTTCCATCCTCTCACGCGGTGAGGATGGAGCGCCTGCCGTTCACCCTCCGCTAGTTTGGCAGATCGAGTTGGACGAAGACCTGGCAGACACGAAGCTGATCGCGGAAGCGTGGGATGCCGCCGGCCTATACCAGATCGGGCATTTCCCCGGCGACCGATGGGCGGAATGGAACGGCCGCTATCGCGACGATGTTCGGCGCTTCGTCAGGGGCGATCCCGGGTTAGTCGGCGCAATCGCGTCGCGCTTGGGAGGGAGCGCGGATATTTATCAGGAAAGGGGCGGGTCACCGCTGAATAGCATTAATTTCGTGACCTGTCACGACGGATTTACTCTCAATGACTTAGTCTCCTTCAACCAGAAGCACAATGAGGCGAACGGCGAATCCAACTGTGACGGTATCAACGACAACCTGAGCTGGAACTGTGGCGCGGAGGGTGATTCGGACGATCCCAGCATTGCCGCGCTCCGCAATCGCCAGGTGCGCAACTTTATGGCAATCCTGCTGCTCTCGCGCGGTGTTCCAATGTTTGTGGCTGGCGACGAGATTCGGCGGTCACAGAGAGGTAACAACAACGCATATTGCCAGGATAACGAGATCAGCTGGTTCGACTGGACTTTGGTGAACAAGAACTCCGAGTTGCTCCACTTCTGTAAGGGCATGATTCGTTTCCGGAAGATGCATGCAGCAGTCCGGCGCGACCAGTTTTTCGACGGCTCGGTGAACGAACGTGGCTTAAAGGACGTCTCGTGGCACGGCACGAAACTCAACAGCCCGGGATGGGACGATCCAGGCGCTCGGGCGCTCGCGATGACGCTGGCAGGTTTCGGCGGAGACTCCGACCTGCACGTGATGTTTAACATGTTCTGGGAAAGCCTGGATTTTGAACTGCCCAGTGTGCCAGGCAGACGTTGGTGCGTGGCCGTGGACACAGCCCAGCCTTCACCTCACGACATCGCCGACCCCGGCTCTGAAACGGATGTGCTCGGGAACACGCATCGGGTCGAGGCGCGAAGTGTCGTAGTCCTGGTGAATCCCGAGCGATCGCCGCGTACGCTTGATTGAGGAGATGTCGGAAATGGAATGGCCAATCCGAGTAGGCGTTGTGCTTTTCGGAACCGTCTTAGCGGCAGCTTATGCCGTTGCGCAGGACTCGCCCATAACACATACAACAAAGCGCCCGAGCATCGGGTTGGTGCTCGAGGGCGGCGGCGCCCTGGGGTTGGCTCATATCGGTGTGATTCAGTGGCTGGAAGAACACCGAATACCCGTGAGTTACGTGGCTGGTACCAGCATGGGTGGCCTGGTTGGGGGCGTATACGCTACTGGCAAATCTGCCTCCGAAATACGGCAGATCGTGCAGACGATCAACTGGGACGAGGTATTGAGTGGCCAGACGCCGTTCCCAGATCTCGCATTTCGGCGCAAACAAGACGCTCATGATTATCCGAGCACACTTGAATTTGGGCTGCACAAGGGAGTGCATTCCCCAGCCGGGTTCAATTCCGGTCAGCAGGTTTCTCTGATTTTGGACCAAATATCGCTCCCGTATTCCGAACTGAAGAGCTTCAACGATCTCCCCATCCCGTTCGCCTGTGTGGCCACCGACCTGCAATCCGGCAAGGAGCATGTTTTCCGCAGTGGCCCTCTGGCTCTGGCCCTCAGATCCACCATGTCTGTGCCTGGAATCTTCACGCCGGTTCGCTCAGGGGACCATATCTATGCCGACGGTGGTTTGTTGAACAATATTCCCATCAGCGTTGCAAAAGAGATGGGAGCTGACGTGGTGCTCGGAATCCACCTCGAGGTTGCTCCGCTTGATCCCGAGAAACCCCTCTCCACCGTTGCGGTGCTGTCTCGATCGGTCTCCGTCCTGATCGCTGACAATGAACTTCGCTCGATGGAGCAAGCGGACATTTTGGTGACGGTACCGTTGCAGAAGTACACCGCCATGGACTACGACCAAGGCGACGCTATTATCGAGGCGGGATACGAGGCTGCCGCCGCGAAGGCCTCCGTTCTCTCTGTCTTTTCCGTCGATGAAGCAACCTGGAACCAATACTTGGCCAGTCGTAACGCCCGGCGCAGGCAGGCGCCCGTCCCGGAATTTATTGAAGTGACGGGCACTGGTCCGAAGCTGGCCCGTGCCATTGAGCAAGACATGTCCGGTGTGGTGGGAGAGCCCGTCGACACAGCAAAGCTGGATGACGAGATTATGACCCTCTCCGGGATGGGGCGCTTCTTGAATCTCAGCTATTCCATGGTTGATCAAAATGGCCGACAAGGCCTGCGGATCCAAACCGACCCAAAGCCATACATGCCGCCGGTGGTGCGTCCTCTGATCTTGATGGACGGTTCAGACTACAACAACGTGCTCTTCAGTATTGGCGCCCGAATCACCTTCCTGGATTTCGGGGGCTTCCGTTCAGAGTTGCGGAATGATGTGATCGTGGGTTCACAAGACGGTATTGCCAGCGAATATTACCGGCCATTCAAGACTACGAGTCAATGGTTTGTCGCTCCGCGGCTCGGATTCTCTAGTTCGCCCTACGACGTCTATTCAGGGAATAGCCTGATCGCCGACTACAGAAAGTTGGAAGCAGGGGGCGGCGTGGATGTGGGTTATGAGTTCGGACGCAGCGGCGAACTGCGCTTAGGGTACGAGGGTGGGTATGAGCGTCTCTCGTGGCAGATAGGAAATCCGAGCGTTTTACCAACAGGTTCGGGAGCAACTGGCGATGTCAGGCTGCAATACCTCCTGGACGAGTTGGATCAGCCAGTCATTCCGCGCTCCGGCCGGAGCCTGAAGGTAGACGCAAAATGGTTCAATGCCAACCCTGCGGCTCCTGAGGGCTTCCCGCAGTCGGAAATCCAATCTCAGAATGTTTTCCGCTTGAACAGTCCTTCTTCGATTTACTTCAACGCTTATGGTGGGACCAGCTTTGGTTACAAGACCGGAATACCGGCGTTCTCGCTGGGCGGCACGCAGCGCTTGCTTGCATACGGTACCAACGGACTGCTTACCGATCAGTACTTCCTGTTCCAACTTGGATATATCCGGCAGCTGTTGAAGCCGCCGCTCTTGGGCGACACCATGGATTTCATCGGCATGTACGAATTGGGTAAGACTTACCAACTGCCGAACGCTCCCAAGCCACCGGAGATCCCGAACGATGTTGTAGGCGCTCTCGTCGTCAACACAATTTTCGGACCGGTAGAAGTCGGAGGCGCCTTGGGGAATTATGGGCGGAGGAGATTTTTCTTCCGAATTGGCCGGATATTCTGATTGAGCGATGACATCAAGGGATTAAAGAGTTGCAAGCCCGGCGATTGTGAGATTCAGATGTCCGCGAGCTCCATCGAGGACTTTCAGGGATCCATCGATTGGTCCGCCGTGGCAAGGTCGCTCAGCTTGCATTCCGGTCAAAGCTCAAACAGAGCGCAGCGAGGGTCAAGCCGTTGAAAGAATGGCTCCTCAGGTAGGACTCGAACCTACAACCCTCCGGTTAACAGTTGCACGGACGGCAAAACCGACAACTACCGGCAATTGCGGTTGATTCTGAAAATACGCCTCTTACGGCAATTTCAGAAACGACTGAGTACCGCCTATTTTGAAAGAGGGTCCCTCAAAAAGTCCCCAAAGTATTTTCAGGCTTTGCTAGGCTGCCAAAACTCCGGCACTGGCCAGGCTTGCGATGCGGTCAGCGCAACAGCAGCGCTCACAACAACGAAAACGCGCCATGTCGGTGCTACTAACACCAGACACGGCGCTAACCACAGTCGCCTACTAAGGAGGCAACAATGGCTAGACAGCAACGTAGCACCACGGCTTCATTCCCTCAAGAAAGCCCAGCCGCAATTGCTCGGGTTGCGCTCTACGCCCGAGTCAGCACCCTCAACAATCAAGATCCAGAAATGCAGCTCGCCGAACTGCGGGAATATGCGGGGCGCCGCGGGTGGCAGATCGTTGAAGAGTTCACGGATCAGGGAGTATCGGGCTGCAGGGAATCCCGGCCGGCATTGAATAGACTCAT
>JBEKYF010000128.1:0-9374 GCA_049511255.1 Terriglobales bacterium | reverse complement strand
CACCGAAAGCTCCGACAGCTTCGTTGCCTCCGCTGCCGCTTCGATTGCTACCGGGTGGAGCGAACCAGTTCCCGGGCGGGAGTTTCACCCGCTGAAGTCCAGCGCCTTTCACGGCGCACTGTCACAGCAACTAATAAGTCGTAACGCTGATCTCCAGAAACTCCGGAACGAAGGCTTCGACATGCAGGTGAAGAATGCCTATCTGGTGATGCGGGGTGTGCCGTACGTGAATTCCCGAAGGGAAGTCGTGCGCGGCACTCTCGTTTCGGAACTGAGTCTCGCTGACAACGTTACGATTAAGCCGGCGACGCATGTGATTTATTTCGCCGGCGACTACCCGTGCAACGTCGACGGCTCCGAGATCGGCAAGATCAGGCATCAGAGTCAGGTGAAGCAGCTCGACCGAGACCTGACCGTTCATCATTCGTTTTCCAGCAAGCCGGACAGTGGCTACCAGGATCACTATGAAAAGATGGTGACCTACGCCGCGATCCTGTCAGGCCCGGCCCACGAGATCGACCCTACCGCCAGGGCGCAAACCTTCCCGCTCATCGAACCGGAAGACGAGGGCTGCGTATTCAATTACTGCGATACGGCTTCAAGCCGGGCGGAGATCACGGCGGTCACCAGAAAGCTGGACCTGGGAAAGCTTGCTATCGTGGGCGTCGGCGGAACGGGGTCCTACGTCCTCGACTTCACGGCCAAGACGCCGGTTAAGGAAATACACATTTTCGACGGGGATAAATTCCTGCAGCATAATACCTTCAGGTCGCCCGGTGCTCCATCCGGCGACGAGTTACGGCAAGTGCCATCGAAAGTCGCCTACTTCAAGGCCGTATATTCGAAAATGCATCGAGGTATCATCCCCCATGAGTTTTTCATCGACGCTTCGAATGTCGGATATTTGCGGGAAATGGACTTTGTGTTCCTTTGCATGGACAAGGGTGAGGCCAAGAAGCTGATCGTCGCAAAGCTCGAAGAGTGGGGCATACCCTTTATCGATGTGGGCATGGGGATAGACCTGACCGACGAGGCCCTGGGCGGCATTTTGCGGGTCACGACGAGCACGCCGCAAAAGCGCGAGCACGTGCGGGAAAAGAACAGGATTCCGTTTTCCGACGGCGACGGAAACGATGAGTATTCACGCAACATCCAGATCGCGGATCTGAACGCGCTCAATGCGGCCCTGGCCGTCATCAAATGGAAAAAGCTGTTCGGGTTCTATCGCGACCTTGAGCACGAGCATTTCAGCACCTACACGATTGACGGCAATACTCTCGTCAATGAGGATCGGCCATGAAGCGGGATCTCGTCCTCAAGCATGAGTTCGTGGAATTCATCCCCGATAAACTCGAAGGCGGGATCGTCTACGTGTCCATCCCGTATGCGACCGTCGCCCACAAGTGCTGCTGCGGATGCGGAACCGAAGTCGTCACGCCGCTCAGCCCCACGGATTGGAAACTCATTTTTGACGGAGAGACGATTTCGCTCGACCCGTCGATCGGGAGCTGGAGCTTCAACTGTAAATCGCACTACTGGATACGGCGCAACAAGGTAAAGTGGGCCGCCCGTTGGTCCCACGACGAGATTGACGCCGTCAGATTACACGAGCGACTTGCGAAAGCGAACTACTACGGGACCGGCGAGAAAAAAGCGGATGCTGCCGTAGATGAAACCCCAGCAGATCAGTCAGGTCAAGAAGGAGCCGATAAGCCGAAGCGGCGGTTCTGGCGGCGGCTACGAAAGTGGTGGTCATAAAGACGGGATGCGCATCCTTTCTTCTTCTTCATATTCCACGGCGCGGATGTGAAATCACAATCTCCGTCGCGGTACACCTAGCCTTCGCCGACGATTGCGCCAGCGTCGTCTCCGAGAAGCGCTTTACGCATGACCTCAACAAACCTGTCACCCTGTTCTGTCCTTTGCTGGCGGCCGTTCCTGTCAAAAGATGGGAAGCATGATCTGCGCAAAGGCTGACTCAGCTCCAGTTGCACGCCCTCACCGCTCTGGCCGCGGTTGCAAATATTACTCTTCTCGACCCCCTGTAAATAAGGATCGTCGTGGATTCTCACGACAAAGCCTGCCGCTTGCAGCTCCGCCTGAATGCGCTTCCCCAGCCGTTCGTCCAAGCCCCCAAGAAATACGACCTGATCTCGGCAGTCTAGCTCTCCATGTAGCACGACGACTCTTGGTGACGCGTTAACGAGAACTACGGCTTTCGGTTCATCAAAACGACTGCTCGTAATGTGCAGCACGCCATTGCCGTTTTTCTTGAGTCCTTCGAACGCATAAAAAGAAAGATCGGCGCCAGCAATGGCCTCTGCGAGTTCCGATGTGCCAGGCTCAATTCCGCCGCCGTGCGGCGCGATAATAGCAGCGGCCCCGTGGCGTTCTTCCGACCGCACACGAAAGTCTGAATTTTCCTTCTCGTGAGCTGCGAGATCCGCGAAGTTCTTGTATCTGTCTGCCATACTATTAGTTTTGCACGTCCATCCATTCCGTTGTCTCGCCTTCTTTCTGACCAAGAAGATTTATTTGTAGCCTGCCGACTGACTATCGGTCAGCCATCGCCGGGTGCGCATTGTATTTCCCAGGCGATTTTGCGTGCCAATTGTGTGCCTCGGGCACATCGTTGGTTTACAAACCCAACGGTCAAGGGGTCAAGGCCCGCTGCTGGTGACGTCCCCGAAGCCCGTTTCGGGCCAATATGCGGGTCGGCGTCGACTCGTCAAAGTGCTCTGGAAGCCATCCATCTATGCGGCTGACGACAGATATTCGTCAGCGATTTCGACCTTGTTGTGATCAAGGAGGTAGAAGAAGCCGCGCTCGACATCGACAGGACGCAGCTTTCGCTGGAGACGTGCCGCGATGGAGCCACAGATATCGACCCAGCGTCGATATACTTCCTCATTGTGCGTGTTAATTGGGATGTACGTTTTCTGGCGCATCAATCTATCGGAGAGGAACTTCAGTTTCCCGATCTTGCTGTCGAGAACACAATAACGCTCCGGATCAAGGAATGTCCGGAACTTCGTTACGAACGCCATCTGACTGAATTGCGGCAAGCGTAAGTCACGGAGGGTAGCTAGGCTGCTGCCATCGAGGATTCGAACGACCGTGCTCGCAAGGTGGAGCTTGGCGCTCGTAACCCCCATCCGAAACTTCGCTACGCGGTAATCCCGATATGGGGCTCGGTAGTTACCCCAATAGAGGATTCCGCATAGGCCGTCTTTGAGCTTGTCCTGGGTGCCGCTGAGGAGCAGGTCCTGGAGATAGTGATCGAGATCGATCATGCTGGGGAAGGAAAGCTCGCACCCAGCGATGAAATCGTAGGTCACTGGCGGGTAATCGAACCTGGCAATCGCCTCAACTATCTGGTCTTCCAAATGGCACCCTGAACGCGATGCTACTACATCCAACGCTTGGTCGTTTCACGCCCACAAGCCGCCGAAGAGCCCGAAGTCAGCTTGGAGGAATCGTGGTGCGGTCAAATGCCGAACCAGCCGAAGTTTCCGTGAAGCCCGTTTCTAGATCGCGGGACGAAGCGCTGACCGTTCTTGGATTACTTCCACCTCGCCGAAGAATTGTTAGGAGCTTGCAATCTATTAAGGGATGTTACAGCGTGGAGATCCCGCGAAACATGATCATTTCGTGCGTGAGTGAACGCCCCATAAGGAGCGGTCCGGGACGTTATCTTGAGACGTTGTCGGGCTGGTGTGTGCTGGTCGTTAGTCAAAAGCGTGGACCGAAACGAGAGGTCACCTAAGCTTTCGGGATGCGCGGTCGTGCCGCTTCCCGTGACGGCTCCGCAACGGTATATCATCATGTCGCTAATTCGTTCCGCCTCGGGAACCTTCCCACGCGTTCTGCAAAGAATTCAGCGCACAAATCGCGCATTCAATGCCGGAGATAAGAAGTGCCTTCGTTTCCCAGACGATTGTGACACTCTTCGTGAGCCAACTGCGCGTGTGAAAATATTTTTCTGTTTTTGGTCACAACCAGACTGGCATGCCTACAACTTGCGAATGCCGTTAGGATCGCTATCAGTAGGGCAGCGAATAGCTTGAATCTTTACGGGATTGTTCCAAAAGTATGCGAAATCTCGGAATAGTTCTTCTGGATCTATCTTGCTCAGATCATGCGGTGCGCCTTTCGTGAGACCATAAAAGAGGGTTTCAATAATATGCTCTCCAAGTGCTCGATAGCTTTCGAACTGCGATTCAGCAAACCATTGGTCTGCTGTCGATTGGTGTGGAAAGTCTGAATATTGAGATTTGTAATTCAGAATGTTTGCCGGCTCGTCGGAAGTAAGTGAGGGTTCGATGTGGACCAGTACTCCGTCCTTCGCTCCATCATCGCTCTGGGAATACAGGATGTCGGCTATGGCGCAGTGCCACTTGCTGAAAGGAGGAGTACCAGACGCGAGTCTGAGGAGAAACGGGGAAGCAGCGCAGCAACGGTATTATTCGAAAATTCGAAATTCGACGTGGCGGTTTCGATGAAACTGGTCACATAGTTTGACGTGCAAGTGAGTGCAGAGTAGACTCGCCTAGTTTGGGCAACGCAGCTTTCTCAGCAACCCAACCCTCTATCGATGCCTTCCAAAGGGACATTTGCTGCGCATACTCGGGGTCGGCTTCGGGTTTGCGGTTAGTTTCGGTGGCACGGTCGGTACGGGCGTCCCAGCCAGACCGCGAGGGGCAAAGATGATCGCCTGATTCTAACCACCGACGGACGCAGCACGAGCGCTGTGGCCGCCTGCCAATAGTTTAGACATGGCCTGGCCGTCAGCGGGTCGCGAGTAAAAGTATCCTTGCACCATTTCGCAATTGAGCTTCTTGAGCAAGTTTATGTGCTCTTCCGTCTCCGTCCCTTCGGCGACGACCTTCAAACCGAGATTGTGGGCAAGCATAATGATGGCCCGCACGATCTCGCGGTTTTCCGGATCACTTTCCATGTTCGAAATGAAGGCCCGGTCGATTTTCAAAGTGTCCACCGGAATCCGGCGCAAGCGGCTGAGTGAGGAATAGCCGGTGCCAAAATCATCGATGCTCAACCGCACGCCGAGTGCCTTCAAATGCGCCAGCACGTGACCGGATTTTTCCGCATCCCCCATGGCGATGGTTTCTATGATTTCGAGTTGCAAGCAGCTGGGATCAACCCCGGTCTGATCGAGAGATTTACGGATCTCGCTGGCTAGATCGGGCTGGGCGAACTCTTTTGAGCTGACGTTCACGCTCATGGTGAGGGGCGGGGTGGACGGAAATTCAGACTGCCAGGATCGGAGATGTTGGCAGGCTTCGCGCACCAGTTGCCGATTCATGGGGACTATGAGTCCAATTTCCTCAGCAACCGGGATGAACTCAATCGGTGGAACTATGCTCTCCGAACGTTGCCACCGCGACAGGGCCTCGAAGCCCGTGATCTTGCCAGTCTGCAATGACACAATGGGCTGGTAGTAAACGCGAAATTCTCCCTGGTCGAGGGCCTTGCGCAGGTCCGTCTCCAGCCGCAACCGCTTCACCGCATTCGCGTGCATGGCCGTGTCAGACACCTCACAACGGGCTTTTCCGGCCCGCTTGGCACGGTACATGGCGATGTCCGCATCCCGCAGCAGATCCTCCGCCTGGGTGTGAGGGGTAATGCTAGAGGCGATTCCGATGCTCGCTGAAATTACTATTTCCTGTTGGTTGACTAGAAAGGGGCTCGCCAGTTCCGCTTGCACTCGTTCCGCAACGCGTACGGCTTGAATGGGGTCGCGGATGTCGTCCAGGAGGACCGCGAATTCATCGCCACCGAATCTGGCTAACGTATCGTCATTGGCGAGGCTGTCGGGTGCGCCGCTCACGCGCGGACGCGAGACCGTGTCGGCTCGCCGCACCGAGTCCCTCAATCTTTGCCCGATTTGAATCAGCAGTTCATCCCCGGCGGAGTGTCCCAGGCTGTCATTGATGATTTTGAATTCATCCACATCAATGAGCAACACCGCGAATTTGTAGTTCGATTGTCTTTTGGAAAGGGTTAGCGCGTGTTGCAACCGGTCCAGAAACAGGGCGCGGTTGGGCAGGTTAGTGAGTCCGTCGTGAAATGCATTGTGGGCCAGCATCTCCTCGGCTCGCTTCCGTTCGGTGATGTCGCGGTTCACGATTACCAGTTTGTCAGTCTGACCTCTTGCGTTTCGGATTGCGCACGCGGTCGACTCCAGAGTGCGCCAGGAACCGTCTTTGTGGCGTATCCGGTATTCCATCCGCTCTCCACGACCGCTCTGGCGGGCTTTCTCTGCGGCTTCCAATACTCGCGGGCGATCGTCAGGATGAATTTGCTCGAACGACGAAGTGGTCTTCAAGTCCTCGGGAGAATACCCGAGGACTTTGTGATATGCGGGACTGTTATACAGCCGGCGGCCATCGCTGTCCACCAGCGCGATCATATCGTCGGCATTTTCACTGATGAGTTGAAAAAGCTGATCGCGCTCGGCCAGTTGGCGTCGGATGCGGTGGAGTTGCAGGTGCTGATAAATCGCGTAAAAGTCGAAGAGCAATACCAGAGCTGCCAGCCCGCGTACCCATTCCCTGAGATCAAACCAGTAAGAAGCGTCCGCGTCCCGATTAAACCAGGGAAAAGTGAACGAAATGATCCCCAAGGTCAATGCCAGCGTTACCGCAATGGCTACCCCCCATAGCCACCACTCCCGACCTTCGATCCGACGCATCTCGGTCGGAATCGCCTCGGGGCTGTTCTGGCTAACCTGTTGGAAGGCTTGCTGATTCATTACTGTCCGACTATTCTTCCGCAACCTTATAAGTATTCTAACCTGCGGAGTAACTTAGGAATAGTTACGAAAGTTAGGCCGTCAGTGCAATACTCGCGTCCGGCTTACGAAGTGCTACGCATGTCTGGTAATCGTGACTGGTGGCTGTCATTACCGCCAAGGGTGTTATTTCCCGAAACTGGCTCCTTCCAACCTAATGAAAGGTCATCCGCTACGGCTTGAACGACTCACAAGAGCCACATGAGAATGTGGAATCAAAACTTGTCTCTCCAGGGGAGTTGGCAGTAGTTAGTCTTGCGGGAGGGTTGAGAATTTGTCCCTGACGGACTGCGGCATAGCTTCTTCCAAGCGGCGAGAAAGCCATTCTTGGAGTCTAGAAGTTTGATGCGGAGAAAGGAACTGCAATCCAAGCCTCCCCTCTTTGGCCCAGCAGACCGTCGATTCGAGCACAAACTGAAAGTCACCACCCGGCAGATTGAAATGCAACCGCGCCTGATCGCCAGATCCGAGTGGGACGGCGGCAGTAACCGACATTCCACCCTCGCTGATGTTGACGGTGTTGCCGTACACTGTCTGCATGGCTGTCCTAAGAATCGCCACTGGAACCTCGACAGGGCAGCGGAAGTAACGGCGCCTCTCTCTTACGATCAAGCCATAGGCAGCCTTTAGGCTCAGGGCGATTGAATCCGCGGAGAGAGGTCTCCGTAATACGAAAGTTGAACCAGCCTTAAATGCCTCAGCGGCTTCGACCTCGCTATCGCTCACGGTGAATACCACTGCATGTTCATTCGAAGCAGATTGCCGTGCCCCTTCCAGGACTGCCCCAGCCTGACTCCCGAGCCGGAAATCAACAACTACAGCTTCGAACTTGGCCCGGTTCAACCGCTCTAGAGCGGAGGGAACATCGGGACATTGCTCCGGGAACAGCGCGAATCGTTGCATTGATTCGCTCAGTTGCTCGATCGCGATCGCATCATTGGACACGAGCAGAACTCTTCCGACAAACGCGGGAGACGGTGCATTCATGTTATTCACCCCAGATAATTAAGCGGCTCCTAGATCGTCCTTATCATCGTCAACACTATGGGAATGGCGCGTCGCCGAGTGGACGCCATCGCGACCGCAGGGAAGAGTACCCGCCAGTTGCAATTTCCAACATCCACCCAGATGGATAGGCTCTGCACGACTCATGCCCCTTGGCAGCAGGAGCGCGTCTTTGATGGTCCGCGGCGTCTCTCTGAAGCGGAGTGCCAATTCTGGAACCTCGACGATCACCTCCGGCACGGAGCGCTCGATGATAATAATCACTTCTTCTCTGACAGTTGTTCGATCCGCCTTAGCATTTCTTGTCCAACGGCGTCTCCCGGAATCAATTTCGCTTGCAATTTCGTCCTTGCCTCGGCAAGCAGGAGCCCTGACAGCTGTGGTCGCACGTACGGTCATTTAGGCTTCCTAATGTTGCTGGAGGTCTTTTGGTCCGAAGTGGATCTCATTTGTTTTCCTGCCTACGTATGGGAGGTCGCGCGTCGCCGCGTGAGACCCCTCCTGACCGCTGGGAAGAATACCTGCCAGTTGCAATTTCCAACCTCCGTCCAGATCGACTGGCACAGCACGACCGCTGTTCCTTAGCAGCAGGAGCGCGTCTTTAATGGTCTGTGGAGTCTCTCCGAAGCGGTGTACCAATTCTGGGATCTCGACGATCACTTCCGGCACGGGGTAACGGAAGTGCTCCTTGATCATTTGCCCGTAATCAATGATTGCTTCTGAAAGCTGGAGTAGTTGATTAAACTCTTCAACGGTTAACGGCTGTTCCTTCCGCAGGGCCCGTTTGAGATGGCCCAGCACCCGTCGCAAGTGCTCCAGATACATACCCTTGCCCCGAAGCAATCCAAGCTGGCTTTCAGCGGGATCACCGCGATTCATTTCAACCGGTATCCGGTTTTTCTCTTCCGATCCGTTCATTGCAACCCCGCTTGAGTCATTTTCACTGCCGAGTTGGTGGTGCCCGTTCCGCTTAAAGTTCCAAAATAGATGTTTGAAGTCCCGCCTAAAGCGCTGACGTTATCGATGACGATTCCGCTCGTACCTGTCGGCTGTGCGGCGGTCGTCTGACCATTGCTTGCGCTCACGTAATCCCAGACCACGGGACCATCCCCCGTGTGGCCGCTCGTGTTCCAACTTGGCGCGGAAGTACCGCTTGTACCGGCAGTAAAAACCTTCTGAATGTTGCCGTTGGTGTCTACCACCTCATCGTTGAGGGCATAAGCAGTCGAGGGCAGCCATGGGCCAATCGTGGGCGCAACGCTCGCGACGTTGAAACTCATGAGGCAACCGCCCGCGGTGGCCCCGCTTGTCGCTCCGCAAGAGTTGGACGGTACGGCCACGAAGATCCAATCGTCGGGCGAATTGAAATTTTCGCTGACCGGCGAGCATCCCGCTCCCGCCACGTTGGCCAGAACGGGGCCGGCAACCGGTGTTTGCATCGCGTTCGCGGAGATTGGGATCTGGTACAGGGTAGGATTTCCGCCGGTATTCCCGCAGGTGTAGAGATTCCCGGTGGGGCCGGGCACACCGCCGGAAGAGAAATACGTGTTGTCGAACA